>JABIHN010000111.1 GCA_018649625.1 Fidelibacterota bacterium | reverse complement strand
CATATCTGCTGTTTTTTCAATACCAGTATAAGCATCTTGAACAATTCTAGGTGTTATTTGAATTATCATATCAGTTTTCCTTTCAATAACTCCATTTGATGTAAACAACTTTTTACCTAGCCAAGGGATTTTATTTAAAATTGGAACTTGAAAAGTTGTTTTTTTCCTATCGTTACTCAATAATCCGCCAATGATGATAGATTCTCCATCCTTTACTCGAATTGTCGTAGAAGATGTTCTACTTTTAACACGTGGAATATTTTTGTCGGGACCAATAAACTCAAAAATAGTTGAAACTTCAGGTTCAACTCTTACAGTTATATATCCATCAGTATTGACAGTAGGTAATATTTTCAATTTAATTCCGACTTCTTCTCTTTGGACTTGAACCTGGCCACCGACTCCACCAGAGCTCAAAATATAAGGAACAATATCAACAAGTTTAATATTCGCTTCTCGTCCATTGATTGTCGTTAATCTAGAATCAGCTAACACTTCAGCTTTATTATTTTTCTGAAGTAATTCTAACGTCATATCAAATGCAGTTAATTGTCGACTAAAATATTTTGGAAAGAACGATGTCAACCCCTTTTCAAGGCTTAACCTATTGAAATCCATTTCTTTTGGTAGTTGACCTCTCGTTTCTGTCGGGGGTAATATAGATCCACCGCCATCCGTAAGCGGATTACCTGTCTCGGCGAAAATATTTGTGACTTTAGATAACCTTGACCAATCAATTCCCAATTGTTCTTCCACATCAGCAGCGACTTCAATCAATCGTGTTTCCAACATTATTTGAATTGCAGGTACATCTATTTTTTTAACCACTTTAATTATTTCTGCAATTTTCTTTGGAGATGCATGAATTAATAATTTATTTCCCGGGATATCAACTTGAACTTGTTTTGATATATCCTGAAGCATTTCTTTTACATCAACGGCCGTTGCATATTTCAAATCCACTACATAAGATGTTACACCCACTTCTTCTTTTAATTTTTTAGGATCTGCGACAAGAAATGAATTTCCTACCATTTCATAACTGAGCCCCACTGCACGAACAATTAAATTGATTGCTTGTTCAATCGGAACTTCATCTAAATGAATTGATATTTTATCTTGCCGATTTACATTCGGATCTGTTACAATATTATATCCACTTTCTTGAGCGAGGATGGCTAAAATACTTGGTAAAAAAGCATCTTCAGCATGCATTGTAATTAAGGCACTTTTCGCTTCATTTTCATCTAAATTTTGTCCAGATATTGGAACAAGTAAAATATATATCAACAAAAGAAATTTTGCCGGGTTAAAAAAGTTCATAATGGTTTTATCCTTAATCGTTTGTTTCATTTTATTTGTTTGGTTTAATTTTATTGGACGAATTGACTAAAAGATTCATCTCGCCTTTATCGATTTTATATTTTTTTCGATTAGAAACTTTAATCATACTCGTTCCACCTTCAATGCCTATAATCCCATTTTGGGGTGTAGAATAAGATTTCACTTCTTTACCCGTATTAATTAATACTTGAGTTTTGTCAATCATTTCAATAACACCAATATTTTGAACTGTATCTCCTACACTAACAGTAAAAGCCTTTCCTCTATAGTCTAGTTGTGCTTGAAAATAATCTTCCCTTTGGTAAACCAAGGCAACTCTAAGAGCATTCCGATTACGACGGGTATGACGCCCAGTTCCATCTGCAAGGGTTAGTACATTGGTAAGCATCATTGGCGTATTTTCGATAGAGAAATAATATTGGCTTCGTTCTTCTAATCGTTTTTCAAGATAAGTAATTATATTCTCTAATTCCTTGTCCGTACCAAATTGTACATTTTGGGAACGTGCTTTCAGTTTGCCATATTTTGTATTCATAGGAAAAAGTTTAAAACTTGATGCAATCAATGAAAAAATTGCCAAGCCAATTACTAAATTCCAAATTGTAACGGATCTTTCACTCATGATGATACCTTTGATTTAGATTTCACCAATGTTATCGTGGATATATTGACAACAAATTCCTGGTAGATAAGTTTTTCTTCCATAATATTAGCCTTAATTCGCTCTATCCCATTCTTGACTTCAAATTCATCAATAGTTATTAATCTTGGTGAACGTTCAATTTCGGAAAGGAATCGACCAAATTGTTCAAAAGTACATTCCAAAGTAATGATGTAAGGGGCTTTGAAATAATTACTTTTATCAATTCGTTGTTTTGGTTTAATGCCCAATAATTTAATATCTAAATTTTCTAACATATCTGTCAAATTATTTAAGAAAGGTAAGTTGGCATCATCAGCTAATGAGTCTGCTTTTGACAATGCTAAATTTTCCTGAAAGAGTGTAAATACTCTATCTAATTGACTCGCTAAAATTTGGGCACTAATTAAGTTTTCATTTAATTCTTGTTGTTCCATTTCTAGAAGTTTTATTTTAAAAGGCTTTTCACCTATCAAAGTAGATGCACTCACCCAATAAGAGATGGTGAGTAAAATGACTGCACCAAATAATATTATATTACGTTTTTCTGCCATATGATTATTTATTTTGTTTAATAATATTGCTTGTTAATAAAATTTAGATGGTTGCTTCAACTTCAAATCGGACAATATCTTGTCCCCTAACGGTGATTTTACTATGACCTACATATTTAATTTTCGCAAAATTGCCCGAGAATGTTTTATTCCGTCTCAAGGTTTGAACATATTCATCTATAATTTCAAAATCTTTTCTATCTTCAAAAGTTAAAGCTATACCGCGAATAATAAGTTTTTCTCGTTTAAATCTTAATCCAGTAATTGCCATATCATCCGGTGTCAGTTTTCCCAATTCTTCCATGTTTTGCGCCCACAAGAATCTTCCCTGTTCCAAATCAGCAAATTCCATTATATCATATTTAGATAAATTTTTACCTTCAGATTCAAGTTTAGCGATATCCGATTTTAATCGGCTCACTTCATTATCTTTTTGTTTAATGATGCTATTATAACCTGAGCCAATCATCCATACTCGAATATTCATTCCAAGCAAAAGGATGATTAATACTCCGAAAATTCCCCAACGGGCTTTTTCGCGAATTTTTTCAAGTCTGGATTCAGCACTTTCAGCTTTATTTAAATTGATCAATATATATTGTTTACTCATTGACCATCCCTCCCCGAATTCCTAAACCAAGTGCAGTCGTATATTGGCAACTATTGCTTACTGAAAGATCTTCAGCACCTGCCATATTTTCAAAGGGATCAAAAACTGCACATTCAATATTTAATTTGCTATGAATAAAATCTGTTAAACCAGGTGTATTTCCAGAACCACCGGATAAAAATATTTTAAGAAAAAAACTTTGACCCGTTTGTTTAGCATAAAAGCGTAAAGAACGTCTTAAATCTTCAACCAAATTATCATAAACGGTTTTTTCAGCAATTCCAACTACTGCATCAGTATCGGTTGAAACGCTTTTTATGGACGCGGATACACCTTCCTTGTAGTGTAAGTCTTGTGCATCAGTATAAGAAATATCTTTTTGGTTAGCTAATTCTTTCACAAAATGATGACCACCAATTGGAAGGTCACGTGTAAAAAATTGCTTTCCTTTTCCATATACGACTAAAGTAGATGAAACTGCACCAATATCTAAAACCACAACTAAACCATCATCCGGTAATTCTTTAATAAAAGAAAATGCATTACTCATTGCAATTGGGTTCACATCTACAATACCTGGTTTAAGGCCACATTCTTTTATCAAATCCATATGAAGATTTAAAGCCCCCTTTGTACAAGCAACCAACCCCACATCTATTTTATCCATTTCACGTTCATTTGATCCTAATATTTGAAAATCAATTACAGCATCAGTACCATCCATTGGAATATGTTTTCGAGCTTCAAATGTCATAGCGGATTTCAGTTCATCTGTAGGCATTTCCATTGTTGTAATTTGTTTTACACTGGCAGAAGAACCACTGATTCCAGTTATGAGTCCTTTGATTTTTTTCGGGTTTAATCCTTGCTGTTTAAACAACTCTTTCACTGCCATTACCCAGAGCGTTTTATCTATTTTTTCAGGATCAAAGGCAGTATTTGGTTCTGGCACTAATCTTGCACCAGCATCTAATATTTTAAAGCCATCTTTTGTTTTTTCTACGGAGACCATTTTTATGTATTGTCTCCCAATGTCTAATCCAAGATACATTTTTTCTCTTTTAAATTAATAGGTTTATTTAGCTTCACCATAAGAAGCCATTTTTAAAATTACTTCACCACTTTCACTTTCCAAATTTGGAAACCAAGGTGGCGGCGTGAGCCGTAAATTGTAATCGTAATGATAATTTTTATCATATCCAACACCGGGAGCATTCACATTATATGGGCCACTTGCATTTCGAAGCATATAACCACGTCTTAATTGAACTATCGAACCCCACAAGTTCACGTCGCCTCTATAATCTTGAGTTCCTGTATAACTACCATTGTAGTTCGGTGCAATTCCTGTTTGTTCTATATAATAATTCCTATGACCACCACGACCATCGGCGATAACACTTGTAATGCCATTCCAAGTAATAGGAACAGCATCATGAAAATTTGTTAACGAGTTTTGCCAATAATGGGAAATAAAACCACCATTCATTGCCAAAATAGAAGCATTAATTATAATATCTTGACCAAATTGTCTGTTTTGTGCACCATTTGGTCGCGTATTCGCAATAATAACATTTCCACCAGCAATAAGCCCGAGAACTCCATTTGACCCGCCATTAGCAGGCGTCATAACAGAGCCACTGGCCCACGAGTTTTCATAAACTATATCATTTATTAACCAAATGTTACCCCAAACTCGATCAATTTTTGTTAAATCGTCGTGGCGTCTATATTCAGTATAATCGTCTGTAACTATTGAATATTGACCATCAATAGTCCCTCGCACTAAAACCTGTCCACCTTTGACATAAATAACAGTTGGTGATGATCCGCCGGCAAAAAATGTTCGGTTCATATGAACATATTCACTATTATAAATAATATCAGGACAAGAAAATATATCACAATTATTTCCAGATATTCCACCGAAGTTCCAATATTCAAAATCAAAATGCTGGATACGACCCGCTTCACAATACGCACCTACAATATCTAAATGATCATGATAATAATGGAATGAATTCCATTCTACATCTGAGTTGAGCCCTGTGGATGCACTGGTATTTACAAATGTAATAGGTTCACCATGGTTAAATCCTTCACCTGTAGGCCCAAAGTAATTTAAAGTAGTAGTTAAATAAGAAACTCGTATGCGATCTGTACCAAGTGATGCTGCTGCTGTTGCTGTAAATGATAAAATCTTTGTGCTACTATTATTTTTAATTTGAATTAAATCACCATTTTCTATTAAATCAATAATTTCATCCATGACATTATTTCCCGATGCATCTGTACTACTCATAACGAGAAAATTTCCATTATACGTATTAGTTATATTATCAAAGTTATTGGGAAATAAGTGCAATGTTCCTGTGAAACAAGTTAAATCAGTTACAGTACTATCATAAAAAAAATCATATTCTGCTGCGGGACTGCCAACAGGTGGAATATTATACCACCATTGAGCTGCCCAATATCCACCCGGAACAAAGTTTATTTCCGTCATAATTAACGTATCTTTTTTTCCTGATCTAAATAATTTATCATCTGCTTCGAATACTCGAGTCGCATGTCGTCGAGCAGTTTCTGCTGAATTTGATGGAGGATATTCAATAGTAGAAACAGTATCTAAAATCATATTACCATCATCATCTTCAAAACTATCTGAACAGTTATTATACCCAACAACTCCTGTCCCATACTCTTCAATTGCATCATGAGTTATAGCTACTTCTCCAGAGAAATCTGGACAACCGAAAGAACTCATTGTCATTTGACCGTTAGTATGTATTTTCCCTTCGAGCTGGTCATTTGCTCCGAAGTTTACAACGCCAGTATTACCCGGCCCGGTGGGTTCTTCCTCATCTGTAAAATACATGAATTCTTCAAAGCCAGTAGGAACCATCGTTGTGAATACACGTCTTTCAATTTCTACATCTGTGCCACTTGGAGATACATAATTCGCAACACCCGTTGAATAGGCAATATATTCATTTCGAGTTGAATTAGGAAGGAGTCGGGTCGAGCACGCGATATCTTTATACGAACCAATCGGTTCGTCATTCTCATCTTTGCCAAAATCAAATCCATCTGTTAATAATAATGTATCACCCGAAATTTTAGGCAAGACTATAATCCCTACATCATTCAATCCAGCTTCAGCAGCATACAAAGCTTTCCATTCAGAATAGCGATATTTTTCCATCGCTGCTTGACTAAAGGTATTCTTTAAATAAGCGACTGTAAATGCCATGCTCACCATCGTAAACAATATTGCCAACGGTGCGACTGATCCAGGAGTTACAAGTCTATACTTCATCGTCTTCACTCATTGAATCTGTAACTTTAGTTTGAATATAAGATGTTCCTAAAAATACCGTCCGGTGAAAAGTATGCTCTTCTTCAATATCGCGTTCACCTGGATTCACATCCATTTCCATTGCAATAGTTAAAGTTAAATGAACATAGGATGATTTGAATAGAGATAAAGTGGGACGAGTATCTTTTTCATATTCCACAAGAAAATCTTTAACATAGACTGTTCTTTCATCATTACCACGGAAGGCACCTTCACTCGGAAATTTCAAAACACCATTTAATGGAATATCACTATCAAACTCAATACCATTGTTCTTATGACAGGAGATATATAACTCAGGACTTATATCGGTAAAGGTGTCATATAATTTCAACCTAGAGAAGCCATTATGACCATCAATTTCAATTTTTTGTGCTAAATTTAACTCCCTTGTAATTTCTCGAATGATGCTATTTCCATAATGACGAATATCGGTACGAACTGTATCCGTCTGGTAATGAAGCATTACAGCTTGTGCACCTGATGTCATTCCAAATGCGATGACAGACATTACAACAATTGATGCTGATAATTCTACAAGGGTCATTCCCTTCGAAGCCTGTTTCAAAATATATTTTATCACGTATCAAATTCCGTCATAATTGTAGACAATCTTCTTTTTTTTACGACTCTACCTGCATATTTATTTGTTGGTGAAATAAAGAAGTCGCTCCATTCAACCCAACAGTCTAGTTTATATCTATTAAAATCAGTGACTCCATAATCATTAAAACGATTGAGTCTGTCTAAAGAATAAAATAAACGTGCCTTAATCGAATATCTTTCCCCACGCTTTCCAACAAGATAAACTTCATCTCCATCTGGATCGCCAGCCCTTTCAGAAGGTGAAAGACCACCATCCGCTATTCTACCTTTCCAATATTCCATGTAATTAAGCAATTCTTCTGTTGCTCGTTCTTTAATCTCAAGTGCATGCAATTCACTTCTAGCATGAACAACACCCATAAGCAAACCAAGAGATGCAATTGAAATTATTAACATTGCTGTCATAATTTCAATAAAACCAACACCAGAACTTGATTGTTTAATTGTCACGAATTATAATACGTTTTGTGCAAATAGTTTAGGGTTCTCTGCGATTGCTGCAGCCATTTTGCGTTCAATATGGCCCTGAGATACTAATCGTTGCAAATCCTGATCCAATGATTGCATCCCTTCCACACCGCCAGACTGAATAATTGATGGAATTTGATAAATTCTATCTTCACGAATAAGATTTCTAATCGCAGTATTGGCAATCATAATTTCACAGGCTGGAATTCTGGATTTTCCATCTTTTGTTTTTAAAAGCTTTTGAGCAATTACAGCTTCTAAACTTTCAGATAACATAGACCTAATCTGACCTTTTTGCCCTGTTGGGAAAATATCAATAATTCGATCGATGGTTTTTACCGCGCTGGATGTATGAAGTGTTGATAAAACCAAATGTCCGGTTTCCGCAGCAGTTAATGCTAATGAAATTGTTTCAAGGTCACGCATCTCACCAACAAGAATTACATCTGGATCTTCACGAAGAGCAGATCTCATTGCATTAGCAAAACTATGAGTATTTGCACCCAATTCTCTCTGATTAATTAAACTTTCCTTTGTGTGGTGATAATATTCCACTGGGTCTTCGATCGTTATTATATGACACTTTCTATGCATATTAATATGATCAACCATTGCTGCAAGAGTAGTGCTCTTCCCCGAACCAGTTGGCCCTGTAAGTAATACGAGACCACGATCGATTAACGCAAGGTTCTTTAAAATAGGCGGAATGCCTAAATCATCAAAATCCTTTACTACTTCAGGAATTGTTCTAAATACACCTGCCAATCCTTTGATTTGACTAAAAAAGTTGACTCGAAACCGACCTTTGCCTTCAAGACTTGTAGAAAAATCTATTTCTTTACGTTCTTTAAAATTCTCAATTTGATCCTTATCTAAAACTTGCGGTAAAATTGATTCCATATCTTCTTGTTTTAATGGTTCCATATTCAATGTTTGCATGGTTCCATTAATTCGAACCATAGGAATGGAGCCAACACTTAAATGAAGATCAGATGCACCACTATCAACTGAGTAAGTCAGTAACTTTTTTAAATCCATTATATTTTACTCGTTATCTGGTGAACCATATCCTAAAAACTTACCTAAATCAGCATCAAATACAACTTGATGACCTGCACCACCCGACATTTCTTCCGTACTGGTTGCTGTTATTCGACCACCTTGGTCATTAAGCTGAAGATCGAATGACCATTTTAATTTTGTGGATTGATCAATATCTAATTGACCTGATCGTTCTAACTCATCAATCTCTGATGGCCAGGATCCTTTTATTTGATAATACATTTTTGAAGCATTATGAACATTAGACATTACAGTCCGCGCTTCAGAAGCATACCCACCTTTTACAAGATCAAAATAAGTTGGAAGTGCAATCATCGCAAGAATTGCGACAATAACAACCACAACCATGATTTCTATCATTGTAAATCCTGATTTTGAACTCCGTTTGAGTTTGAGTTTCATTCTACTTCTTCTCCTTATATCAATTAAATTAATGAGATAGAGAAAAGCACACTACTCTCTGTAGAATAAACTTTTCCCATAACTCAATTGTTAAACGAAGAAAAGTGTGATTTCACTCACACTTTCTATAGATTATTTTAAATAAAGAACTTTGATTGTTTTCTTATATGATTCTGTACTCAGTTTTATAAAATAAACACCAGTTGAAACAAATTGTCCATCGTTATTTTTGGCATCCCAATTCTTTACATATTGCCCACGATTTAATATGCCACTTTCCAAAACTCGAACTTCATTTCCTATTAAATCAAAAATACTTAAATAGGCTTTACCTGTTTTAACTAAATCGAATTTAATGGATGTAGTTGGATTAAAAGGATTCGGGTAGGGAGAGTACAAAGCATATTCATCAGGTAGAATAGATGAATCTACCCCTAATAATTCATTTAGAGTGTAAACAACTCCATTAAACTCTACTTCTTCAATATTAAATAAATGGTCAATTCCATCTCGCGCTGGTACAATATCAATAATTTGATAAGATGAATCATTGGATGCAAAAGGTGGTATTACAACATATTCTTGTTGATTTCCAACAAACATTGCACGATCATTTTGACCTTCACCACCATAAAAATAATCATCTTCTCCATATCCTTGAAAATGAGTATTCTCATCATTTCCAATAAATACATTACTATACTCATTCCCATAGATTGATAAAGAATTTTCTCCATTCAAAATCACATTTTTTAAAAATTGGGATCGATTTGTATAATTAAGATCCGATTGATAGTTTAAATAAAAATTGTTTTCAAAATTTCCAGGTAAATCTGCTGAATACTCCCAAGTTTCACCAAAAAAGCCTTCAATTATTTCAAATAAATCAGGGTCACCATCTTCCATTGAATCTCGAGTAATAAATGCATATTCCTGATCGCCACAATATCCATCACCATTCGGGTTATGAGCCCATAAACCAAAATAACATTCTAATCCCATAGCAAGGTATTCTTCATCATAATCATCTAAAGGTAAATCATTCAAAGGATTATATATTTCATTTGAAATTGCATTAGCCATCGCTTCTTCAATTTGAATTTGCATGGCAGGATTAGCCAATTGAATCCCATAACCATGAACAAAATGAAGAACTTCTTCATAAGTAGCATCACGTTCAGAACTATTCATATAAGCGGCAGATCCTTCGGGAAAAACTTCTGTTGCAAGAAGGTCTTGTCCCCTAACACCTGAATCCATTAATGCCCACAAATTTGGATTTTCATATTCGTCTTCGTCATTTAAAAGAAATAAAATTGCATTACTTGCAGAGATAGCGTTTGATAATGTAGTCTTGTCATTTCCCCAAACACTCTCAGGAATATTTGTTAGATACGATTCTAAAACGTGTTTAGAATGTAGAATTTGATGCACTGTAAAATCGTCCTGAATTAATATCTGGATTAGGTCACCATTCGGGGTAACAATATGAGTATATCTATTAGCAACGGCTGAAAACAGTGGATCAACGTTTTCGGGTAAAGCTATAATTCCATCTTCAGAAGATGAAATATCAATATACGGAAGAGTTGGAGTTGTCACATCTCCTGTAATCGTTAAATTGATTGGAATTGCTACAGCATCTGCATCGTAAGATGTTATATTGATTGTAGCTCCATAAGACCCAGATTCCATTTCTGTTGTTATAACTTGGACGTATATGTCATCTGTTTCATTCCCAACTAGAGAACCCGAAAGATCTCCTTCATTTGATGAAAGAAAAACCCATGGTACCTCAACATTAGATGATGAAGCAGCCCAGGTAAAATTACTTGAAATATAATTTTCATTTGCTATGATTTGTGTGCCTTCTGTTCCTTCTTCATTCTGAAAACCAACAGTACTAGAATTCAACACCCCAGACATATCTCGATAATTTGTTTGAAATGAGCCATTTGAGAATAAAACTATCTGAAAATCATAAAGTCCCCAATCGGTTGTATTCCATCGAACAATATCATTAAACCAAATAACAACTCGATCTATATTTACATGGTAATACACATTACCTTGAGAGTTGGAGTTTCCATTACTATTTTCAGGATTTAAATCATCAAAAAAACCAAAAATAGCCGGTCTAGGTGCATTCAGAGATGGGATATCTTCATTGAGCCAAGTTGTTTCGTTTGAGCTATTCCATCCAATCCATCCATTGGCATTGACTTCAACATAATTATAATCAACTCCATAAAATTCAAACTCAAAGGGCAATTCAATTGGTGATGAGCCAAACTGATCATTATGTGGGAAAATAACTTGAGTGGCTAACCCTTCAATATTTATCCATTCATAATCCAAACCAAGATCATCGGTAGATGTTGACCAAAAATAGCCGCCACCATCTGGTCCACCCTGCGGATTTTCGAAAGGGACAGAACCAGTTAAATTGACTTCATAATTCAAAACGGTTTCAGCTTCACCTGAATTAGAGATTGTTATTGATTGATTCCCGTTAATTCCTGCATCCAGGATAAAATTTAATTCGTCAGGATCAACTGAAATTACCGGGTTTCCAAAGGAAATGGTAAAGGATATAGTTTCCCCAGCTTCTGTGACATTATATAAGTTGAGGCCTCCATCAGCGCCATTCCCATCACTGTAAAGAAAACATTCGGGATTAGTATCATCATTGAGTTGGGTATGATTATTACTGGAATTATACGGTGCTAATTCAAAGTTTCCATCATTTTCTAATGTTCCACCCGGTCGGTAACAATAAATTTCATCTGGAGGACCCGAAGCATTCCCATTACCAGCATTCGTATTAATTCTATAAGCAACTAACCCAGAGCGATTTCCCGGAAGGTTTGATTCATACAAACCTTCTTGTTTGCGATATTCAACTACAAAATATTCAGAATCTGAATTTGGAGATGCAATTTTATATATTGCATTATCTTGAAGCTGAAGTGGGTTGAGCGTATAAGTACCACCTTCAATAATTTCAGGTAAATCTGGTAACCAATCACCATATTTATATTTCATAAATGCTGATGGATATTGAGGTGGATTTGTATTCGCTTCCATTACATCCCATCCTCCAACCGGAGATGGTGCATCACCACCATCATAATGATATAAGTCGGGTGCACCCAATACATGAAAAAACTCATGACATAAAACACCCACATTAAAATACCATGATTCTGAAAGCATAAAGAGATAGTCACCAACTTGTGCACCATTAATGGTTACAGTTTGTGAATACAAGGACCATCGATGAGGCCATAAAAGTTCTGCCCAATCCCCAGGTTCACCATAAATAACAAATGAAACAGCATCGATATATCCATCATCATTTGCATCAATATCCATAAGTGGTGACACATCACTTGCAATAGAATTTAATGCGTTAGCCAATAAAGTATGTTCACGGTTAGTTCGTTCATTTGAGTCTGGATAACCATCGGGATTATTGCCGGATTGTGGTTGATAATAACTTCGATTATGTTCGTCTTGATACGCAGTATTTAAATCTCCAATACTACCTGGAAAATGAAAAGTATTAATCAAAAGTGTATTGTAGGAGACTTCCCAATAATAGTGTCTTAAAGATGGTACATCTTCATCGGATTGAAATACAGCATTATAATAGGAGCGAGGCTGAGGAAAAGTAGGATCGTCAGCAAACCGGATAAACACATTAATTTGTGCGAGCTCGCCTGATGTAGGCGCATCTCGAGAAACTCTTTCGGAATCAGGATTTTTATAAAATTCTTTATTTTGATTATATTGTTCTAAGCTTATTGAAAGTCCCGGTGAAATCCCAAACTCTTCAGGATTCCCATGCCCCACTTTGACGGTTGAAGGAAGTAGCTCTTCATTGAATCCTACAATGGCGTAATAATAATAACCATCATTATGATTCATTATAATTGTAAAGTTTTTCGAATCATGTAGTCTTCGGGCAAATTGATCTCCCGTGATAAAACAATCTATAGTTTCACCATTTGGTTGTGTAATTATTCTTGGAATAGAATCGAACCAGGTTGCAAACAAAGTTGAAATAAAGACAAATATTCGTATTAAATATTTTATTTTAGTCATGAGAAAGGTTAGTTTTAAGTTGTTTTGGAAAATGGATGCTTATTTAAGCAAGACCATTTTATGTGATTGAGATAATCCATCTATCTCTAAACGGTAGATATAGGTTCCACCACTCACGGCATTTCCTGAAATATCTAAACCATTCCACTTGAATTGGGTAACGCCGGCTTTAAAATAACCAACATTTAGAATATTTACTATTTGGCCGTTTATATTATAAATAATAAGACTACCAAATGAGTCTCTTTCAATTTCAACAGAAATAGATGTTGATGGATTGAACGGATTTGGAAAATTTTGGTTTAATTTAAATTGCGAAGGTTGAACATCAATCAAATCTAAAACATTAATATGCATACTAATTCTATGATAATTGTGTCCATCAACAGAATAATGTTCTGCGATAAAGGAATCTTCAGTCAAATCTATTATATTATAACGTAATTCTTCATTTAGGATTCCAATAGGGGCAACAAATCGCCGAAGGAAAACAAGTTGATTTAAATCCTTATCGTAACTTAGATAGTGATACGACCAGCTTAATTCGCTGTTATAAAGAAAATCAGACGAAGAATTAAAAATTAAAAAACCTGTTCTATCTCCTCCTTCCGAAAATTGAATAGAAATATTTCTATTACTATAAGAGAGAGAAGGTGTTTCTAGAGTTTCTAATCCTGTCCACTGACCAATAAAATTTGTAAGGCTTTGGGCAGAAATATAGGACGCTGTAAATAGTACAACAATGATAGCTCTTTTAATGGTTGATAAACTCTGCACGTTTGTCCCTTTGGAATCGACAAATATACAAATTTTTCCATCTAAACAGTATTCTTACTTATAAATATTTATATCGATTAACCTTGATTTGCATAATTCATTATTTCAATAATATCATTTTTTGATTAATTATTATATTATCAGTTACTAATTGATAAATATAAATTCCACTAGGAACTACAGAACCTTGAGAATCTCGCGCATCCCATAGGACTGAATGATTTCCAGAGCTACCCAGTTCATTTTTCAAAGTATTAACTAATTGTCCTTTCATATTAAATACTCGTAGAGAATACCAATCATCACTTTGTAAGACATATTGAATAGTTGTTATAGGATTAAATGGATTGGGGAAATTTTGAAATAAACTTATTTTAACTGGATAAATCTCGTTATCCACTAACACCATAATGTTACAGGGTAAATTAATTGCACCAATCAAACCACCAGAATCAGAATATAATCTGCAATTTGAATAATCAGATAAACTGTAATCATAACTTTCTGGATCACAAAATGCGGGATCTTCATTATGAATTCCGTCTCCAGCTGAAAATAATATTGTTGAAAACTCCGAAAAAATATCTTCGCCACCATCAAGATCACTATAACTTATTTCCATAGATGACATCCCACTAGATTCTGATGAATAAAATGATCTACCATCATTATTCCAAAATATTGAATTTTTCACTTCAATTGCTGAGCTATAAAGAGTCATGACTGACCCTTCACCAGAGATGTTTTCCGTAAATGTAGTTTGATCCAAACCTAGTGTTGCTTGGTTGACTACAATAGCACCACCAAAATCATATCCATGATTGTATTCAAATAAAGTCCATTGAATTGTTCCATTTCCACCTAATTGATATAAACCGCCGCCTTCTATGAATGCCACATTTTCTTTTATAATACTATTGATAATCGTTAGGTCTGAATTTTCTGAATATACACCTGATCCCCAATATGCTATATTTTCGTAAATGCTTGCATTTGAAATTATAGGAGAACCCCCAACCACATATATTCCAGCACCAGTATTTGCACCATTTTCTCTAATAGTAATATTCATTAAAATTGCGTCAGATTCTGAAAGATAAATTCCACCTCCAACTTCAGCGGTATTATTTTCAACTATTATATCACTAATAGTTGGAGAACAATTAGAGATATGTAAACCACCACCATTTGGTGTTGCCCCATCTCTAAAAGCAATTCCTCGTATAATTGCATTATCATTAGAACTTCCGTTTAAGACCAAACAAGATCCACCCATAGATCCAGGGGTAAAATAAGTATTTAATATTAAATCAGAATTATTTAACTCAAATGCTCGAGATTCTAAAACAATCTCTTTATTTGAAAAATCAAGAGACTCATAATAAGGTCCGGGGTTCAGACGTATCGTATCTCCATTCATAGCAGCAGAGATTGCTCTTTCTATGGTTTCAAACGGAGTTTCAGGACTCCCATCATTTGTATCATTTCCATATTGATCCACATACCAAATTGGGCCAATATTTACTGGACCACATCCTGAAAGATAACACCCCATATGAAGCCCATCAAATCCACTATCTACGCAAGGTGAATTTTCACGTAGCGTATAAACTCCACCTGGGTCATTACAGAAATATGGTTCTGAATCTATATTTTCATTGCCCCAATTAACATTGCCATTATCATTCTCATCAATTCCCGCTTGACCATTTTCTATATCACTATAATCAACATTTAATTCGACTTCAGCCCCCTCAGTACGAAAATAAATTTGGGGATTACCATTTCCCCAAACTATTGAATTGAGTAACGAAACTTCAGACCCATCTCGCATATATATTCCATTTCCATAAAGTTCAGCCAAATTATTGACTAGAGTTATATTTGTTAAGATAGCAGTTGATGAGTTCCTAAAATAGGCGCCTGCACCTGAACTTGATGAATTATTGGCAATTAAAGTAAATGTTATAACTGGATTAGCATTATTAACATAAAGCCCACCGCCTAATCCATCAGCACTATTTCCTGTGACATTAAGCCTTGTTGCAATTAGGTTTGCGTCATCTTTAAGTACAAGACCGCCGCCAGAATTGTTGGAAGTATTTCCGGTGAATATTACATCTGTCATTTGGGGAGATGACTCATATCTTAAATAACATCCTCCACCAAATTCAGCTACATTATTAATAAATGCACAGTTAAAAAATTCGGGGCTTGATCCACTACGAGAATAAAGTCCTCCTCCCACATCATTTGTTTCATTCCCTAAAATTGTACATCCAAGAAACGTTGGTGAAGCGTTGTAACAAAAAATGCCACCTCCACCGCCATCATCACCACTATTATTTTGGATAATACAATCTTGTATTATTGGGCTGCTGTTTTCACAATATACCCCACCACCATAAGTATAATATGATCCATTCCCATCAGGGTCCATATTATTTCCTGTTCCATTTTCAAGCGTAAATCCTTTAATGGCTGATAAGTTTGACTCTCCATTATTGAATGTAACAACACTCCCATTTTCTTGAGCATTGATAATTGTAGTTCCAATGAGTAGGGAATCATTCTCAATTAAATATAGAGATGATACAATAATAGCATTTCCATTAAAGTTTATAGATTCAGGATAAAACCCCGGAGAAACTAAAACTGAATCACCTGCTTCAGAAGCATCTATCGCGCTTTGAATCGTAGAATAGTCATTAGGGACATAGAGAGTCTCAGCTAAGAGTATGTGGCTTGTAATTAAAAGGATATGTAGAAAATATTTATTCATTTTTTAGCTATTTTATGTTTTGAAAATTAACTCACTTCTGGTGATTATTTGGATGGAATATGGAGAAATCCATATTAATTTTTAGCTCCTTTTTAACATGATATAAATAGAATACGTATATGATTGCCCTAATACTTAAAGAAAATAATCCACTAGAAACACGCGTCGCTGCAAGCCCATCTTCAGTAAAAGATATGATTAAATTTGGATTAACAGTTCAAATTGATTCGGGTGCAGGGGTAGCTTCATTTATGTCAGATGATGATTATTCTGAAGCAGGCGCTGAAATACTAAAAACAGGTTCGGAGCAAATCTCTAAAGCCGACATTATACTAAAAGTAATGCCACCTACATTAGAAGAGATTGCAAATTTTAAATCGAACTCAATTTTCATTTCATTTTTTCAAACCACTCGAGAGCTTTCAACAGTGAAAGCATTAGCCGAAAAATCAGTTACCGGTTTTTCTATGCATTTAATTCCGAGAACAACTTTAGCTCAAAAGATGGATGCATTATCATCTCAAACTAATATAGCTGGATATAAAGCAGTTCTAATGGCAGCTACTCGTCTTGGAGTTTACATGCCTCTTCTTATGACTGCTGCTGGTACAATACGACCAGCAAAAGTACTAATTCTAGGTGCAGGCGTAGCAGGTTTACAAGCTATCGCAACAGCTAAAAGGCTTGGTGCTCAGGTAGAAGTTTTTGATGTTCGCCCTGTTGTAAAAGAGCAAGTTGAATCTTTGGGTGCGAAGTTTATTGAAGTAGAGTCCGAGTCTGAAGATGGAGTTGGTGAAGGTGGCTATGCTAAAGAAACATCTGATGATTATAAGCAACGTCAACAAGAAATGATTCATGAGCATATTAGTAAATCTAATATTGTCATTACCACAGCATTAATTCCAGGAAGACCTGCTCCTTTATTAATTCCAACAAGTATGGTAGAAGCAATGAAACCTGGATCAGTAATTATGGATCTTGCCGCTGAAAATGGTGGGAATTGCGAGCTGACCCAAAAAGACAAAATCATTGAACATAACCAAGTTACTATTGATGGTACTTCCAACATTCCAGGATTAATGCCAGTAGATGCCAGTGAATTATATTCAAAAAATATAACTGCTTTTTTAACCTACATGGTCAAGGAAGGTCAAATCAATCTTGATAGAGAAGATGAAATTATTTCCGGTGCACTTTTCACCCACGAAGGTGACATAACACACAAACCAACTCAAGAAGCACTTAATGCTTAAGGGAAATTATGGATATTAATATTTTTACAGTTTTTATTTTGGCGATTTTCGTTGGGAATGAAATCATTTCAAAAGTACCCCCTACACTCCATACACCTCTTATGTCTGGTTCTAATGCTATATCAGGTATCGCAGTTGTTGGAGCAATTATTGCTACAAAAGTTGGCGGTGGAATTGGATCTTGGATGGGCTTAATTGCAGTCATTTTTGCTACTGTAAATGTTGTAGGCGGTTTTATGGTTACGGATCGTATGTTAAAAATGTTTAAGCGTAGATAGGAGTTATAAGTGGAATTCACAAATATATTTTACGTCCTAGCTTCAGTTCTATTCATACTAGGAATCAAAAAACTTAGCCATCCAAAAACAGCCCGCAACGGGAATATGATTTCATTTATTGGGATGATGATTGCAATTATTGCAACTTTAATTGCAAAACATGAATATGAAATTGATTTTCAAACTATTGCTATAGGAATCATAATTGGAACTATTATTGGTGCTGTTTTTGCCATAAAAGTAGAAATGACTCAAATGCCACAAATGGTTGCCATATTTAATGGATTTGGTGGTGCTGCATCTGCATTAGTTGCAGCTGCAGAGTTTCTTAAAACGGGTGAAATAACAACCTTTACCTTGGGAACGATCGTACTTTCAATTTTTGTCGGTACATTAACATTTACTGGAAGTTTTATTGCTTTCGGAAAACTACAAGGATTCATAAGTGGCCAACCTATTGTTTTTCCTGGCCAACAGATTTTTAATGGTTTAATGGCTATGATGTTAATATTTGTTGGTGTTTATGTTGTCCAATCTCCCAGTGATATGAATTACTTTTATGCTGTTATCATTATTTCAGCTATTATGGGAATCACGCTAACCATTCCAATTGGTGGTGCTGATATGCCTGTAGTTATTTCATTATTAAATTCATACTCAGGTGTAGCTGCTGCTGCAACAGGATTTGTTTTAATGAATAATGGTCTAATTATTGCAGGGGCGCTCGTTGGTGCTTCTGGCCTTATTTTAACCAATATCATGTGTAAAGGGATGAATCGATCACTGGCAAATGTAATTTTTGGAGCTGTTGGGTTGGTGCAGGAGTCAACTGGAGATGGATCAAAAAAACAAATCACAATCAAATCGTATTCTACTGAAGAAGCCGCTATGATTTTTGATGCAGCAGAAAAAGTTATTATTGTTCCTGGTTACGGACTTGCAGTTGCACAAGCACAGCATGCCATTCGAGAAGTTGCCGAAATATTAGAAAGTAAAGGGAAAAAAGTTCTTTATGCCATTCACCCGGTTGCAGGACGCATGCCAGGCCATATGAATGTTCTTTTGGCTGAAGCCAATATTCCCTATGAACAATTAAAAGATTTAGATGAAATAAATCCGGAATTTGAAGATTGTGATGTTGCTTTGGTGTTGGGTGCAAATGATGTTGTGAACCCAGCTGCTCGTCATGACACATCTTCTCCAATTTATGGAATGCCTATTTTGGATGTGGATAAATCTCGAACTGTAATTATCAATAAACGAACTATGAATACCGGATTTGCTGGTATACAAAATGAGTTATTCGGTTTTGATAATTCTATTATGGTCTTTGGTGATGCAAAAGATATGCTTCAACAATTATTAAAAGATCTAAAAGAATTATAAATTAAATTATAAGTCTTACTTTAAAAAAAGCTCCATAATTATGGAGCTTTTTTTTAAAACATTATATGCTAACTCTACTGATTATTTTAACTGAAATTCACTTTTAATTTTGTTGAATTAGAATAAAGTCCTAAAGAAATATATTTAGTGCAAACAGCTTCCGCATAGGCCTCAGAAAAATACCGGCCCACTTTAAATACGCTACCTCCACGATCTTGCACAACATCTAAATCAGGAAGCAATTCTCTAACTGCTTTTATCTGTTCATCTCCTTGTGGAACAATATTCACTTCCCACATCTCAACTTCGCCTCCTTTTTCTAAACTGACATAATGTGCAATCATTCCTGTGAATTCTGCAACTGCCATGGATTCTTCTTTAGTTACTTCATCATCTGCTTCAGCCATCATATTGATTAAATCAACCAAACCTTCTGCCACTTCTACATCAGGATTCTCATCTAAATAAGATTGAACCAAAGCTTTCAATTCAACTAGGTTTGTCAATTCATCAGGTTTACCTGATTTAAGTTCAGGGATTTCTATATTCCATTTTTCAGAGAATTGTTTTATTAAATCAATTTCCTCCTGAGCAATATCATCATCAATTGCTGCTAGCTTAACTAATATATCAATTATTTTACGAGCGCCTTTTGGACGCAACATATCACTTAACAAATCTCCAGATTCTTTTCGTTCTAAATTTAATGCACGACCAAGTAATGTTATAAATCCTACGCCGCGATTACTATCTACATAATAGCCTGTACCAATCATCGTAAATACAAAAGCTAAACATAAAGCAATAACGCTTTTTGCTGCTGAAAAATAATCATTGGTAATTAATAAACTATTTAATAAAAATGGGAATCCTACTGCAAATCCTAACATAGCAGCCACAATTGATATACTATTTGCGACCTCTTCATTTTTTCGACGTTTCCAAATTTTGTTTACTGTTAAATACCCTTTTATCAATGAAAATACCAATGCACTCGAAACCAGAACACCAATGATTTTTTGAAACAATGTGATTTCTTCTCCTGAAGATGCGTATAAAATATTAGGACCCAATAATATAAAAATAAATAGTCCAATTATTGAATAATGATTACGTATCATGTAGTTTTCCCTTTTGTTTAAATATTTTGATTACTTTAAAGTATAATAGAAATTTCAACAGCTTTTAGACCGCGATCTCCTTCCACTACCCATATCATTTACTTCTATTAAAAAACTTAATTTTTCCTGACTGCATATATCTTTATTAAAACTTAACAATGATAATTAACCGTATGCATAATATCAAAAATAAATATGATTTTTACCAATATTCAATCATATTTATTAACAAAATTACTTCTTTTTTACTCTAGTTAATCTTTTAGTTGCACGATATACAAACCAATCATCACTAGTAATTTCATGGTAATGGTCAGATTCTTCAATTAATATCCTTGCAGTTGTCTGTTTTACAGCAGCGATTTCGACTCGAACACCTTCTGCTTTTAAATGGCTGACTAATTCAACAAAATCCGAATCTCCGGACATAATTATGATAGTATCAACTTTAGACGCTAATTGCGTGGCTTTAATTGACAAAGGTATATCGGCTGATTTATGACATGGCACAACAGAACCATAGAAATTTTCATGAAGTCTTTCAGCAAATTTTTTTGAAATCGATTTTCCTTCTCTAAAATATATAAGTCGATTTAATCCTCGCCCATTTAATAATTTTGGAATGAGTTGATCAAAGTCAATCATCGCTTTAGTCGATTTAGACATTTCATGAATACTTCGTTCAATATTGTTTCCGTCACATAATATTGCAACAGATTGATTAATTATTATTTCAGCCATTATTTTTTTTTCCTTTTATTTTAGCTATACCTTATGAGTTACTGAACATGATTTACGCCAGTTTTTATAATATTTTGAAAATTTCCACCATGCCATTAATGAGTTTTTTTGCATAGCTGAAAATATTTTTCTTTGATAATCTAATGATTGCTCTGGGGTTATTCGGTAAGTTCTACGTGGTGCTCCATGCAATCCTTTTAAAACCAACCACTGTCCCCTTACATATATAAGAGTATGAGATGATGCTTCTTCGCCTGATGGATTTAACAAATATACATGAGTCAAATCTTCCACGCCGGCTAATTTTCGTCTCCAATTTACAGATAAAACGGGTGTTTGTAATGTGACCTTAGTCATGGGTGTAAAAAGAACATTTAAAATTCGCCATGATTCAATGGCACTTATTTCCCCATCATTCGCATGATTTACCATATTTTGAATATTCTGTAATTTGATCGGTACAACAAAATCTACTTTTTTTATATCAAATCCAGCTTTGAACTCAAAAGATGTTCCTGTATGTTGAATTGTAAATTTTTCTCCCGTTTCTTCAACAAGTACACCTAGATTATTAAATATTCCATCAAAATATATCACCAATTCAGGTGTTTGGAATATACTTTCCCATTGAGAAAGCGATGTTTCAATCTGTCCAAAAACAGGTTTAATAAAAAGCATGGTGATAATGATTAGTTTCTTCATTATAGTCTCCACTATTTTAATTATTTTTATTTTCAATAATCTTATAAAATAATTTGATAGATTCTTTTTCATCAATCCCAAATTTCCGACGACAAAAATGAGAAACAATACTTTCTACAAATTCTTCATATTCATCTTTACTATATAAATCAAGGATAGTCTCAAGATAATCTTCTAGTTCTGCACGTTGTGATTCTAGTAAGGACATTATAATTTCCATGTGAATATAAGACTTATTTAGGAGAGATGGCAGAGCCTGGTTGAATGCGCTGCACTCGAAATGCAGTATACACTTACGTGTATCGGGGGTTCAAATCCCTCTCTCTCCGCTTACGACTGCTAGTAATTAATCATCAGGAATTGTGAGCAATTTACTTTCAATAAATATGCTTTTTTAATTTAATGCCAATAATGAATTACATTGTGAACAGTCCAAAATATGAAAAAAGAAAAAAAAACAAAAGTAATTAATCTTAAGAATAAAGGAAAACTCGTTAAGGATGATGAGCAATCCAAAAAACTTGAAGACACGGAAAACATAATTCAAAAAAGGAAAGCTAAACCTTTGTTTAGTAAAAACGTGAATGATGAATCTGAACGTGGGTGGGATTAATAAAAGTTCTAAGGGATTCAAATAGAGTAATCAATGAAATACAATAAACATAGTTATGATCTTGAAAACCTTCCTCCCTGGTTAAGTCTTCTAAGAGACGATATACAATTAACTTCACTAGGAATTGGTTTTGTGCGTTTACCAGCTGGAAAAGGTTATACATTTTTACATAAACACGAATTTCAAGAAGAAATCTATATTGTTCTTAGCGGGAAAGGAATTATTTATTTAGATGGGGAATTGCTTAGTCTTTCTCAAGGAGATGTCGTTCGAGTAAATCCTGAAGTGAATCGCGCACTTACAGCCGATGAAAAAAGCGAACTTGTTTGTATCATCATGGGAGCATTACCAGTAGATGGATTTCCACGATTCCCAAAAAACAACACCTTGATAGATGATGGAATACCCGATTGGGAAAATCTTCCACCTTGGTGCGAAGGGAATGAAAATATCATAGCACTGAATAAAAAGATTCGGGCTCAACGAGAAGCGAATCAAAAATAAACTGGAACCCATGCATAAACTCTTATTGAATATTTTCCCAAACTATATGACCTTGGAGATGCATTTTGGCCAATTACCCAGTTGTTTATTTGTCTTTTCAATAAGTATGTTTTTATGACTAATTTAATAGTATGAGCTATCTCCTTTTTACAATAATTAATAACGTATTTAACTTATTACAAATGCTAATAATGGTTCGGGTAATCCTAAGCTGGATTCCACATGATCCATATAACCAAATGATTCGACTTTTATACCAGGTTACAGACCCTATTTTAAGACCTATTAAAGACATATTACCTTTTCATAGTATGGGCATGGATTTTTCACCGATTGCTGCATTTATTCTGTTGGGAATTGTTAAAAGAATACTTTTATCCGTTATATAGAATTTATTTGTGAAAAAATATTTCATTAAAATTCCCGTTAGTCTGACATGTTTAATTATCCTTTTACAAGTTTCACCCATTTCAGCACAAAATATTCAAATTTCTAATAAATCAAACCAATTATATAATGACATACAAAATGATCCTTGGTTTGCAATCGACAAAATTCAACACTTTTCCTATAGCTGCCTTATAGCCTTGGGATTCCAATATGTATTAGTAAATAAATTAAATTTAAAAAATAAATCTGCCATGCCTGTATCTTTAGGTCTTAGTTTTATAGCAGGTGTAACAAAAGAAATTCAAGATGAAAAAAGCAAGAATGGATTTTTTAGTAAACGAGATCTTCTTGCAAATGGAATGGGTTTATTATTAGCTGGAATCATTATATTAATTCCTGTTCATTAACTATTAAAATATGGAGTATAAATTGAATAATAAAAATGGAAGAAATGATCCTTGTCATTGTGGCAGTGGGGAAAAAACAAAAAATTGTCATGGCAAAATAAACAATAAAACTACAATTTTATATGGTATGATTGTTATCATACTTCTGATTGCGATATGGTTTATATTCTTTGCACCATCCACACAAGATAAAAACAGTGTCTCTACCACCCCATTTATTCCACGGAGTCCAATCACTTCTACTTCACCACAAGAACAAGCTCCTACCGGGAAAGTTTGGTCTCCCGAACATGGGCATTGGCATGATAAAAAACCAAGCACATCTATTCAACCAAACCCCACTCTATTGAAGAATCCAAAACCTCAACCGCTTGGAGAAGCTCCCGCCGGGAAAATTTGGTCACCTGAACATGGACATTGGCATGATAAAAAATAATTAAGAAATAGTTTTTATTTCTTAAGGTTTAATATTTTGCTACATTAGATAGTCCAATTAAATAATAAAGGAACCTAATCCATGAAAATGATCTCTTTTATCGCTATTACAACTCTTTTTTCTATCAACCTTGCTTATGCCGGATGTGGCACATGTACTGTTCATAAAAAAACAGTTGAAGCTCCTGCAACTCAGGATATAGTAATAACAATTGCCGAAGATGGAACCGTGAATGGAGCAGTCAAAACTTCTTGTGGTATGTGTAATTTTGGAATGAAAGATCAAAAAGAGTGTAATCTTGCAATTCAAATTGGTGAAAATTCATATCTTGTCCAAGGATCAAAAATGAATGATCATGGAGACGCACATGCAAAAGATGGTATGTGTAATGCTATTCGCACTGCAAACGTTCTTGGAAAAGTAACTGATAATATATTTGTAGCCGAGACATTTCAACTACAAGAAAAATAGATTAAACCATTTTAAAATAAAACCCTGCTCTATCTTCAATTTTTGAAAAAGATATAGCAGGGTTTTTCATTTATCAATAAATTAAAAAAAACATGACCGTTCGACTAATTATAATACGTGCACTTTCTTTGTTCCTGTTAACAGGAATTTGTATGGGCAAATCAAAATTTACTGACCGACAAGTAGCAACAATGGTACCAAAATATTTTGCACGCGATCATAACGCACCTAAAATTACCCGAACACGTATTTATGGCGAAAATGGCGATAAAATTTTACATTTAGAAATTAATGTGAATAGAAATCGTTACGAAGGAGAAATGGAATATGCTCTAGCAGCCATGGCAAATGTTTGTCAATATGCGCAAAGACCTTTTGATAAATTTGTGTTAATCATGGAAACAGATAGTCGACAATTAGAAACAGAAAAAATAGTAGCCAAAGCAAAATGCACCATCGATCACTATGTATTTAAACGTGTCAAATATGACCGTTGGTTGAAAAAGTGTTTATCTGTAACAGAATTATAATAAAGATATAATCCCAATGAAAGTAAATCAAATAAAACTTAATCTACAGAGTCTAAATCCGATAAATAATCTGTAACACCTGTCGTATCAGACTTATAAATACACCGATCCATTTTTGTTTGAATTTGATAATCGTATAAAGGATCATAATACTTATCAAGCAATAGCTTTATCCAATCTTCATGACGATGAGTATTGGAATTTAAAAAAGCTCTATCCATTTTATCTCTAATATCTCTGAATAAATCTCCACCCAATCTTTTTTGAATTTTGAACAAAGATGATCTTAAAAATAATAATAAATTAGTTTTAGATATTCCATATTCTAATGGTTGAAGAATATAATCTTCAAGAATGTTTTGGATTCGCTCATCCAAAGTTATTTCAATCAGAACTAATTCTGATTTTTTCATTCTTTGAAACCATATATTTGGGATGGCAACTTTTCCAATTGTTCGGCTTTCATCTTCTAACATTAAATTGCTATTTTGATGTCTGATATAATCAATTGCTAAATAATTTTCAAAATTAATTGATGTTGGTTGTGGTGAAAGATTCATTCCAAAGGCAGACCCACGATGATTTGCATGTTTTTCCAAATCAATAAATGATGAAAATTGAGACAATACTACAGTTTTACCCGTCCCAGTTCTGCCACCAAGGATAATCCATCTTTTATTATCCTGATTTATTGAGTCTAAACTAGTTAATAAAGCACGACGCAATGCCTTAAAACCGCCTTTAACAACCGAAACTTCTATTCCAATATCATTTAACCACTCTTTGGCAATTCCTGAGCGTTGCCCACCACGCATACAATACATCCATGTTGTTGGGTTTTTAGTAATAAATTGTTTCCATTTTAACACTCGATTCTCTTTACGAATGCCAGACACTAATTTGTGTCCTAATTTTGTTGCAGCATCATTCCCTTGATGCTTATAAATTATTCCCACCTTCGTGCGCTCTTCATTATTCATGATTGGTAAATTAAAGCTACTTGGAAATGCGCCTTTTTCAAATTCAACTGGCGATCGTAAATCAATGAAAGGCGTTTTATTTTTCAATAATTCAATATAAGAATTCACGCAATTTGATATCTATTTTATTTATTTCGTTTGGATTGAAAAAATTCTTTTAAAATGGATGCACATTTCACTTCTTCAACACCGCCCTTAACTGCTGTACGGCTATCTAAGCGCCTGTCTCCACATAATTGATACAAGGACCCACAACAACCTTTTTCTTCGTCATAAGCACCAAATATTAGCTGATTAACTCTGGAATTAATTATAGCGCCCGCACACATAGGACACGGCTCTTTCGTTACATATAAAATACAATCTGTTAATCGCCAATCTTTTAAGGTTCCTGTCGCTGCAGTAATAGCCAATATTTCCGCGTGGGCAGTAGGGTCATTTAATCTTTCGCGTTGATTATACCCACGTCCAATGATTTGATTATCTTTAACAATAATAGCGCCTACTGGAACTTCTCCTTCTTCAAATGCCTTTTGAGCTAAACGCAAAGGTTCCTTCATCCAGTATTCGTGATTGTATCTGGATGAAAATAGATCTTTCAGATCCAACATAATTTAATTTTGGAGAATAGTCTGAATAGAGACAAGATGGGACGCTAATTCTGAACGCCCAATTACAGATGAATAATCAACATCAACTACAGTAGAAGATCCATTGAAAAAGTATATATTATTAATGGTTTCTTGACAACTTTCAAAAAGCGCTAATCGATATTCAGCAATAGCGCGAATTAAAAAAACATCTAAATAATCTATTTTCGAATTATGATCAAAAACCCACCTTTGCTGCTCTTCTACCAAATTGATGTGGCTAAAAAATGTGTTACAGTATGTTCGGCTTGAATCATTGTCACCTAAAGCACTGTATGCAAAGCTTAATCCGGCAAAAACATCTATACTTGAATCAGATGCTGCCAAGTATTTTTTAAAATAATAAATTGAAGAATCGGGTTGTCTAAGGTGCCCCAATGTCCATCCTAAACCATTATATCCATCCACGTGTAAGGAATCCTTTTTAATGGATTCACTAAACCAAGTCCGAGCACCCGAAAAATCGCCTTCTTCATACAAAACCCAAGCATAAGAACTTAAATCATCATCAGTTGGAATTATTTTTCCTCGACAATTTGGAAGTAATATAACACTCAAGCATAATCCAAGTAGAATAGTGAATTGATTGATTTTTTTCATTATTTTAACAACATCATTTTTTTGTTTTTAACAATGCCAGTATTGGTGGTTAATTGAACAAAATATATACCTGATCCTAATGAATTTCCAAATTTATCTGTTCCATCCCAGCGAATTTTAAATTGTCCAATTTGATCTTTATTTCTAACTAAAGTTTTTATTTGTTGTCCCAATAAATTGAAAATATTAATAGATACATTTTGAGAAAGTCCATCCATCAATCCGATATCATAAATAATCGTAGTTGTTGGATTAAACGGATTTGGATAATTTTGATGTATACTTGTTTCTTCTGGAACTATAATAGTTTTAGGTCCAAGTTTAAAATAACCAGATTTTTCAGAATATGTGAAAATTTGGCCATCCCGTGATAATGAAGGTAGCTCTTCCCAAATAACACCATTTTTTCTTCGATATATAGCTAAGTCATTTCTATGACTTCCAATAGTAATTTCCACTGCATCATTAAATTGATAGTTCTCGACACCAAATACATAAGATGCTCTGTCATTAAAATTATGAGCAAATAATGATGAATCAACAATCAAAAATGATTGATCATATTGAACTGTACCCGGATCCCCGGCAACAGAAAAACGTCCATCATAACTACGCCCCATCCAACGAGAATTTGTTTTAGCGGCAGCCAAAGCAAATGTTTCACTTACCGTCGTATCTCCAACAACCCCTTTTGCGTAAATATCAAACGCATAGGTTCCTGAAGTATTAAAATTAAAATCTCCGGACCATGTATATGCAGCAATTGTATCCAATATTATATCACCACTTTGGATATCCAAAGAAACAGATGTAGCCATAGAAGCAGTATCTACTATTATGACTTGAAGAAAATTAGAGAATGCATTATTCTGTATTACAGCCATTGATAAATTTGGTCGTTCAACCCTTAAAACATCTAGTAAGAAAGTTGATGTATCAGAAAATTCTTCATCTGAAACGATAACTTGAATACTTGCATCCTTGGACCAGAGTTTTTCAGGAACAAAAAGGACGGAATCACCTATGTTTTGTGACAGAAATGTCGAAGGTGAAATAGTTATTTTATCCCTATTCGTAATTGCAGATATTGAAAATGTTAATTCAGGATTATCAACATCCGATGTAAACAAACCAAAATCCAGTTTGATTGAGTCATTTTCAATGACTTCAATATTAGGGAGATCAGAAATAACTGGTGGATCATTTTGCGCAGTAATAACGGCTATAATTGTATCTCTTGACTCTGCTCCTTCTAAATCTTGAACAATAAAAATCACCCGATGTTCAGAACCAAAATAATTAGAATCACTATTAAAATATGCCCAACTATTGCCAAATTCATCTTCCATAATATCAACAGTTAATAAAGGTGCTGAAGCTCTAGATTGATTAACTCGATCTACAGACCCTTTAGCTATGGATGGTGCTTTTAATAGTCTCTGATTTGGATTAAATCCTAAATATTCCCTCGTTAACCTTGCATGGACTTCCCACGGAGTTCCAGGACCAATACCAACCATTCCCAATGGATAATCTAGGTCAATTTGACTTGTATCCAAGATAACATACTGCCAAGTCATTTCAGTTAAAATATTATTATCTACGTCAGTTAAATAGCTACTTAAGTTTATTTTAATTGAATCAGAATTATCTTCTTCCCATTCCTTTATATCATCAGGCGACAAAATCGCAACAATCGGTGTATCATTTACCGCTGTAACGAGTAATGGTAAAAGAAATGTATCTGCCAAAGCATAAGCATCTGTAGCAATGACTTGAATTTCATAGCTACCGGTATCATTCTGAGTTGGTGTCCACGATAAAACACCCATTGCATCAATTGAAACGGAATCTGTTGCAGAATCACCGATTAATCGAGTCGTGATAGCTTTATACGTAAAGGAGTCGCCCTGTAATACTGTTAAATCCGGGTCCGTCAATGAAATCGTATCTGTCCAAGCAATATCTTCGTCAAGTCCTGCATCAAATAACGTTCCAATAGTTGGCTTTGTATTAAAACGAACTAAAGTATCAGTCACAAGTGTATCCGAAATATTTCCTGCAATATCAAATGCTCGAATATGACCTAAATATTTTTCATTATGCATCAAAAAGAATCCGTATGATAAAGGAGACACCGGAAGACTAACAGTATCCCATCCATAAAATTCTTCAATTGAATCAGTACCAACCTTTTCAAAAGCTAATTCATAACGATCTACCCCAGATGATGCTAATTCACCTTCATCAATAAATTCAGACCATTTAATGGACAATGTATCATTTGAAAATAATGTATCATTCGTAAAGAAATTACCACCATTAATAGTACCAATAATTGGAGCAGAAGAATCATACACTAATTGTTGTGAGCTAATAGTACCATTCGTTGAATTACCGTACCTATCCGTTATACTGGCTCGAATCTCTAATACATCACCTAATTGAAGTTCTGAACCAGGAACCATTGCTGTATTTATTTCAGAAATAGATCTAAAGAATGATTCTGCAATTCCAGACTGAGAAATACTATCTTGTGTTCCCAATGTAATCCAAGACGTTCCACGTGTGAGATTATAAAATTGAATTTGAATATATCCGCCAAGAAATAGAGTTGAATCTTCAGCATTAGTTTGAATTGGTATAACAACTTCAATAGAATCAGTTATTCCATTAATCCAGCCTTGAACAGGGTTTTTCCCATAAACAGAGACGTCACCAACTACAAAATCCTCTGGGTGCTTATTATCAACTTGAAATAAAGTATTGTTTGTATAATTTGTTACAAAATTATTCGAACGATCTTTCGCAACTAAACTGATATTTAGAGGCCCATCATTTTGAATAGAATCTTGTAATTCAATATTAAATACCCAAACAGAATCCGCATTTGAACTCGATTGCGCAATAACTCCTTCCACAATATTACCAGTTCCTCCACCATAAGAATAGTTCAAGGTTGGTATTGGTTCATTTGCAACAATTGGTTCATTCATTTGAACTGTAATTGTTAAATTATCTCCACCAATTCCAACATTACCCAATGAATCATTTTGAGAAGAATTTATATAAGAGAAAGTAGCTGTAGAAACTGTATTATCAACATATAACGTATCTACCATGATAGTTGAATCAAGATTATTACTTGCTAGGTCTTGTGCGCCAATCGAAACAAGAACATTTCCTTGGTTTTCAATTCCAGATGGCATTGTTGCAACATAAGTCCAAATTGAAGAATCTCCGTTGGAGATGGTCATGGGGGAATCAACTATATCATTAAAATTTCCAGAGTAATTTAAGGAAATTGTCGGAATTGGGAGAGCACGTTCATTAAAAGTTGCCGTAATAATTACTGTGGAATCTGCACTAACAAATAATTGACTAAATGTTACTGTAGCTTCTGGCCCTGTTAAGTCATATAATACATTCGCGATTGTATCATTTCCAATATTTCCGACTGTATCTTCTCCTATAAATATTATATCATAAAGTGTTCCATCATCTAATGCTGGGTCTCCTGCCACTAAGGAGTCTGGAGAATGAATACCCATAACCAATTCAGTTGGGTCTAATACAATAGAAACATCACTACCTGGGCCCGATTTTTGTTTGAATTTAATTGACCCTAATTTAATTGTTTCTGATAACGTCCATCCGAAATTATTCAAAGTATTGATAAATGATCCCGTATCAGGCGTAAATGATGAAAAAGCCGGTATAATATTATCTACGCGTAAAACAGATAAACCAGAGATACTATCTGCTGGGATAACATTTCCAGCACGGTCTGACGAAGTTAATGCTAAGGATATAATTCCATCAATTGTTTCTAACCCTGGCGTATTTAATGGAATGGTATAGGTCCAAGTCGAGTCATTCACAAATGTTAAAGATTGAGCCGTAAGATCGTTTGTCGATCCTTCTGGATAATCAACATCAACAGTTGGAACATTTACATCGTCCATTTCTTCCGAAAATAGGAATGTAGCCATCGTTTCACTATCACCCATCATTACAATTGAGTCACCTTCAAAAGAAATAATACAACTTGGAATTGTAAAATCAACTGTCACATTATAATCACTACTCTCAGATCTGTTACCTGCAGTATCAACTGCAATTGCAAAAAATGTATAATTTCCTTCTACTGAATTTGCGACAGCATAAGTTAAAAATCCTTCAGCTGGAACTAACGAAGAATCAATTAATGTTGTATCGGGTGTTGAATCTATTTTATACAACAATCTTGCATACCCAACATCAATCCCGGTCGTTGTTATGTCCATTCTATCTAAATTGGTTAAATCGTCTGAATTTGATTCTCCAGTATCATCGATTAAATCAAGATCTGGAATATTAGGTTCTGCAGGATTGACTAAATCAACTGAAATGGTAATTGTATCACTTACAATAGACGTATTTCCTGCTGAATCGATCAAGGTGTATGAAAAAGCATAATTTCCATGAGATAATTGATTACCAACCGAAATGGTAAGTGTCTCTTCAAACTCGGTTGTCATTCTAGTTTTAATTTTTAAATCATTTGATATACCATCATTAATGAAAAAATGTATTGAATCTAAATCAGATGGTAAGGCTGACAACACAAATCGAGGTTGTCTAATATTTGTAATATCATCAATACTAGTAAACCCATTATCATCCAAATAATACAAATCTGGTGCAGCACTTAAAATTGTGGGTGTAGTATCAATTCGAATTGACAATGTTGTATCGGCAACACTTGATAAATTCCCCGCTGGATCTCTTGACTTAATTGTAATATTATGAGAACCATCTACTAATGAATCTGATGTGATGGACATGGTTGTATTCGTATTGACTATGCGCTGATTAATTGAACCATTAATCAATAAATAAAGAGAATCTGAAATAGTTAATCCGCTAATAGAAAATTCGGGCGTAAAATCATTTGTTAAAT
>JABIHN010000110.1 GCA_018649625.1 Fidelibacterota bacterium | reverse complement strand
GAAATTCATATGGAATTAATGGATATGTTAAAACAAATAAATCTGTACATTGGGGATATTGCGAAGACACTTTTAGGAAAGAAAGAAGAGGGCTAGGTCTTATACGGATGTTTAAGCCTTGTTATTAAAAACAAAAAAAGGAGAAAAGTAAAAAATGAATTCACAAAAAATTATTTTTATAGGATTGGTCTTATTGGGACTTTTTGTCGCTTGTTCAAGCGATAAAACGCCACGTCTAAATTCTAGTGAATATAAACTTTTATTGAATAGGGATTATTTTGATGATTATAAGGCTGGATTTGAAAATTATTGGAACATTGTTAAAACAGTTGCTGAAAATAATAACATCACCGTCATTGAAAACGATCATCCCTATAAATTGAAGCATAAAGAAGTTAGTTTCTATGATACTGAAAATTTTGATTTAAGAAAAGCAGGTTTCTTGATTCGACAAAAAGTAAAATATAAAAACGAACATAAAAAACCTGGCTTTGAATTTGGCGTGAAATATAGACGTTCAAATCCAAAAGATGCTTTATCTGTAGATTTAACCCTTTCGGAGGGATATACGCCTAAGTATGATAAAATTGAACTGGAGTCTGATGTGGTTTATTATTCTATATCTAATGGAAATCGAGATATAAAATATTCAGTTTCTAATTCCATTAAATTAAAAGAAGCGCCTGAAATGACCTTGGGCTCTTTTGCTAAAATATATCCTACTCTTGCAAATCTTGATCTCCCTTTGTCCGCGCCTCTCCTTAAAGTCGCTGGGGTTTCAGCTGACGAATGGATGGTTCTTCCTGGTAAATTAGATTTTGGAGATGGCTTATTTGGTCGTGTAGATATTACAATCTGGATTATTCAGACTAAAACTGGAGAATTACGAATTCCTGAGTTTTCGTTTGATCATCCCTTTTTTGAAGATAAAAATTATGATGATGTAGCCATGAAACGTTGCGCCGATTTTATTGACAAATTATATGATTTTCAAACTGATTGGACTTCTCCTGGAGCATTAAAAGCTGCGTTTTTATTTGGAGACGTAAAATAGTATGAAAAATTTATTTTTATGGTGGAAAACGGGGCAAGATAAGCCCGTTCTTACTGATGAATCAAAAATCAAAAAGATTTTCAACCGTAAGCGAAATAGTGTTTTGTGGTCTGTTGTTTTTGGATATGGAATTTTTTATATAGGGCGACTTACAATTTCAGTTGCAAAAAAACCGATGATGGATGCGGGGATTTTAGACGCAACCGAATTGGGCATTATTGGTTCGCTCCTTTTTTATACCTATGCTTTTGGTAAGCTAACCAATGGGTTTCTGGCAGATCGTGCAAATATTGCTAAGTTTATGTCCACCGGTTTAGGTATCTCTGCTATCATGAATCTCTTTTTTGGTTTTACAACAGCTTTTTGGGGGTTTGCTGTTTTGTGGGCTATCAATGGATGGTTCCAATCCATGGGCTCAGCGCCTGCTGTTGTGAGTGTTACCCAGTGGTTTAGCTCTAAAGAAAGAGGTACTTATTATGGTATTTGGGCTGCCTCTCACAACATTGGAGAGGGTTTAACCTTTATTGGAACAGCTACTGTTATTTCTATTTGGGGATGGCAAGCGGGGTTTATTGTCCCGGGTGTTATCTGTTTAATTGTTGCAATTATTTTGTTTTTTACGCTTCAAGATCGTCCAGAAACCTATGGGCTTCCAAATGTATTGGCATTTAAAAATGAAACTTCTGAAAAACCTAAAACTAAAAAGTCTATTAAAGATTTTCAGCTCGACGTGCTAAAAAGCCCGGTTGTTATTAAAGTTGGCTTATCAGCAACCTTTCTTTACATTGTGCGTTATGCAATTCACAGCTGGGGGCCTCTTTATCTACAAGAAGCTAAGGGTCTTGGTATGATAGAAGCGGGAACAGTTATGGGGGTAGCAACTATGTTTGGCTTAGGGGGCGCTATCTTTTCTGGTTGGTTTTCTGATCGGTTTTTTCACTCAAAGAGAAGCCATCCTGCTCTCATTATGGCTTTAATTCAAATTGTAAGTTTATTTTTAATATATAGCCTTCCATCAAATAGTCAATGGATGAGTACGGCCGCATTTGGTCTCTTCGAGTTTACGCTAGGCACGCTTGTCGTTTATATTGGAGGTCTTTGGGCTGTGGATCTTTTGCCCATTAAAGCCGCTGGATCCGTTAAGGGAATTATTGGTATTTTTAGTTACATTGGGGCCGCTACGCAAGATTGGATTAGTGGCTTGTTAATTGATGGTGGGAAAACAACCTTAAACGGTGTTGATTCATATAATTTTGATTACGCTTTTACTTTTTGGATTGGAGCTGCCATTATTGCAACCTTAGTTCCACTAACGCTTTGGAAAGAAAAAGAACAAAACTAACACATAACACACAAGGAGATAATAAAATGAATCTTATCAAAAATGGTTTTCAACTCGGCTTAGCGATTGCGCTTCTCTTGTCTAGTATGATAGCCCAAACAATTACCATTCAATCTGAGAGTGGGTTAAATCTGCTAATAGGTGGAGAGGTGGAAATGGAGTTTGTTGACGTGGAGGGTCCGGGTG
>JABIHN010000109.1 GCA_018649625.1 Fidelibacterota bacterium | reverse complement strand
GGGCTTTTTTGTAAAACATAAATGATTTTAACTAATAGAAAATTAAACAAAAATATAAATTTCCATTATTTTTGTACAACTAGAACCGGGCATTTCACCAAATTTACAATTCCTTCATCTATAGAATCCATAAAATTGGATTTAAACGTACTCATATGACGATGCCCAATAATTAATAGATCTGCTTCTTCGGAAACATCCGCGATAGCTGATGTTATTGTTTCAGATGCTAATAATTTAATTTGAACCTGATTAACAATTGATTCATAGCCACATTCGCAAAATAATTTATAAATATCTTCTTCTTTATACTTCACGGGTGAATCCATCATCATTGACATTTCGCCAGCATGAATATCATTCACATGAACGGCCATTAAATTCGCATTAAATTTTCCGGCAAAAGAAACAGCATGATCAATAACACGTTTTTCGTCTCCATCCAAGACAAGTGCAACAATTATATTTTTCATTTTTTTATTCCATTTTTACTCATTAATAAATTCTTCAACATATTAAAAATTATCTATAATAGACGCAGCACCAAGAATCCCAGCTTGCCCTTGGGGTAGCCCCGATTGTATTATCTCAATATTTCCTCTCAAATTATGCATTAAATATTTTTCAAATGCAATACGTGTTGGGCGAAGTAATCGTTCCCCCGCCTGGCTAAATCCACCATAGAAAATATATGCTTCAGGGCATAATATTGATGCAGCTTGAGCAAGTCCAAATCCCAACTTTTCCCCAGTGTATTCATAAATTCTTTTTGCTGATTCGGTACCAGAGTCAACAGCCATGTCAATCAATTTACCATCAATATAATTCGGATCTAAAGAGGATAAAAACAAATCATCTGGATATTTATTTTGAAAATTTAAAACAGTTTGTTTTATTCCATTGGCAGAAACATACATTTCCAAACACCCTTTTAAACCACAATTACAATCCCTACCATTTTGATCAATAGACAAATGTCCTAATTCACCTGCAGTGCTATCATGACCGTATAAAACAACGCCTCCTGTGAAAATCCCACTTCCTAATCCCGTTCCAAGGGTTATAGTTACAAAATCATTCATATTTTTAGCACGACCATATTTTTTTTCACCGAGAGCTGCTGCATTTGCATCATTGGTAAGTTTAACATGACAAGCAAATTTTTCAGTTAACATTGAAACAATATTTACGTCTCCCCAACTCATATTGGGTGGATCCTGTATAACGCCTGTATAATAATTCCCGTTGGGCGCTCCCACACCAATTCCAATTAGATCTAAATCGGAATTAATTTTCAGAAATACATCAATTTTTTCTTTCAACCGATTAAGAAGATTAATTACCGGTTCTTGTCCGAAGGTTGATATTTCCTCTTTATATACAATATGGCCGGATTTATCAACCAATCCAAAGACTGTGTTTGTTCCCCCAATATCAATTCCTAACACTAAATTCTTCACTATTATTCCTTATTTCAATCTAACCTCATTAATTCATCAGCCACGAAGGTCGCCAAGTTTCACGAAGAAAAAAGATAAAATGTTGACAAAAATAAAATTACAAAGTATGGATACATCATTCATTGTATCTCCTTTGTTACCAGCCTTTTGTGTTTTTTGTGTGCTTGCATCCCGTGTTTTTTGCGGGGCATTTTGTGGCGAATAATCCAGGATAAAATATTTCATCACTTTTATAAAATTCATAGATTTTCCAAATAATAGTTACAATTGTTCCAGAGTCGAAAGATTCTCCAACAGTGGATTCGTAAGATAATAGATTCAGTTAACAAAACCGAAGCCCAATGTGAAATGAAATCCCAATTGAATATAAAATTGATTTTGTTCAAATAAATTCCTGTCGCCAAAAACATATCCAAAAGCTACATAATATAAATTTCGATAAATTTTAACATTTGCTCCCAAATATTCCCAAACATTATCCTTACTTTCATAAAGATCGACATATTCATTTGTACCTATATATTCAGTCTGACCAGCAACAAAATTAATACTAGCTCCAGAACTATTAAATTGCCACCAACCATATCCAATACTGATTTCTCGCCCTGAAATGAATGTGTCATTACCATAACTCTCATCACCTAAAAATGAATTAAACTCTTGGCTATCAATTTTATCCCAAGCATATTCATGATATTTGCCGGAGCCCATCCATCCTTGTGAATATTCTAACATAAGAGGATAATGATTAAAACGTAAACTCCAGTTCCAGCGTCCAGGATATCCCCATGATGTTGAAAGGCCGATCGCATTTCGATGATATCGGTAATTATCTTTTTCAATTATTCGATCTACATAAATTGGTTTTTCAACAAAAACAGTTTTTATTGAATCTTTTTGACCATTATTCTCGACTTTAGATACAATTTTTTGCAATTCTGTTTTTTCGGGTATTTTATAACTAGGCTCCATTTTTTGAATAATTAAATGGCTTGTTATCGCTACTCCAGTCAATAAATCTAATTCATTTTTAAACGTTTCCTTAGTAACCTTTTCTGTAACAATTCCTTTTTCAATGTTGATTATTTTAATATTAATTTGATATAATTTTTCTAAGGTAATAATTTCACCCAATATAAGATAATTCGCGCCCAGCAATTTTCCAATTTCAACAATACAAGAATCTTCAAAACAGCCAGACCATTGATCTTTTTGCTCTTTCAGTATCTCATCTCGTTTCGCTTTTTCTATTACTTTAAATCGTCCCGATTCAATTAAGACTGTTTCTAATTTATTATATCCAGCTAGTTGAACTTCTCGAGATACTCCGCTCCCTTCAAAAGGTAATAAACTTAATGTGTTTTGACAAAAGCATAATCCAATAAACAATTGGAATACAAAAAACCATTTAATCATAATATTCCTTATTTTAATTCTGAACCTTGTCGGATTTTCATGTCAATCACCGGTGGAACATTGGGTTCTCTTTCAATTATAACTGATTTAACAATGGTATTTTCCGCACCATAATTATCCGATACAGTTAATTCAAACTCATATTCACCAGCAATTCCTTCAAAACTAACTTTTGCCGAAAATGGACCTGGCCTTAATTCTATATTTGGTCCAGAAATTTGCTTCCATTTATACTGAACCTGGTCGCCTAAATCAGGGTCGTAAGATCCTGTGGCATCTAAGATCATTGGATAAGTATTAGTTAATGGCGAATTATCATGCTCTACCATCACTTTTATTTTAGATCTCTCAGCTATTGCCATTTGCTCAAGTTGTAACCGTCTAGCCGTAATTACGGGGCCTTCTGCACTATTAGATTGAGCTGATATAGAAAATTGATGTTTAGCCGACTCTATCATCCGAGTTTCATATGATTTCCATGCATAAAGCAGCCCAACCAAAATGGTAAGCATAAACATTGTTAATAATTTGCTATTATTTAACTGCATTATTTTAATTTGATAATTTTTCATTTAATTCTTGAATAATTTGTTTTGCCATTTTCTCATAAGCACGAATTCCTGCAGTTTGTTGAGACCCAAAATCTCCACCCTTAATGTTTGAAATCTGAGATGAAAAGAATTCTTTGTTTGTTCGCGTATCCATAAAAACAACGGATACATCACCGTAAGTAAAAAAAGGATAGTTTTTTCCAGATCGATCAGATTTTTTAATTGTACTGGCATCAATTTTGATAATCATATCCGGATTTCGATTTACAAATTCAACTTTCCCACTAAAATATTCCTTAATAGCAGGCGTAATCATGGGCGTTTTTAATTGTCGTCCCATATTTTTCTCTAGAAATTCTATTGCGACTTTTGCAGGCGAAATATCTACCCGAACTGAATTAGATTTAGGTTTAATATTAAGCAAATTTGCATGGTGTGATAAATCCTTAAATAATTCGGAATCATCTAATTGGAATCTAATTGAGAATGATTCACTTGACGGATTACTCAAAATGTCAATTGTAATTTCTCCTCGTCTATTAGATGTTCTTGTGAACTTCTCACTATTCATTTGAATCAATATTGGAATTCCATCTAATGGTGCTTGAGTAAATTGATCTATTATAGAAATATTTAATACATTTTCACGATCCACAAAAGATTTCATTTTAGGATAATCTAATATACCCACTAGTTTTATTCTTTGTTCGTATTCTTCCATTTTTTGTTTGATCAACGAATAAAGGTGAACTTCTTTATTATTATAATAAACTTGAATAGGTTCATCATTAAATGATAAAATTTCCTGCCAAGCTTTTTGAATTAATGCAAATGATTGAACACCAAAATTCTCATCAGCATCCCGAACATAGCCTAATGCTGCATTTGTTGCATTCTCCCGCATTCTAGCTATGGCATCGTAGTATTTCTTTTTATTAAGTCGAGCGTAAAAGTAAAATGTATCTTTAGTCTTATAAACGGATACAAATTCCATTTCAGGAATAAGTAAATCAGTACGTGACTTCATGAGGAGTGAAGTAGCATTATCCAATGATTGATTAGTTTCCTTAATCATGATTTTCATTTCAGATGAAATATTCACCCTAATTTGAGAAGTAACTTCGTGGATCGCAAATTCACGTGCTTTACCTCTAGGGTCAGAATATGAAGATTTTTCTGCAATCCCAATTCCATGCCAATAATTAGAATCTGTTGGCTGATTTCCTACCCAATCTGGAATAGATGGAGCACAGGAATAATAAAATAAAAAGCTAAATAAAATGGACGATTTATAATTCATTTTAAAAATTTGAATCATGATAATCCTGATTTACCTTATCTTAAATCAAGAATAGTTCTTTTAAGATCCATCCCGAAAAATGATGGATTTTGGCGAGTAGCATTTGATAATGTCCTTGAATATTCTGGAACGACTTTATATACGTATTCCGTCAGTTCACCTAATTCCAAAACACTATCTCCATCATCAGCACTTCCAGCGAATCCTTTTAATAATGCATAGGTAAAAAGGCTATGCTTTTTCTCTCCATAGACTTGGGATGTTTCCCCGTTAGAAGCAGCACTCAAAATGCAAATTTTTTCAGATAAATCGGGAAAGTCCCAATTTGACCCTGTCGATTTTTTAGGATTGGTATAAGTAATATCTAAGAACAGAGTGATTGTTTTAATATTTCCCAACACAGATAATAATGATAAATTTTTCACCAATTGCTCGAGAGGATATTTTGTTATATTTCTTGTAATTTTAGCATTCTTTGGAATAAGAAGTGGCTTTCCATCTACCCATTCACCATACCCACGATAATATAAAAATATATCCATTTCTTCTACACCAGAATATTTATCTGCTGATAAAATTCTTTTTCGTAAATCTCCCTGATGTGGGTCAAATACATTTCGAAAATCATTTGTGGTAGGTCCGCCATCCATCTGCCATGTTTTTGCAGGTAAAAGCTGGAAGTCGGATAAACCAAATGCATTATTAAAATATCTACGCACAACATCTCCATCTCGTCCAGCATATTCCAAATCCGGATAATTTGAATCTTCATAATGTTCAGTTGCTAAAACAATAGCCATGGCATTCAGGTTTTTTCGTCCAAATGGAATTCGATGGTCTACATCAATTTCGCCTAATTTATCTGGATAATGAACTACATCTTCTGTGCCAATGAGTTGTAGAGTTAAATCCTTTGGTGAACGATAATGCTTCATGACTTCAAGATTGAGACGATGAGAAGTGGAATTATCTAAATAATCAGTTAAAATGAAATCTACAGCAATATTGTCTTGATGAGCCTGAAATGGAATTTCAATATCATAATAATCACCTGGATTAAAAGATGGCAAACTTATCTTCCCTGTAAAATCGGGTGTTTTATAGGATCGATTTTCCACCAATTGTACTTCTGCAAATTCGGTTGCTCCTTCCCCAACATTCTGAACTCGGACCGATAAAGTTACAGTCGCACCATCTTTGGGAATATAATTCGTACCAAAATCGGTTGAAACTGCAAAATCAGAAATAATTAATTGAGGTGGAATGGCTGACTTTGATTCAACTTTGAATAAATAAGGTTCATCTAATTCAATTTTCTCGTTCGAATATAGATGAAATTCAAATTCATTTTCACCTGTTTCCAATTTCAAAGCCCCTTCTATACTGATTTCAACAAACTCGATTCTCCCTGCTGCAAGTGTATCTAATATAAATGGTTTTCCAATAATTAGATTTTTATTTTCATTTAGGGAAATGATTGAACACATTACATGATGAACAGGGCTTTGCCCATCATTAAATAATGTAAACTGTAATGAACCTGACTCACGTGCATCTATAGACTTATTACCCGATGGTTCAAGTAAAGTCATTTTTTCAATACTAAAGTGCGGTGCAGACAAAACAACATTACAGGTAGGTGATGACAATTCACTTTCTTCTCCATCACCATCTAAAGCTGATATTTGATAACATTTATCTATTCCATATTCCATGTTCCGTACAGTGAATTGATTTGATCTCACTTTTTCGATGAAAAACAACGAATCTTTATCAATTTTCTCGTAAACTTTATAATAAACTGCACCTTCTACAAGATTCCAATTTAAATGCATTGAAGTCACATCACCACTTGCAGTTACACCTGTTGGTTGTGTAATAGCTACTTTTGAACAATGAATATTTGATTTATCACTTTCTATCCCAAATTCGTCTATTGTAGTCACTTCGTAACAATGTTTCTCACCAGGCGGCATTGAATCTGAAAAAGAATTAGATTGTGAAAATGTTACAAAGTCACCTTCGCGGTAAATATTATAAGATTTAGCTTGGGAAACTTCATTCCATATTAGCATTATTTGATTGTCTTTTTTCATAGACGATAAAATGGGTGACGCTACAAATTCCCTCGTAGTTCCTTTTACTTCTATCGAAGGATGACTTTCTTTGTCTAATGCATCTAGGGCTGATATTTTATAAAAATATTCAGTTCCAAAATCGAGATCTGTATCTGTGAAGGATATTAAATCTGTATTCTCAATTTTTTCGTCATTTCGATAAATAATATAAGATAAAGCACCTTCTACAGGTGACCAAATCAAAGACAAAATGTTTTTAGAAACATCAATTTTAATATCTCTTGGAATAGAAGTTGTAGAACTTTCACATACGGGATCAGACAACTCACCCTTTAGCCCAAAGCCTCCCAAAGCTTCAATTGTGTAACAATATGCTCTCCCGGGTGAAATATCTTTTTCAAATCGAGCTTCCTTTCCTCTATAAATTTCAATTTCATCTTCATATAAAACATATGATGTTGCTTGATTAATATCTTTCCAGGTGATTGATAAATGTTGAATTGATGGCAATACTTGTAAATCTTTAACTTCTAGAATTGGATCAAAATCTGTTGGGTTTTTGTTCGCAAATAAATAAGAAATAACAGGTTCATCTTTTCCTGTCAGTTCTAATTGTAATACTAAATCAATATTCCTAGTTTTTTTTGGATTAAGCTTGATACGCCTTAATCCATCTCCTTCGTGCTCAACGACAAGAAAATAAAAATCGGGTTCAACATCTTCTAGAATGAATTTTCCTTTTCGATTAGTTTTCTCTTCCATTTGGACTTCATCTTTCATATCTCGAAGCGTAATTATTGCTTTTTTGACTGGTTTTCCAGCAGGATTATGTACTGTTCCTGTTATAGTCACTGAGTCAGGAAAAAGAGATGTTACCATCATTAATATTAATGAAATTCT
>JABIHN010000108.1 GCA_018649625.1 Fidelibacterota bacterium | reverse complement strand
TTGAAAGATTAGGAATGCTTTTTTCCATCCGGTATATAACATGGACAATAGAACAAATAAGAGTCTATCTCGATTATGGACTAAAGGTCGTTTCTGTCTCCGCATTAAAATATCGATTTGTTTCCGTAGCATCATATTTTCTAATTGCAGAGATGCTCTAGATTTAAAGATAGAAGAAATAACTGAGAAAAACACAATGGCTCCTGATGAATGAACCTATTGCTACGAGTTATTGTGGAGATTGTTTCAATATTATGCGATGATTATGTTTGTAATAATTGGGTTTTGTATTCAATATAAGATTATATTGTATCTGCAGTATGTATTTAATAGTGATAAATATTGCAGAAGTAATATATTATATGTTATATTCAATCTGCGCATAACAATACAATATGATAGATAATGCAGATAATACATAATAAACCAAGCAATAGCCTTGCGGGATTAAGTACGAATGAACGTAAGATAATAAGCACAATTAATCTTTCAAATAAAACTATTGTTCAATCAAGCGATATCGTTGAACGGTTTGATATTTCATCACAAAAAGCGAATATCATTTTAAGCAGATTGTGTAAAAAAGGATGGCTGCAAAGGATAAAACGCGGTAGCTACATATTAATACCGCTCGAATCCAATTCCACCCAACCATTACCGGAAGAAAACTGGTCTATGGCTTCGGAATTATTTTCTCCGTGCTATTTATCGGGATGGACGGCTGCAGAATATTGGAATTTAACTGAACAAATCTTTAATACCATTGTTGCTTTTACTGCATCTCCACAAAGGAAGTCTGAACACACTATTGCCGGAATTCGATATAGAACAAATCAGATCAATAGTAAAAACATTTTTGGAACTAAAAAACTGTGGATTAACAATAAACAGGTTTTAATTGCCGATATTCATAAAACGTTGGTTGATGTCTTGATGTACCCGAGTATAGGAGGTGGAGGCGAACATGTCGTTAAAATCGCCAAAAACTATTGGAAGAATAAAGAGGCAGATCCGAATAAATTATTAGAGTATTCTTTACGAATTAATAAAGGTGTTCTTTTTAAAAGATTAGGTTACACCGCTGAAATTTTCGGTTCTGTACCAAACGATTGGTTGGACGATCTACGATCAAGAATTTCACAGGGTATCAGTAAATTTGACCCAACGAGTCCTGATAAAGGGAAAATACTGACACGATGGCACTTAAGATATAATGCTCCCACTATAAATGTATGATTACTAAACAAGAAATATTAACAGTCGCCAAAGAACAGGATTTGCTTCCCACAACAATCGAAAAAGATTATGCTATTGGATTGCTACTTGCAGAAGTTTCTGAAAATAAAAATATTAAAAAATGGGTTTTTAAAGGTGGAACCTGTCTGAAGAAATGCTACTTTAATACGTATAGATTTTCAGAGGATCTTGATTTTACTTTGTTACCCGGAGCATCATACAATAAAGAAAAAATAGAAACAGACCTTCGAGAGATAGCAGAATTGGCTTCTGAAAAATCAGGCGTAAATTTTTTCCCTGAAAATGTAAAAGTGGAAGGATACGAGAATAAGAGAGGAAAAATATCGTTTCAATGTAGAGTTGTTTACCATGGTCCATTGTCATTACCGCAAAGATCCTTTCAACGAATAAAATTTGACCTGACAAATGACGAAGTTGTTGTGGATACACCTATATTGAAAAAAGTGAATCATCCTTATAGTGATTTTCAAAACTTGCCCAGCGATGTTTTGTGCTATTCCATAAATGATATATTGGCGGAAAAAACACGAGCAATGGTTGAAAGAAATGCCAGGGCAAGAGATTTGTATGATATTATTCATATCAATAGAAGTTTCAGGAAATTTATTAATATTAACAAAGCACGAGCATCTCTAATTAAGAAATTTGAATATAAGAGTTTACCGACTCCAACAGTAGAATTAATTTTATCAGCTGTTGATAAAGACCTTTTAGCTTCAGAGTGGAAAAATCAATTGGGTCACCAGCTCCCAATTTTACCCCCTGTAGGAAGTTTTATAGATGAGCTTCATGATGCACTAGTATGGTGGATGGAACCACATTTAAAACTTGTATCACTCCCTATAATTGAAAACAAAACTGTTGCAGAAGAAATCCCCATGCCACACTATATTTCGCCAACATCATTTCAATCGCTGGGTTTTGGAGAATCGATTGCAGGCCAAATTTCTGGTGTAATGAATAAAATTCAGTATGCGGCTCGAAATAATTTATTGGTGAAAATTACATACCATGGAGTACAAAGAATTGTAGAGCCCTATTCCGTTAGAAAAGCAAAAACAGGCAATGTATTATTATATGGTTTTGAAAGCTTTAGAAACAATGTTGCAACAGATAAAATAAAAGCGTTTAAAATAAATGAAATTCAGAATCCATCTGTTACAAAACAAAGTTTTACACCACGATATAAAATCGAATTGTAGGTTTAAATTATAAGTTTTTTATACAAAAGACCAAACACTGTTAACCAAGCTCACATTTTACAAACTAATAGAAGAATCGGGCTTTGGTTAACAAAGAGAGTGTCAATTCATTGCTAAATCACTTTTTCTACGAACCCGCAGGTTAACACGAATTAAGTTAAAATTTTCACCAACTGGGTAACACGTTACCACTTTGGAAGTAAAATTATCAATTTTGTCTACAAATTCTCTGTTTTTTGTAATTGACTGCGTAACGCAAGGGGAGCCACGTGATAAACGGACATGGAAAATTCATGTCCGTTTTTTTGTTTTTTAAACTAAACCTACTGGTTAACAGCCGTTTTACTATCTATCGTAATATTTGCAGATACAGCGATTGTCCCTTCCAAAAACTAAATCCATGGCACAATTTAGTGTAATAAGACAATACCTTGTATGAATTATTTGATTTGGCGGACTTTGATTAATAATGGTTGTTGTCAAATTTATACAATTTGATAACATTTTTTCTAAAATAATTTAAATTAGACGCACGTATCCCAAAGCAAAATTTCTCATAAAATAAATGAAAGAAATAATTTAAGCAGAAAAGCGTTTGTAGCGGTGGTGAAGTCCACCCACTTGG
>JABIHN010000107.1 GCA_018649625.1 Fidelibacterota bacterium | reverse complement strand
ATATATCCGTCATACCCATCATCTGCAGTAATGACAATCATTTCTCGTTTTTTTAAACGGGAAGATAATATATTTAATATCGTTCCATCACTTTCAATAATGAGAACAGACTTATTTTTTAAGGCACTCATTTATCATACTTTTTTGAAAAAAATATTTTCATGTTTTTATATTATTTAAAAATGGAAGGAAAAGCTTATGAATTATAGGCAATTCCCTTACCTCGGATTATTCAAACTTAATAATAAATTATTAAAAGTGTCACATAATTTTACAATTAGTTTAAATTAATGTTTCAATGTGTTACACTAGACAAGTAATGGCTTTTAAAATTATAGTGCTTATTTCATAAACCTGTAACATAGAATATATAATGATTTAGATTTGAATGAATATTCGTACATTTAATATGTCAATATCATCTTTGAATTAATGGGAGTACTTTATGTCAAATAAGTATAACAGAAGAGAATTTATTAAAACCACTGCTGTTGCCAGTGTAGCTGCATCAATGATGCCAACATCTATATTTGGTACTTCATCCAGTAAAATTCAAATAGGTGTCATTGGTACTGGGTTTAGGGGGCAAGGGATGACACGATTGTTGCTGAATCGCGCTGATGTAGATATTCCGGTCATTTGTGATATTGACGACCGCATGATAGATCGGGTGTTAAACGTATTCGAGAAGGCGGGAAGATCGATGCCTAAAATTTATAAAGAAGGACCTGAAGATTTTCGAAATATGGTGGCGAATGAAGACTTGGATGGCGTTTATATTGCCACACCGTGGCGATGGCATCATCCGATGGCGATGGCTGCAATGGAAAATGATATTCATGTAGGCACAGAAGTTCCTGCGGCCCTTACAGTAAAAGAATGTTGGGAATTGGTCAGAACTTCCGAGAATACAGGAAAGTTGTGTATGATAATGGAAAATGTGAATTACCGTCGGGATATTATGGCGGTCCTCAATATGGTGCGCCAAGGGTTGTTCGGCGAACTTCTTCATTGTCAAGGTGGCTACCAGCATGATCTGCGTCATGTCAAATTTAATAATGGTGAAAGAGCATATTTAGGCGGTGTAGAATTTGGTGAAAAGGCATTCTCCGAAGCGGCGTGGCGAACACAGCATTCTGTGGATCGAAATGGTGATTTATATCCAACCCACGGTTTAGGACCGGTGAGCCCCATGTTGGATATTAATCGAGGGAATCGTATGGTTCACCTTACATCTACAGCAACCCAAAGTCGCGGACTCCATAAATATATTGTTGATCAAGGAAGCCCTAATCATCCAAATGCAGATGTAAAATTTAGTTTAGGGGACATTGTTACAACGGTGATTAAATGTGAAAATGGTCAAACCATTATGTTGAGTCATGATACAAATTCTCCACGACCTTATAGCTTAAATTTTAGAGTTCAAGGAACAAATGGAATTTGGATGAAAGATAATAAATCAATTTACATTGAAGGGAAAAGCCCACAATCTCATCGCTGGGAATCGGATGAAAAATACATGAAGGAATATGACCATCCGCTGTGGAAAAAATTTGAAGAACAAGCATCCGGTGCCGGTCATGGTGGGATGGATTATTTCATAGCCCGAGCTTTTATAGAAACATTAAAAGGAGCCGATCCTGTTATTGATGTTTATGATGCTGTGAGTATGTCTGTCATTAGTCCTTTATCAGAAAAGTCTATTCGTCGAAATAGCACATCTGTTAAAATACCTGATTTTACTCGGGGAAAATGGAAAACAAACCAACCTATTTTTGGGTTAATGGAATCATATTAGATGCTATTATCAACATTAGACTGGACAATAATTGGTTCTTATTTTGTTCTTTCTTTAGCTGTGGGGCTTTGGGCTTCAAAACAAGCGGGTAAGGATACAAAATCTTTTTTCCTTGCTGGACGCAATATGCCTTGGTGGCTTTTAGGAGTCAGCATGGTAGCCACAACTTTTTCAACAGATACGCCAAATTTGGTAACAGACCTTGTCCGTCAGAACGGTGTGTCAGGGAACTGGGCTTGGTGGGCATTTTTATTAACGGGAATGTTAACTGTTTTTGTTTATGCGAAATTGTGGCGTCGATCCGGAGTTTTGACGGATATCGAATTTTATGAACTTCGTTACAGTGGAAAAGCAGCCGCTTTTTTGCGTGGATTCCGCGCATTGTATTTGGGATTGGTTTTTAATGTTTTAGTTATGGGCGCCGTGAGTCTGGCTGCAGTAAAGTTTGGTGAAATTGTTTTGGGAATGCCGGGGTGGTTAACATTGATTATTGCCGGTTCAGTCACACTGGCTTATTCTATGTTAGGTGGACTTAAAGCTGTCATTATTACTGATTTTGTGCAGTTCACATTGGCCATGATTGGTTCAATTTGGGGTATGTTCTACATTTTAGGATTGCCTGAAATTGGTGGTTTATCAAATTTAATTTCTCACGAAAATGTTGTTGACAAACTTGCGCTTATTCCCGATTTATCCGATCCAAATGCATGGGTCCCGATTCTTCTAGTTCCTTTGGCTGTACAATGGTGGGCTAGTTATTATCCTGGCGCTGAACCAGGTGGTGGTGGTTATATTGCCCAGCGAATGTTTTCAGCGAAAGATGAAAAAAATGCAGTTGGAGCTACTTTTTTATTCAATGTAGCTCATTATGCATTGCGTCCATGGCCTTGGATTTTAATCGCTTTGGCATCTCTTGTTGTATTTCCAGAATTATCAGATTTACGTGAAGCTTTTCCGAATCTCCCAGACGATAAATTGGGTCATGATGTTGCTTATCCCGCCATGCTCACTTTATTACCATCCGGTCTTTTAGGGTTGGTAGCTGCTTCGCTTATTGCCGCATTCATGAGTACTATGTCCACGCAATTAAATTTGGGTGCCAGTTATTTGGTGAATGATTTTTATCACCGCTTCTTTAAACCAGATGCAACTGAAAAAGAATTGGTTATGGCTGGTCGATTATTCACAATTATTTCAATTTTCCTTGGTGCTGGTCTTGGCTTAATACTCACAAGTGCAGGACAAGCATTTAATTTATTACTGATGATTGGTGCTGGAACTGGACTCATTTATATCTTGCGATGGTTTTGGTGGAGAATTAATGCTTATACAGAAATTGTAGCCATGGTTAGCTCTATATTTATTGCAGGATATTTTAATTTTGGAGATTCTTCATTAGAAGGGTGGCAGAAAATTGTGATTGGTGCCATATTAACAACATTTGTTTGGATAATTGCTACTTATGTAACGCCACCAGACGATGATAAAACACTTCGGAATTTTGTGAAAAAAGTAAATCCAGGCGGTCCTGGTTGGAAGAAATATTCTGAAGGTGTTTCCACAGAGCCGTGGCCAGTTCCAAATGGAATTTTATCAATGGTTTTGGGTTGTGTTGCAGTTTATGGGTTTTTGTTAGGTGTGGGGCAATTCATTTATGGACACACAGAAAGTGGATTAATGATTTGTGGTTTGGGTACGATTGCATCAATAGGGTTATTTAAAGTATGGAAAAAATAAGTCTATTCGAAATTTTTAAAATTGGAATTGGGCCATCCAGTTCTCATGCTATGGGGCCTTGGAAAGCCGCAGGTGATTTTTTAAATAAATTTTTCAGCCATAATGGCTCTTTTAAAAATGTAGTTGGTTTGAAAGTCGAATTATTTGGTTCATTGGCTAAAACGGGAACAGGTCATGGAACAGATAAAGCAATTATTATGGGATTAACCGGTGCGGAGATAAGTACGTTTGATTCAGGTCAATTGATTCCTTCTTTGGAGAAAATTAATTCTGAAAAAAAAATATCCTTATTAGGGAAATATTTTATTGATTTTAATCCAGAATTGGATATTCTATTTAATAGAGAAACGCTTCGCCCATCTCACCCTAACACAATGGATTTCACACTTATTTTGTCCGGAGATAAACAAGAAAAAGCAACCTATTATTCTATAGGTGGTGGATTTATACAGCGAAAAGGTGAATCTCGGATATTAGTTGATAAAGCAATCATCCCATATCCGATTCAAACAGCAGAAGAAATGATTCAATGGTGTGAAGTAGAAGAAAAATCATTGGATGAGATATCGATGGCAAATGAGCTCTGTTGGCATACAAAATTTGAAATCCAATCCTATCTTGACAGTATTTGGGAAGTGATGGAACATTCAATTTATCAAGGATGTCATGATTCGGGTGAATTGCCTGGTGGTCTTCATGTGCAACGAAGAGCGAATGTTTTGAATAATAAATTATTTTTCGATAAATCCTATAATTCTCAATCAGAATGGTTAGCTCTACTAAAAAAAGAACCTCGATCAATGGACATTGTAACCAATTGGATTAGTTGTTTTGCATTATCAGTGAATGAAGTCAATGCATCTTGTGGTCGAATTGTAACTGCTCCAACAAATGGGTCTGCGGGTGTTATTCCAGCAGTTATAATGTATTTATTATGTTTTCATGATGGTATTTCACAACAAGATATAAAAAAGTTTTTATTAGTATCAAGTGAAATCGGAATGTTGTTTAAAAAGGGCGCCACTATATCAGCAGCAGCTGGTGGATGTCAAGCCGAGATTGGTGTCTCAAGTGCTATGGCTGCCGGAGCGCTAACATTTTCTCTTGGTGGAAATATTCGTCAAATATTAATGGCAGCTGAAATTGCCATGGAACACCACTTGGGATTAACATGCGATCCCATAGGTGGATTGGTACAAATCCCATGTATAGAAAGAAATACGATGGGAGCAATGAAAGCAATTACTGCAGCACAATTGGCATTGCATAGTGATCCGAATTCTGCAAAAGTAAGTTTAGATGATGTAATAAAAACCATGTGGGAAACAGCGAAAGATATGGGAATGAAATATAAAGAAACTTCAGAAGGCGGACTTGCGATTCAGGTTTCTATTAGTTTACCTGAATGTTAAAGTGATTATTTCCACTCCCGGCCGTATTTGCCTTTTTGGTGAGCATCAAGATTATCTGGGTTTACCTGTGATTGCCATGGCAATCTCTTTACGCGCAACAATTCGGGGTGATAAAAGGACTGATAAAAAAGTCATTATCCATAAATTGGATTTGGGCGAAAAAGAATTATTTACATTAGAAGATTTAACATATACAAAATCCAGAGATTATTTTAAAAGCGGAATTAATATTTGTAAAAGAGAAGGTTTATCATTCTCTTTTGGATTTGAGTGTGAATTATCAAGTCAAATACCTATTCAAGCTGGTACCAGCAGTTCATCTGCAATTCTGGTAAGTTGGATTTATTTTTTAACCCAATTGGCGGACGAGCCAGTGAAATGGAGTCCACAAAAGATTGGTGAATTAGCTTATAGAGCGGAAGTCCTTGAGTTCAATGAACCGGGTGGTATGATGGATCAATATTCTACAGCAATGGGACATTTGATTTATTTAGAGTCAGAACCGTCTGTTTCCATTGAATCCATAAATCCAAATTTGGGAACTATTGTTTTGGGAGATTCAAAAGAAGCTAAAGACACAATGGGAATTTTAAAACGATGCTGTGATTTAAGAATGAGAATCATAAAAAAAATCCAACTCAAAAATAATCAATTAACCGTTCACACTTTAGATGAAAATTCTAATTTATCTGATTTAAATCTTAGTGAGAAGAATTTAGTTTATGGCACAATTCAAAATCGAGATATTTTAAAACATGCATTATCTGAATTGGAAAAAAATGAACTAAATCATGATATAATTGGAAATTTATTAACTAAACATCACACTATTTTACGAGACACCCTAAAAGTGAGTACATCGAAGATTGAATCAATGCTTGATGCAGCTTTAACTGCAGGCGCCTTGGGTGGGAAAATCAATGGTTCTGGTGGGGGAGGTTGTATGTTTGCTTATGCACCGACTAATCCAAAACTTGTTGCAGAAGCGATTGAACGAGTTGGAGGTAAGGCTTACATAATTAAATCAGATGAAGGAACAAGAATTGAAATCTAAAATATTTTTTGGATATATGAGTCCACTCCAGAAAGGGGTTAAAACCCCTAAGTCGTTGAGTTTTCCACAATCCCCACCCTAAAGGACGGGGTAAGTATCTCGCTATGACTCTTGCAATATCTACATTTACCCCATGCTTTAGCTTGGGGGTGAACATTCTAAAAAAAACGGGACTTTAGTCCAACTTGACCTTTTCGGAGCAGACTCAAATATTATTTACATTTAGTTGAGTGAATTTTCCCAATAAACAAAATAGAATCATCTTTTTCCATTTCATTATAAAAATCTAATACCAGAGTTTCAAAATAAGGAGACAAGCAATTCTCTAGTTCATCTTTTGTATGATAATTATGAAGAGCTCCTTTCATTTCATAACAGTCATTTCCTGCCCAAAAGGAATGACAAATAATTCCATCTTTATTTAAAATCGCTAATTGATTTTGTATAGATTGTTCTAATTGATTGTCCGTTAAATGTTGAAGTACTTTATTCGAATAAATACAATCAAATGTTTTTGATGTTTTGAGTGTTATAGCGTCAAGGAGAATCAATGGGTTTTTTATTTTTTTCTTTTTCAAAATGTCTAAAAAGTATTGAGAAAAATCTGATCCAGTGACTTCATAATTTTGGGATAAAATTTCAAGATCAGCTCCAGGTCCTGATCCCAACTCAAGTACTTTTGATTTTAATGGTAAATAGTTTTTTAACAGATCAATTAGAAATTTCCCATCGTATCCTTTTGCTAATTTGATATATTGTTCAGCTGTTTCTTTTGATAGATAATATTGATTTGGCATAAGGGTATTTCTCTAATAAGATTACTCATTGAATTTGTAAATTCTTTATGAATTTTAATTTTAATTTTAATTTTTCGCAAGAATTTAAAGGAATATAATGAACAATATAACACTTCTTATAATGGCTGCAGGAATGGGGTCTCGGTATGGTGGACTTAAACAGTTGGATGCCGTTGGCCCTAGCGGTGAAACCATAATTGATTATTCAGTATATGATGCCATTGAAGCTGGATTTAACAAAGTCGTCTTTATTATTAGAAAAGATTTTGAACAAGAATTCAAATCTAGAATCACAGATAAATATGAAGGTAAAATACAAGTTGAATTTGCATTTCAAGACTTAAATGATCTTCCAGATGGATTTGAATGTCCAAATAGCCGAGAAAAACCATGGGGAACTGGGCATGCTATTTTATCTGCTCGTGATTTGATCCGTGAACCATTTGTTGCCATCAATGGAGATGATTATTATGGCCGAGAATCATTTAAAGTTGTAGCGGATTATTATAATAACGGCGCAAATAATTTTTCAATGGTTGCATTTCAGCTTGATAAAACGCTATCTATATTTGGTGGAGTTACGCGGGGATTATGTACAGTAATGGATAATAAATTAGAAACGGTTATTGAAACATCAAATCTTCAAAAAATGAGCGAGGGCGTTTCGTCTGATCGAGATATAAAATTAAGCGGGAATGAACCAGTTTCTATGAATGTATGGGGATTTACACCTATACTATTTGAGTATCTTCAGGAGAAATTTATTGAGTTTCTAAATGAGAGCGGTTCTGAATTGAAAAGTGAATATTTAATTCCGTCTGTCGTAAATGAACTCATTCAAGATGGGAAAGAAAATGTCCATGTTTTGTTAAGTGGCGCAACATGGTTTGGAGTTACGTATAAAGAAGATAAACCTTTTGTTGAAAGTGAAATATTAAAACTGATACGAAATGGTGAATATCCCGAAAACTTATTTGGATAATTCCTTTCAAATTTCAGTTATAATTCCAACCTATAACCGAAAGCACACTTTGGAGCGAGCAATTGAATCCGTACTCGCACAAACAGTCCATCCTTTAGAAATAATAGTAATTGACGATAGTTCTACAGATGGGACTTCAGATTGGATACAATCAAAATATCCATCAATAATTTTGCTCCAAACTTTCAAGGGGAATTTACCGAAAGGGGTTAGTGCTGCACGAAACGCCGGAATCAAGGTAGCAAAAGGAAATTGGATTTCTCTTTTGGATTCAGATGATGAATGGCTTCCTGATAAATTGGCAAAACAAGTCCAATCTTTGAAAAAAAATCCGACTGTTTTATTTTGTCACTCAAATGAGATTTGGATACGGGATGGTATTCGAATCAACCAGCATAAAAAGCACCAAAAATATGGTGGGAATATTTTCGAGAAATGTTTAGATATTTGTCGAATTTCTCCATCGTCATCTATAATGCATAAATCTATTTTTGATGATGTTGGTTATTTTGATGAAACATTAAGAGTATGCGAAGATTATGATCTTTGGTTACGAATTACGCCTAAATATTCTATTCTCTTTGTTGATGAACCTTTAATTATAAAATATGGTGGGCATGATGATCAATTATCTAGGACGCCAGAAGGCATCGAACAATATAGAATTCAGTCATTAGAAAAAATAATGGATACAGAATCATTAACAGGAACTCAATTTCAAACAGCTAAAGATATGTTAATCCATAAACTTAATATTTATGCCAATGGACTTATTAAAAGAGACAAAAAAGATGAATATCAATTAACTCTTTTTAAAATTAAAAAATTGCATGATATTACAGATTAGGATTAGATTTAGTCACTCGATATATCATTTTTTTAAGTGAGTGTTGCATCATCATTAAACCCAAATATGGATGCCTTACAAAATTGGAATTTTGATTTGAAAAATATTTCTATATTGAGAGACAACCATTTCTTAATATTTTTGTCAAATTAATCAATTATTTAACTAGAGTTATTATTCATGAAACGTCAAATCTCCTTTGTATTAATATTATTATGCACAACTTTATTTGCAAATAAAACGCTTACAATTTCTAAAACGGAAACTGTAATTCAAATTGATGGTATCATTGATGATTTAGAGTGGGGTGGATCGGCAATAGCCGATGGATTTGTTGAAGTAATGCCAGCAGAAAACGAACCCGCCATCACAGAAACTCAAGTCTTTGTGACCTATGATAAAAAAAATCTGTATGTTGCATTTAAGGCATTTGATGACCCAAGTAAAATTCGTGCTCATCAATCTAAGCGAGATGCGATTTTTGAAGATGATATGGTAGGTTTAATTCTTGATACTCAAAATGATGGCGTGATGGCGTATCAGTTTTTTTGTAATCCGTTGGGGAACCAGGGTGATGGACAAAAATTTGGTCAAAGCGAGCGAGAAGATTGGGATGCCGTTTGGACTTCATCTGGAAGAATGACAGAGACTGGATATGAAATTGAAATGGCCATTCCCTTTTCATCTTTTAGAGTCCCAAATGTTATGGATCATCACTGGCGAATTTCATTTTTTAGAGTAACGCCACGAGAAGACAGTCGTCGTCAAAATTCGTGGACACCTTTTGATAGAAACGATCAATGCGTTCTATGCCAACTCGGGCATCTTTATGGTATAAAAGATATTGTAACAAGGTCATCTTTTGAGTTTTTACCAAGTTTAGTCGGATCGCAAGATAATGAAACACGAGGAAATTTTGGATTAGGAATGAAAATCCCAATTGGGAATAATTCCACAGCAGAAATCACTATAAATCCTGATTTTAGTCAAGTCGAATCCAATCAATCTCGAATTGATATAAATAGTCACACGGCGCTGTCTTATCCTGAAACTCGCCCTTTTTTCAATGAAGGTGTTGATTTATTTAATACGGGAAGTTTTGGATGGAAACCCAAAGTGAGAGCCGTATATACAAGATCAATAAATGAGCCACTTATCGCTTCAAAAGTATTGGGTCAAATTGGAAAAACTCAGATTGGATATTTGGGAAGTATAGATCAAAATACTTATCTAATTGTTCCTTTTTCACAGTTTGGCGGAACTGCAATTGTGGGTGAAAGTATGACAAATGTAATCCGAGCCAAACATCCATTAAGTGAAGGTGCTTATGTAGGTGGCATTTTTTCACATCGAAATTATGGGGGTGGTACAGGATTATTGGGTGGAGCAGATGGGCTCTATAAAATTAATAATAATTTAGTTTTAGATTGGCAAATATTTGGGTCACAAACTGTTGAGCCAAATGATACATCTCTTTCATCAGAGATAAATGGTTCACTGTTCTCTTCAGATTCTCTCACATCTGATTTTGATGGGGAATCATTTAATGGTTTGTCGTCATATTTAAGTATTGAAAGGAGAGGCAGAAATTGGGGTGGAACAATAATGTACAGTGGTTTATCTCCAAGTTTTCGTGCGGATAATGGATTTATTCGTCTAAATGATCGTAGAGGCTTAAATGCTAATATTTGGTCAATGATTTATCCTAAAAACAAATTTATTGAACAAATTCATCTTCTTTTTGCTCCTGGAAAGGTTTACTCTTATGATTGGAATGAAAAGGAAGATTGGCTTTTTACAAATGTAAGTGCGCAGTTAAAAGGTCAAGTAAATATTGATATTACGTATATGGGATACAATGAATTATATCGAGGAACACAATTGGATGGTAACTATGATATCTCTTTTTCAATAAGTTCTAAATTTTCAAACTATTTTTCAATGGGAATGACACCGGGATTTGGAAAAGAAATTATCAGATGGGAAGATCCACCTTTTCAAGCAAGAAACCAATCAATGAGAGGATGGATTAAATTAAAGCCAAAAGATAATTTGAGTCTTTTTGTAAATCTCAATAATTCTAAATCAACATATTTTGAGTCAGGAAATGAAATTTATTCAGATCTCATTTCTCGATTTAGGTTGGAATACCAAGCGACATCTGCTCTGAATTTTAGATTTGTAACACAATACCACGACTACTATGGTACTTTAGACATTCAACCGCTTATCAGTTATCAACCAGATCCTTTTTCTATATATTATATAGGAACGAGTAGGTCTTTTTTAAAAAATGAAGGTAAATGGGAAGAAGATTTTGGTCAGATATATTTAAAGATTCAAAAATTATTTTCCATTTGAATAAACCATCATACTATATATTAATTTTTGTATCTGTATTTATTTCTGGATGTACGTCACAAGGACATTCAAATACTTCAGAAACATCACTTAATTGGATTAACTATCGAAATGAAGCCGTAGGCTATGAAATAACGCTCCCTGAATTGTATGAACCAAATGAATGGGAAGGCGGGTCTGGCGTGGCTTTCAATAGGAATGGAGATGAAACTGTCATGCTTATTCGGTGATCAAATTAGAATAAATAGTAAATGAAATATCGAGTTAATTCATGATATTTCTTTTTTAATTTATAGAATGAATATGAAGTATAAACGATACATATTAACATTATTATTGATGTCTATTGGGCTTTCCCAAGAGATGGGAATGATTTCGGGGTATATTTATGATGAATCATCCAGAGAAACATTAATTGGAGCAAATGTGTATTTAAGTGAAACAGCTATGGGAACTGCCACAGATTCTGATGGATATTTTGTAATCTTAAATGTCCCCAAGGGAGAATATGAATTGGTGGTAACCTACCTTGGATTTGGGCAAATAAAAAATCCGATTCAAGTGGGGATCGGAGAAAGTGTAACTCTCAATTTTGAATTATCACCTTCACTTGTGGAATTAACAACTGTGGATGTTTCGGCTCAAAAATTGGAACGAAAAGTGAATATGCAAATTAGTCGGACCAATTTAAATGTTCGGCAATTGAAGAGTGTCCCTCAGCTGGGTGAAGCAGATCTTTTTCGCACATTACAATCTTTACCGGGCGTTCTGACAGCGAATGATTTTAGCACGGGACTTATAATTCGCGGTGGTAATTCAGATCAAAATTTAATTTTATTAGATGGGATTACAGTATATAACCCATCTCATGTTGGCGGTATTTTTTCAAATTTCATATTGGACGCTGTCAAAGAAGCTGATTTGTTGAAAGGCGGTTTTAACGCCGAATATGGTGGGAGGCTTTCAGCTGTATTAAATGTTCGGAGTAGAGAAGGAAATCAAAAACATTTTAAAGGAAAGGGCTCACTCTCTCTCTTATCTGCCCAATCAACCATGGAAGGTCCTATTGGAAAAGGCGCTTGGTTAGCTTCGGGTCGTAGAACTTGGTTTGATAAAGTATTTGAAGGTACAAAATTGGAATTCCCATATTATTTTTGGGATTTTCAGGGACATATTTTTCAGGATCTTACTTCCAATGATCGTGTTTCTTTCAGTTGGTACGCAGGAGACGATGATCTATATTGGGATGAATTTGAATTGAAAGGTCAATGGGGAAACGAAACATACAGTCTTAATTATCGAAAATTATTTGGACGAAAATTAGTTTCAAATTTTTTATTAGCTAAAAGTCGGTTTGATATTTATTTCGGATTGGGAGGTGACGCAGGGATAGGTGAAAGAGATTATATATCTGATTTAACAGCTAGAAATGACTGGACATTTTTTTGGTTTGATAAAGCTCAGTTGAAATATGGTATTGAATTAAAAGACCTTGAATTTGTATATACGGCTGAAGGGTTTGGTGAAACGCTTTTTGAGTCAAAAACTGCTACCAATGAAGCTGCGGCTTATACAAAATTAAAATATTGGCCATCAGAAAAATGGATGATTGAACCAGGATTCAGGATTGGATATTATGGAAATAGTAAAAACCATATTTTTTATGACCCGCGGTTTTCTACGAAGTATTTATTAACTGATACACGGTATATTAATTTCTCTATTGGGATATATCATCAATTCATGGAAACAATTCAGGATGATTATAATCCAAATATTTTAGATGCTTGGTTTGCAGTCGATAAATCGATTGAGCCGGCATCATCAGAACAAATAATTTTTGGCTATGAAGAATATTTTCCATATAATATAAAAGTTCAGATAGAAGGGTATTATAAAACCATGAATAATATTCTTACTTTTGTGGATAATCGATCTACAACAGATGAATCTATTAGCAGTACAAATTTAGATTCATTGGTAGATGCTGGAGATGGATATGCATATGGAGGCGAATTTTTTTTACAAAAAGAAATAGGCCGTGTAAATGGCTGGGTGTCTTATGCATGGTCCATTTCTAGAAAAGAATTAAATGGTGCAGAATATTTTACAAATTGGGATCGACGTCATGTTTTTAATGTAATTGGAAACGTGGTGCTTCCGAGAAGTTGGTCATTCAATTTAAAAATGACCTATCAATCAGGCCAACCTTTTACACCAATTTTGGGATATTTTTATGAATCACTTCCTGGAGGGTCAATTAATGACCAAGCAATTCGAACTATTCCAGGCGGGCGAAATTCTGCACGTTATCCCAATTATGATAGATTAGATATTGGGTTTACAAAACGATTTAAATACAAACAACTTAGTGGTGAATTTTTTATTCAAGCGATTAATGCTTATTGGGCAAAGAATGTTTTTCGGTATGTGTACAAATTTGGGAGTATCTATAATGGAATTGATGATGATGGCGATTGGGATGTGAAAAAACACGATGAAAATGGGAATGGGCTTCCGGATCATGGCGAAATAAATGTGGATGAAGCAGATGAAGGAATTCCTCAAAAACAAATAATACATGGCTTGCCCATTATTCCAACTATTGGATTTTCAATCGAATTTTAATATGAAGAAATTATTTTTACTCAGTATTTTATTTGTTCTTTTGTCATCGTGTAATTTGCCTGTTGAGCGAATTGAATATGAACAAAAATTAGTCGTGTTCATGAACTTAAAAGCCGATTTTCCAATTTCTTTAGATACCTTATCCTTAAATCTTTCACATGAAATTGATGAAACACATGAAGGAAATGAAACTTGGGTTTCTAATGCATCGGTTAAAATTATTGTGAATCCACAAAGCGATTCTTCTATATTAAGTTTAAGTGAAGTTGATGGATTACCCGGGCATTATGTGGTGAATGATCAAGAAATTATTACTCAATCAGGAAATACATACCGGCTAGAAATAATAGCTGAAGAACATTCCATTTTTGCCGAAACTATTATACCAGCTTCTATTGACTTAAATAGTGTTCAAATTGATAATCTCTGGGAGTGTGAAGGGAATACAATTGTGGATTCGATTAATTTACATCAAGATGAGAATGATTTAATAACGGTGGGAATGGTAATTAATTCGGGGAATTTATCTCTTCTTACGGTAGATACGGTGGTATATAAAACAGCCAATTGTTACACCGCCAGTTTTACATCGATGCCATTTTTTGGATTAGGTTGGACTTCTGAAGAGTTACCCGGAATGTTACGAACAACGACGTATGCCTTAGAAGATACTTTTTCTAATGCAATTATTGACACAAGTTTTTCAGCTCATGCATTTAAAGGACATATGTTATTAGATGAAGATGGAAATAAATATTGGCCAAATCCAATAGTTTGGAATTTTAATGTTGAAGAAATGTATTATGGTTGGTTGGCTTTTAATTATTATGGGTATAACATGATTATAATTGAAGCAACAGATGATGCATTTTCTAATTATTACTCTGGTGATCCCATGCAAATGAATCAATATACAATGCCGAATTCAAATATTGATGGTGGATTAGGTTTGTTCTCTTCTACAAGTTCCTCTTTCTTTTTTGTATATATAAAGCCGGAAGTAGGGTTGTAGATTGAGTATGTGGAATTTTATATTTTTTTACATTGTTAAAATAAAGGAAAATTATTATGAATAAAGTATTAATTATTCTGCTAGTTTTTATTTTTGGGGTACAGGGTCAGGGACAAGATGTATCTGAAAAAGTTGACAGCGTTTTAATAAATCAAAATATCATGATGGAAACCCAGTCAAAGATTCTTTCTGAAGTAAAATATATAGACAATCTCGCAGGGAAAAAATATGGTGTTGAATTAAACTTGGTAAATTTGTTATTAAGCTCGGCAAATGATGCACTTTCTATTTCGGGTACTTTTTCTTTATTTAATATTGATAGAAATGCTGAAATAGCTTTCCCTTTTTATTATGATACATCAGAAAAAACTGATAGAAAAATAATTCAATTTGATGGGCATTACAGGCGATTTCTAGGTGAGCATCAAAATGGGTTTTATATAAGTGTAGGCACTCGATTTTCCCAACTCACGGGTCCTAAAAAGGGGGATTGGTTTTGGGATGAAGAAGAAGAGATAATTACAGAGAATAAAATGGGAATAGCTTTTGGAATTGGGTATAGAAAATTTGGGCGAAATGGTTTATATTGGGGAACTAGCCTTATTGGTGGGCGATATTTTGCAGATGAATCAGAATTAAGTGGTTTCTTTTTTGGAAATGGCAATAGTATTATAGATGTTGAATTATTAAAATTTGGAATCGCTATATAAGCTATTTTAAAATTTAATAAAATTATACATCCCAAATATGAACTAACTCTCCCCCCAAATACCCTGTAACACAAATACTAATAAAGATGATGGTTAGGAATGCTAGGAAGAGTTTTTGGTATTTTGGTGATTCAAATCCTTTTAGTGTCATATAGACCCAAACAAAAGTTAGAATTAATATACTCCACGTAGTAATGTTCGCAAAAAGTTCATGATTTTCTAAAGTCTCATGTGCTTCTATACAAATCTCACCAAGGTTCTCTTCAGCTTTCTCTCCTGTTAATACAGCAGGAAGGGTAGATATCGCTGCTGGAACCATTAACCACAAATTCAAATGCTTAGGAACTACATTCGGTTTGAAAACAGTAATGACTTGAAAAATATATGCAAATGTAATAAGTGCAATCGGGAAGTGGACAAGAGCTGGGTGAAGTTCAATATTCATGCTGTGAAATTACTCCATAATAAAAAACCCTGCAAATGCAGGGTTTTTGACTGTAGTCCGTAGGAGAATCGAACTCCTGTTGCCAGGATGAAAACCTGGAGTCCTAACCACTAGACGAACGGACCAAAAAAGTTTATGATTCAAATTGAATCATTATGGCTAGTGAATTGACGGCAAATTTATTCCATCCACAATGTGTTCACCAACCCTTTTTTATTAATAATACTTAAGAATTTGCTTTATCTAAAATATCTAGTAATTGTCCATTTTGATGTAGTTCAATTGTAATATCAGCGCCACCAACTAATTCACCTTTCACAAATAATTGTGGTATGGTTGGCCAGTTTGAATGCTCACTCAATTTAACACGAATCATGGGGTCAGCCAATATATCCACAGCTTTGTATTCAACTCCATAATGATTGAGTACATTTACAACTGAATTCGAAAATCCACATCGAGGCATATCTTTTGTCCCCTTCATATAGAGAATAATTGAGTTTGAATTTATATCATTGATGATTTCTTCTTTTAAGTCCATAGTTTTTCCTTTTTATTTTTTTACTAATTTAATCCCTTTAAAATTACAAGCTTTGCAATTGTAATGTTTTACATTTACAAAATATAGTATCCCTAATATTTTGTGATTAAAATCTCTCCGAATTCGAATAAGGTTCCCACCACAATTAGGACAATCTTTTAATAACTCATATCGTTCTATCATTCTTTGTCGCCATCGATTTGCAACTAGAAAAAGTGCAAATATAATAAGCGAGATACCTACTAAATCTGATATTTCAAACTTGTTGATGATAAAAAAAGTTCCATTGCGGAATACCTTTATGATATCTCCTATAAAGAAAAGTATTGTTTTAACTATTTCATATAGATAATGTTTTATTTCCAATTCTTCAATGAGTAAAAATACTCCTAAACCGATAAGTAAAATGACTGTGATTTCAAAATTATATTCTTTGAAATAAGATTTTTGTTTTGGTTTTGGGATTCCTTTACGTGTTTTAGGCATTTATTTTATTGCGGTTATTAAGGGGGGAAATTATAATATTTTGAATAATAGTTGAGTATTTAAATTTATTATTACGTTAATTTATTATGGTGAAAGTTCGAATCCTAATTAGCACGATTCTTTTTTTGTTTTCAGTAAACTCTGCTCAATCCATTACCGGATTCGTTCGAGATCATTCTAATGGAGAACCATTATCTTACGCAAATGTATTTTTGCAGGGAACAAACATCGGAGCGGCCACCAATATGGATGGTTATTTTGTTATACCTAATGTATCCTCTGGTAATTACGATTTAGTCGCTTCAATGATTGGTTTTGAAATGCAGGCTATTTCTATTATTGTGGTTGATGAAGAAAATATTAGAAAAGATTTTCGTTTATCGGCAACATCATTGATGAGTCAAGAAGTTATTGTTACAGCAGAAAGACAACAATTTCGTAAACAAGTAGAGCCCAGTCGTATTCAATTGAATATGAGAGATATTGAACGTTTACCATCTTTTGTAGAACCAGATATTTTTCGTATTTTAAAATTGCTCCCTGGTGTGCAAACGATGAATGATTTTTCCAGCGCATTGTATGTTCGAGGGTCAACACCAGATCAAAATCTTATTATGATGGATGGTATTACCGTTTACAATCCATTTCATTTAGGTGGAATATTTTCCACCTTTAATACAGATGCGATTAAAGAAGCTGATTTCCATGCGGGCGGATTCCCGGCACGGTACGGTGGACGAATGGGATCCATTTTAAATATTATAAATCGCGAAGGAAATACAGAAAAAGTTTCAGGTCGAGCTAATATTTCTATGATTTCGAGCAAAGGAATGATAGAAGGGCCTCTCCCAGGAAAGATAAAAGGGTCTTGGATGTTGGCTGGACGTCGAACCTATTTTGATTTGTTTACGAAATTGGGGACATACATCGCAAAAAAGAAATATGCTGACGAAATGGAAGGAGCACCTGATAATTTCTTTCCATACCATTTTTATGATATTGAAGGTAAAGTCAATTTAGATTTGACAAATAATCATCGTTTGACATTTAGCACTTTTATTGGTGATGATATTTATGATATGTCTTTTGAAAACACGTATCAAAACGATCTTTGGGATGGAGGATATCGAGAGTCTAATGAAACATTTTCCTTTGATTGGAAATGGGGAAATCAAACCAATAGCCTGACTTGGCGGTGGTTAATATCGCCAAAGATGGTTTTAAAAACCTTTGTTGCTTCAAGCCGTTTTCATTTTTGGATTGATTTAGATTCTCATGAATGGGGCGAGATGAAATATGATTATTCTGAAGAATCAAACTGGGACAATACCTTCTATTTCGATGCATTTGATATTGTGGATGACAAATCATTGGAGACCGAGTTTACCTACACTCCAAATGATAAACACACAATTACCAGTGGGTTTCAAGTGAAAGATATTGGATTTAATTTAGGATTGATATTGGGTGAATCCTGGCTTGGAGAAGATTTTGCCACCCTTTCTATGAAAGATACAGTTTTATGGATGGACCAAACTACTCGTGAATTGGGATTATACCTTCAAGATAAATGGCGTATTTCAACAAATGTTTCTGCTCAATTGGGTTTGCGGCTTTCAACTGCTTCTGCCCATGAAGGACTCTTTCGTGATCCACGGTTTGGTTTAAAATATCTTTTGGATAATGATACTTCAATTAAGTTTAATTGGGGACGGTATCATCAATTTATGACTATTGCGAACCCTCAAGATGAAAACTTAAGATTTATAGATATTTGGATGGCCATTCCAGAAGATAATAAAATTCCCTTTTCTGACCATACAATTTTGGGAATTGAGCATTTAAATTCAAAAAATATTTTATATCGTTTGGAAGCTTATTACAAATCTTTTGATAATCTCATCACTTTAAAGCAAGGAAACATCTTTTCGGAAGGAGACGATGGAATAGTTCAATTTTCTCCGTTCAATGATTTTTATGACACAGATGCTTATGCTTATGGATTAGAAGGGTTCATTCAAAAGAAGACGGGAAAAGTAAGTGGTTGGGCCGCTTATACTTATGCAGTAACCCGATGGAAAACAGAATTACATGATTGGTATGCGCCAAAATTTGATCGTCCGCACACCATCAATCTCGTGGGCGATTGGCAATGGACAGAAAAAACACATGTAGGCTTGACTCTTTCTTACGCTACAGGAAATCCATACACAGAAGTTCAAGGTCGGATTCAAAATTGGGATGAGTCTTATTGGGGAAACAGCAGTCGTTTTAATTGGTGGAAACGTAATGGCGTGCTTGTTGGAGAAAAAAATGGTGCTCGATTTCCAGATTATTTTAGAATTGATGTGAATTTTACGAAGCGAAAAGTGTTGAAAAAGGGTGGCTTTAGAGAATGGTATTTTCAGATTATTAATGTAACGAATCATCTAAATGCACTCATGTATATATATGATACGGAGTATGACGAACAAACGGGCGACGCAAAAGGTATGCGAAGAGCGGGGCTTCCTATGTTTCCGATTTTCCCCACTTTTGGCTTAAGGATTCAATTTTAATGAGAAAAATACCTTTAATATTAATTGCAACTTTTTTTATGTCTTGTGGCGATTGGGGGTGGCAGTCAGTGGAATCTGATCATGAATCTACTTTGAATGTCTTTGCTTTGTTGGTAGCAGAACCAGATAGTAGCTACGGGTTTGTGATT
>JABIHN010000106.1 GCA_018649625.1 Fidelibacterota bacterium | reverse complement strand
GCCTTGTTTCTCTCGAATATCAAAAACAATTTTATCTTTTAAAATCAAAGACAGGGCTGTTAAAGCAGGTTTGTCTTTTGGGTCAATTTCCTTCATAAATCCCCAGAATAAATAGGATTGTGCACCACCGCCATCTTCTTCAATCGTGACTGACTTTGAAATAGATTGATACGATTTTATTTGTGCCGGTGTAAGCTCAGAATTCGTTTTATTTCCAAAATCGGAAAAAAGATGATTTATAGATTCGGGTGAATCGGGAGATACAATAGAAAGTATTATATTTTCGGGAGTCCAGTATTCATCTTTAAAAGACAGGAGTGATTCATAAGTCAAATCAGGAGGATTGTTTTTATCAGATGGTAAACTATAAATCTGTTCATCTAATAATGTGTTGAATTTTTCCTTAGCCATATTTTTATGACTCATACCACCAAATCCACCATGTGAAGGTCCATTGGCTTTTTCATATTCAGCTTCAGTGGGAATAAAATTCAAAAAAGTATCATTCAAAAATTGAATTGCATCATCTAAATTGTCGGCCAATCCTTCCACGCGAATATAGCCAAAATCATTATGAAGATATATATTATCCATGGGAATCCAGGGATTATCATTGACGGTAAAGGTAAGGCCAAATGGTGCAATTTGTTTTTGAACTTTAGGGGACTTCATTCTTTGTCCAAAACAATCGTGGAGAATTTTTGCTACATCTTTCCCGAATTCACTTTCTAAATCAGCTTTATGCATAAATAAATAATGAACAGCCAAAAGGGGACTCGAAGCATTTTGTTTAGCAATGAGCGTTGTTCCAGAACCGACATGATCAAAAAGTTGTGTGGATTCAGATTTTGAAGAGCCACTTGAACTTGTTTCCATAGGATGGTGGATAATAATGGTGGGTTTGCCCGTTATTTTAAAACGTTTTAGCTCGTTAGCCGCCGTGATGTATAATCTGTCGTCAAAAGATGACAGGAAACCGTCAATTCCTTTTTGTGCAAATACATGTGCATTATAAATCCCAAACATATGAGGTTTTTCTAAACTTTTATAAAAGGAAGTTTTTTCAGCAGAAGCAAAAGCAGATATTGCATCTTTTTTCATGGAGAATTTCATATTTGAAATTTCAGCAGAAAGAAATGAGATTAATTCATCACCATTTTCATTAGAGTTCAACGTAGCTTTTACTAAAAGATAATTTCCCACAGGTGATTGGCGAATTTGACCCGTAATAGATTGAACAGATGAACTCAATTTATTTTTTTGATTTGTTTGGATATCTTCTATTTGTTCAGAAAGTAATTCTTCCATCAAACTAAAAAAGCCTGGAGCAGGGTTTGAGGGCAAATCAAAGGCAAGATGAATGAGTGTGGTGGTGTCTGAATGGGAGCGATGAAATAATTTATTTGAAGATTTAGATGGCAATGTAAATCCAGTTTCAAAATTTGAATCTTGTGGTCGAAAAACACTTCCCGGACCCGGTTTCCCGTAAATATCTTTCACCCATTCTAACATGTCTGCAGAATCAAAATTTCCAATAACGCTTAATATCATATTATTTGGAATATAATTTCCTTCGTAGTATTCTCTAACTGGCGACAGCGGTAAAGATTCAATCGTGGAATACGTTCCTAATGTGGGAAGGGAAAGAGAATGACCATCAAATAAAATAGATTGAATATCTGTTTCTATTTGTGTTCCGGGACGGGCCAAACTTTGAGCAATCTCCTCCAAGACAATTCCTTTTTCTTTATCATATTTGTTCGGTGGAAGAATAGAATTAAAAAGCATGTCCGCTTGAATTTCCATTCCTGCTTGAATATGCTCAGTAGGCGTAACCATCATATAATTAGTGTAATATTCACCCGTATTTGCATTATTGTAAGCGCCTATGCGATCCGCATCATCATAAAGTTCTTTTTGTTTACGGCTTGTGGTTCCGTTAAAAAGTAAATGCTCTAACATGTGGCTCATGCCGCTGGTGGCGTATGTCTCATAGGCAGAACCGGTTTTGACCACAACATTAGCACCCACCATTGGAAGTGATTTATTTTCAATTAATATAACATCCAAGCCATTATTTAATTTATGGATTGAAATCCCATTTGGAATTAAGGCTCCAAAACAAATAGTGGTGATAAAAATGATTATGCTGAATTGACGAATATTTTTCATGGGTTTCCTTTATGATTATTTTAAATATGACTCATCCCAGTAATTACCCCAGAGATATAAGCCATTATCCAAATACTGTATGCACTTAGAACGATTTTTTTATAATTATTTGTTATTTTTACATCTTTTTTTGTAGCTAAAACTAATTTCCAACTCATGACCACAACTAGAATCATAATGATTAACCCAGCAAGTCCGACCAATCCGTGAGGCGTAGTAATTGGCTGAGTGGACCCAATAGCCATACATATAACGGCTGTGATTTCAGAAATAATTCCAACTGTTAATAAGATTACATCCTTTAATCTGATTTTTTTATTCTTTAAAATTGTAATAATCGCAATTGAATAGAGAACCAAAGATAAAGTAATTGTAATTGTACCAACTAAAATAATGGGTTTCATAAAATTTCTCTCATAATAATGTTCCTAAAAGTTAATACGTTTAGGGCCAATCATCGTCATCATCTGGATTATAGGGTTTTATTTCGGCATTACCGTTATGGCATGTGTAACAGGTAAAATCTTCATCTTTATGATCTTTCGAAAAATACTTTTTCCCATCATTTCGAATCATTTGTGTTAATTTTATCATTTCTCGTGCCACACGTTTATGTTTCATTTCATCCTTTTCATATTCATCGATGATGTGACAGAATGAACACTTTACATCTAAATAATCGGCAAAACTATTCATAGTTGCTTTTAAGTCATCTTTCGAAATATTCTTATCTAGAACTTGTAAGTTTTTGAATCCGGATTGGGCAAAAATTATTGTGCCAAAAACAATTACGAATATTGGAACTTTGACTAAATTTTTATAGAAGGGCATACATTTATTCTCCTGTGATTTATTATTATTTTTGTAAAAATGTAAGTTGAATATAATCAACCATCGATTCAGTTTGATATTGGGTTAATTTTTTCTTAAAACCAGGCATATCTTTGCCTTTTCCAAGCCGAATTGCTTTAATCATTTTTTTTGTATTTGTATTTTCCCCGTAGTCTGTCGACGTAAAATCGGGTGTTTCTAAATCAAAAGATAATGTTTGTGGCCCGTCTCCACTTCCAGTAATTCCATGGCAATCATAACAGAGATTTTGATAATTTTCTTCAGCTTGAATAATCATAGCTTTTTCATACTCTAATTTTTCAGGAAGCTTTTGATCAGCATATAATGTTAACCCCGTAAGAATTATCCAAATAGAACACCATGCACCAGCAATTTGTAATCTTAATTTTTGAGTCTGGGTTTTCAGATTAGGAATACTAAATAAAAATAGAATTCCACCGATTGGGAGTAGCGCACTTCGAATCCACGGAGCCCATTCTACATATTTCCCGAATTCAAATAACCACAGAAAATACCATTCTGGACGAGGAATATATTCTGCATCAATTGGGTTTGCCGGAAGTTCTAATGGAGCATGTTGATAAAAAGTAAATATATAAATAATACCAATGCTAATAGTTGAGCCCACAATTACCTTTGAATTTTCAATTATAGGGCGAATCAAAGCCCAATTAGATTGAATAAGTAGCATCAATATGATTGTCAAGAATAGTGGAATTATTGAACCATGAATTGTAAAGAATCGAGATAACGTTTCTGATCCAAAGCTGGAGCCGCCTCTTAAAATATCGGCAATAAAGGTGCCGACAATTGGGATGGTTTCTACGATGCCTAATCTAACCTGAGTTCCCCAATATGCGTTTTGATCCATGGGCAGGATGTAACCGGTAAAACAACTTCCAATAATCATGAAATAAATAATAAGAGACAAATACCATTCTTTTGCGAATGATTTAGTATATCCTAATAAATAAAATGTAATTAGAAAAAAAAAGCCAGAAACTATTAATCCCGATGAAAGGTAAAAATGAAGGCTACGAATTGCTTGACCGATCCCACCCATTTTTCTTAAATATAAAATAGATGAAAATGCTTCAGCTTCAGAAGGAATATAGCCAGCGCTTAAGCCCCATCCTGAAACAATGAGCAAAGCAATAAAAGAAAAACTTAACCCAGAACTAAGTTTGAAAAAGAATTTTAAATTCATTTAGCTAATGGATTGTTTTATTTCAACGCCTGAACGAAACTTTTCATATTTGACAAATAGTCTGCCTTTTTTTACCGCCCACTCCATTGAATCTAATGGACGAGGGGATGGTCCTGTTACGACATCGCCTTTCTCATTAAAAAAGCTTTTATGACAAGGACATACAAACCCATTATTTTCGGGTTTAACAAGACATCCGGCATGAGGGCAAATAGACGTTAGAATTGTTACATCTCTTTTTACTCGATAAACATACAGCATTTCTTTCACGATTCGGGAATTCCATCTATCTTGTATGGTAAATGAAATAGGGCGTTTGAGCCATTCATTTTCTGTAATCTTTTTTGCTTTTCCTAAATCAATCCAATTTTCAATATCTGTTGGCTGACCTGACCGATCCCACCACCAATAGAAAAGGGAAGGAGCAGTAATGGCTGTGGCAAATGTACCCACTGCTAGTTGCCACTTTTTTAGAAAATTTCGTCTTGTTATTTTTGTCATAATGGGAAAAAAGGCGTTTGAAATCAAATGTTTATTATTAATGACGGTAATTTGAACATTTTATGATTGCAATGTTTAATTATTCTATTCATTTAAGCAATACTATTTTCTGTGATTTTTGAAACATTTTCTTTTCATGGGTGGATTTGGCATTCATTCTTACGATGTACATTCCGCTTGGCACTTTTCGTCCACTGTCTGTCAAACTATTCCATTGTACAGAATGAAAACCTGCTTTAATATTTGCTGATTGTAAAGACCTTACCCTCTGTCCCATCACATTATAAATATCGATAGAAACATCAGACTCTAATGGCAAAGCAAATGGAATAGTAACGCTTGGATTAAAGGGATTCGGGAAAGAAGCGTTCAATTCATAATCTTTTGGGATAATTGTATTCGCTACCTTCCATACGATTCCACCAATTTCTACCCATGCATAGTCTGCTTCTGAAAAATTGGATAGATGATTATTTGTATCTCTTACTTTCACTGTCCAATATTGCTTAATACGGAATGTTTGTTCCGGTTGCTTTTCCATTTTCATTAACTTAACTCTGCGGCCGGTATCTGTCTGTTCTATATAAGCAATTATAAAACGTTCATCTATTATTGAATATCCTGTGGTTTCATTAAAATAGACTGGTGTTTGGTCAAATTCACTATAAGAATAAACTTCAAAAGCGTCTATTTCCAACCCATCGGGTAGATTAACAACATTCCATGAAATTGTTGGATGTCCACCGACAACCCCAGATATTGTTAAATTAAATTCATCAAAATCAATTATATAATAATAGGCGCCAATATCCGGCATAGTTTCATCGGGATCAAACAGAAAGTCATATTCAGGAAATCCGGGAATACTCACTGCGAAAAAACCTGCGTCTATGGCGGGACTCCCTACTTGCAGATGCACATCATTATTAGATGAATTAACAAATAAGGGATCAGATGTTATTTCTGCTATTGGGGATCCCGAACTATTTATCGGTACGCCATAGTTGGGGTTATGGTATAAATTATATTCCCCATCTATCGTTGTATTTACCCATCCATTTACTAACAAAGCATCTGAAAATATCGTGTTTACAATACTCAAATGAACTTCTCCCCAATCTGACCCTGCTGCATTATTAATATAGCAAGCTGCTCCATTTGTTCCTTGTACATTTATATCATAAAAAGTGCAATTCAATATTCCCAGGTTTAATGTGGAATTACTATAATTTGATTCCTGAAACAAAAAAACACCATAATCTTCTATATTACCAATAGCTGTTTTGTATAATAAAATATTGGTTTCCTGCTCTTCATACGAAAAACCATCATCAAATACGATTCCATTATGACTATTAAATATATGGGATTCACTTATAATGATTCTGGCATTGTTTGTTCTGCCAATCGCTACTGCAATATTTGTATTAGAAATAGCAACATGGGACAATACAATTTCATTACTGTAGCCATCATCAATATCTATGGCACAGTAGGTATTTTCAAATGACACATGATTCATTTCAATATCACCGGCTTGCCCATCTATGCTTATGAATACATCCAATGGGTTTGGAGGGCGTATTAAATTACCATTCTCAAATTCCGGCTCTCTACCGGAGCCCATAAAGCTTACGGGTGCATTAGCTGTTCCTGCAATGAATAGACTCCCTTTAATATCTATTGTAAATCCTTCTGTGAATTGTATTTCTATTCCGGCAGGGATAGAAAAAACATCTCCTACTTCTACTGTAAGCGTATAATTGGGGAATTCTGAAGCAGGTAAATAAACTGCAAGAACTACTGCATTGGCATTTTTAAAAACAACATCCGTTACCAAATCATAAGAGGGTAAATCAACGCCATTGCCGTAATCTATATCTGCATGAGGAGCCCAATGAGAAAAAATAAAAAGTCCATCAGTATTGACTGTCCATTCAGGTGTTTTTAGACAGTAGATGGGTTTTGTTTCATCGAAATCTATATTTTGATTTAGAAAAATACTGTAAATATTTGTATCAACTAATGCAACAAATGAATTGGGTTGAGTCTTTGATGCAGTAATATACCAAGGATCCTTAACTTCGATTAAATGTGTTAAATCGTCATTTGTATAACCGAGAATATCAACCTGAAAACTCACTTTTTTCTGGTCTATATATTTTGCCGTTTGGGTTTTTAAATATTCATTATTTGGGGTAAAAGTATGCTTTATTTTGATTTCAGAATCACTATTATTCCATTGATAATGTTTAACAGGATCTTGATTGGAGGGTCTCAGCAACCATTCATTATCTGTGTGTGCAGTATAGGTTTGAGTTTCATAGAGTCGTCGGGTCTCCCCGGATGGCAATCCACTCACAACGCCATCCACCGATAATGTTCCATCCAAATCTTCAAGTTCTAAATATTGAGTTCTTAATGTTACCCAATCTAAAGGACTGTTGGCATCAAATTCATCATGAAAAGTATTAAAAGCTGGAAGATAATCTATCGAATTACTTTCATCATTCAGTCTTAATAACCCTCCATATAAATTGACCCACGAATGTGTATTACCTGTACCCTCACCCTCATCATGATTAAATGGTGTAATTAATCTAAAATAGTCAAAAACTTCAGCGCCATATTTTGCTGATGTATATATAGCTTCTTTAATAAATTGCTTTTGCCTATCTGTTGAGCGATACATGATATTTTGTTTAAAATTTTGCATTGTATCTGGATTTGCTTCTTCTAAGCCATTGATAAATTCATCATTCGTTACGGGATACATCGTTTCTAATACCCAAACCGGTTTATCTAATCCCAATACATCCAAAGCTCTTTTTACTGAAAAAACTGTTTCGCCAATCATATACCCTAAAACAGGATAAGCAAACATTTCATTTGGATAAAATTGTACACCAATTATATCATAATAATTTTGCCATTGGTCTATACGTCTCGCCATGTCTAAGACATGCATTGCTTGAATCACCTGCACTTCAGATTGACCTATCCCTGATATTAGGTTATCTTCTTCATGAATAATATTATAAAGTAATGCAGCAATTTGATCTTGAAATCCACCTTCAGAATCATCATGCCAAGCTGAGCCAACTCGCCACCAATCAAAAGACTCAACATATCTTGCAGCATTCAATTCACAGTCTGCCTCCCAAAAATCTACCCTATCTTTATATCTTCTGACAACAGCTCGTGTATATAATTCAAGCCAATATTTAAATACTGCTTCCGATACTCCAATACTTTCATCAGCTCTTGTTCCCCTGGGTTCTCCTGGGACTATATATTTTAAAGAACCATCACTGTCTACATATAGTGGTGTATCACCGGCTAATGATTCACCAACAGTTACCAAAGGTCTTAATTGCTTATTAATAGCATCATCGATGACTTTATCCAGCCAACTCCACCCGATATGAAAATTATCGCTATCTTCAAGATTATCAATATATTCTATGTAGTCTTCGATATCACTATCCGTTATAGTTGGAAAGTTGGGAATGTTATCTGGATTAATTTCAGGGACAGTTCCAACCACCCATTTCCAGCTTGCTTCAATACGAATATCTGTAAGATCTAAATCATCTCTTATAATATGATGAACTTCTTCGATTTCTTCTTCCCAAGTCATGGTATTGTTGACATCAATTAGGGGATAATCATCATTTTTCATCCCAAACCCACATCTTTCTAAAACAGGGTTTGAAATAATTGTAGGATTACCGGACATATATTGAGTTAAGTCATTACCATAACCCGGCATGAGTTCAATTTTGATTACTAAACCATCATAATTTGTAAATGCGCCAGTCAAAACATTATTAATCACATAATTACTTTCATAATCAAATGTGATTTCCAAAGGGAAACTATTGATTAAATCTTCAATTTCTGTTAAGGTATCTTGTACAGTTATTGAATGCCCGGATTCTGAAAATGTTTTTAAGGGGATTATTGGAAATGCCACAGGTTGTGTTGTAAAATCTTCTAATTTAATTTTGACAAGATATCCTTGAAATTGTTCATAAATCCATGTTGGTAATTCAAAGAATAAATCAAACACCAAATTACTAACTAAATCAAATAAATCATTTAAAATCCACAAGCCCGAATTATCAAATTGAATATCAATATCTCCAACTTCAACATCTTCAGTTACTAATACCCACCCTTCTCTGGTAATTGCTTTTCTTAGTGTAATAATTATATCTTCAATATCAATATATCCACAAATGCGAAAAAGACAAAATTTTGTTCGTTCTATTGTTAAATAAAGTTTTACTTCATCAGGAGAACCTGATACGGTTTTATATTTTAATTTTTTTATTTTCCCAAGTGTTATACCATCATAAAACGAATTGCGACTATTATTCCACTCATTTATTAAGAACCGACCTAATAAATCATCCCTAAGATATTCATGCCCATTAACACGCATGAGAACTTTGCCATTAAATTCTTCCGCCATTCCTGATTGAAATAAATTAAGTGTCATTACAATAAATATGAGTCTAATTATTTTCATGATGTTTATTATTCCTTTCTTAATGGGTTCTATTTCCCCAAATAATTATAGAGCTATATTGATTGCAAATTATGACTAAATCATTAAAAATATTTACTGAAGAATAACGTGTGGTATTTGACAAAGAATCAAAATGTTTAAAAGTAATACCGTTAAAATGAAATACATTACCAAAATCACCGACTCCAAAAAAATCATTGATATTATTACCTCTAATTTTTCTAATAGCTCCGTTATAATTAAAATAGATAATTTCATAATTGGTTAAATCATGGATATCATGTATTGAAACTTGTCCGTGATCACTACCTCCGGTATATAAAACAAGGTTATCACCATTCACCCAGGCTGTGGGTGTTACAAATTGTTCATCTTCAAAAAATGGATTATTTTCATCCCAAATTATGTCCCAATATATCCCGTCTGATTGAAGAAATAAACCATGGTAAGGCGCATCTGGCCAGCCATAAGCCCAAATGTGTTTTTGTCCAGTTTCGGGATCAACAACACCGATGATTCCATCTAAATTTTGGGTCGTTGGACTTTCCATCTTTACAAACTCATTTCCATCATAATGGATAATACTACCACGATATCCTACAAAATACATGTTGTTAGAAGATGTACCCCAAAGTGTATTAATACTAACTCCTTCAAAACCCATATTTTGTAAATGATACATTGTCCACTCATTCCCATCCCAATGCTTTGGGAAACCAGAGGAAACCCAAATATCATCATCTGAAAAATATTGTATTGCATTTAATTCTGCCCCACTATGTATTTTCATCATCTCCCATTGGTTGCCATTCCAATGAGCCGCATTATATTCCATACTATCCGTTATAATATTTCCCACTACCCAGATATCATCCTCGTCCACAATCCAAACATCATTAAGCTCACCGCCATTTCCCAATGTATCAATCTCCCATGTAAAATTGTGACTTGTGGTATCCATAGTAGTTACAGTCAAGGTTTCACTCTCTCCAATTCGCTCTGTTCCATTTAACCAATATCCTTTGTAGCTGTAAGATGTATTAGGGTTGAGTCTGGTGTCTTTTATGGGTGTGTCTGATTGAAGTGAAATTGTTTGTATGGTGGAATCGTCCCGTGTGAGTTCAAAAGTAAACTCTGCCAGAGAATCTTCTGGGCTAATGTTTAGGTTTACGGTAGTCACTCCGGCAGAATGGAGAGATAAAGTTAGGTTCGTATTTTGCTCATCTTCAAAAAGGAAGCAAGATGAGAAAAACAAAAGTAGAAATGGGAGAAATTTTTTCATTTTAATAAAACTACCTTTTGTGATTTGTGAAACGATTTCTTGCTTTCGATTGATATGGCATTCATCCTGACGATGTACATACCACTTGGTACTTTTTGTCCGTTGTTTGTAATGCCTTTCCATTGAACTTGATGAAAACCTGCTTTGATATTGTCTATTTCTATCGTTCTCACTAACTGCCCCATGACATTATAAATGTTTAGGGTAACATTAGACTCAAAAGGTAAATCAAACTTCATGGTTGTTGTGGGATTAAATGGATTGGGATAAGCTAAATGAAATGCATATTCAAGCGGTAATGGGTTTCCTACTGTCTTTGGCATTCCATTTACAGGAACATATGCTATCGTAAAATTAGATGGGGTGCTTTCCTGCTCTATATCATCTGTTGCTGATACATAATAGCTGTAGGTATAATTCTCTGTTAATTGAAGGTCGATCCAATAGTTTAAAGGCCAAGCCCAAAGGGGTGTAAACTCGAGGGTTCTGGTTCTAGGTAAACCTGAACGGCATCCTGTTTCCATTTCTATCCTGTTTCTAGATAACCCTATCACTTCACCGGAAAGATTGGGACAATCTTTTCCTAAGATATAGGGATCGTCCATGAGTTCTGTTCTGTCTCCTAAGGGTTGATGATTATCTCCATTATGGCAAGAACTGCAGTTTCCGGCATAGTCCGCTCTATAGACTGTATAGTAAGATAAATCTGTTACAGGTGTTTCTTCCCAGGCAAGTTCTACTGAAGATGATGTATTATGACAATTTTGACAAGAAACGTTTGATTCAACATTGGATGTTAGATTGACTGGAGCGGGCGGAATAGCATCGTAGTAGTAAGCTCCAATATCCATTCGTGTCCCGTCCGGGTCTTGGTCGTCCATATCAGTTTGCCATTCATTTCCATCATTGTCTAAATCAGGATGACCGGTATCTATACATGGGCTGTTAAAATGAAGGTTAAAATCATCATTAAATACATCAAGAAGAAGTGGATTTTCAAAGGAATTAAATTCACCTAAATCGATTGTTTCATTATTTGATTGATTTGAAAAACCCCATATTTGATTGTAATCAATATCAAATGATCCACCATGAGTAAATAAAGAAGAGTAGTTTGAAACATATAGGGCTGTATTTCCGCTATTTTGATTATTTCCTATTAGAATGTTGTTCATGAATTTTATATTCGGCGAACCGCCTAAACTAGAAAAAGTGAATCGATACCCATTCCCATTACTTGAACAGTATAAGGTATTATTAATTATGTTCCAATCATTGAAAATGTGGTCATTTCTTCCGGTTGGTATTTTAATGTGAATTGCTTGATGGGGCTCTGAATAATCAAAGATGTTTTTCTTTATCTCAAATTCAGCTGTGTTTTCTAAGGTTAGTATTGAGTTATTAAACAAATTATTTTCAATAATTAATTGTTCAAACATCAAGTCCGTTGAAACAGGAGAATTAACAAATGAGTTATTTAACAAATAGACTGGGCGTTCAGTCTCGAACAATCTAATTCCAAATTCTGAACAATTAATGAATACTGAATTGATTATTGTTACTAAACCACTTTCTCCATCGACATCATAGATACCTTTTTGACAATTATTGAATAAAGTATTAGAAATCTCTGCTTGGCTTTGACCAAAAGAGAACTCCACGCCAGTGTCGGCATTTTCAATAATTCCATGATTTATTGTAATAGTTGCATTACCAGAAACTTGAATACCGCCCCATTGGTTGGCTGAAGAAAGAGTAACTGGTTGGGATTCTGTGCCATCAATTACCAAATTGCCTTCTATGATTAATTCCACATTTTCAGAAAAATTTACCGTTGTCCCCTGTAATATTGTCAACGTACTCTGTGAAGGAATTGTAATATTATTTAGAATATTATTCATACCACTCCAAACAACATCATTGTTATTTGTATTTATTTCTAAAATAAATTGTACTATATTGGAATTGTCTCCATTAGGTTTCCACCCAAATATTTCTAGGTCGTAAATATCAAACGGAAGATTGCAATTAACTTGATGGGTTCCATTACCATACAATTGATCTCGAAGTAAGTAAAATTCTTCACCTGTATTTTGAGATGTAGCTTTTGCTCTGATATATGCAAAGGTTTCAGATAAAGTAAATTCAAACCCCGAATTACCAGTATTTATATTAGTGATTACAGGTATAACACTATTAGTATAATATCCAAGTGTTTGTTCTTCTTGGTCATTTATTTTATACGAATAAACGTTAGGTGCAACCGGACCAAATCCATAATTAGTTCCATCCCATAGAATCCAGTTTACATCATTATAAGTCAAGGAATTCTCATTAGTAACATTAATATGCTTCACAAATTCGTTAGTGCCATATGTAAATATTTTTACTTCATCACCTGGATTTACATTTGGTATTAGACCATATATATAATGTCCCTTATCAATTGGATCCTTGGGACCATCTTGATCACTATCCCACCATCCTAAATGAATTGGCGTGTGTTCACAAAAAAAGGATTCAGGATTTTGTGGGTCCCATCCAGGACTGTCCCTCATAATACAATTTTCTTGCGGATCGGAGCATAATTCACAGTTATCATTTTGTTCATACAAATAACCATAATATTCATCACATGTATCCCCAAGTCCTCCATTCGAACAATGGAAAGATTCAAAATATTCATCTGGGGCACCAAATATATGTCCAATTTCATGGGCATAGGTCTCCCACCGTGGGTAATTATTATTAGTTCCATTGCTTGCTAATACAAAACATGGTCCACCATGTAGTCTATTTAACCCCAGATATGTTTCAGGCCACATCATGGTAAAACCTGCAGTACTATCTGCAAATGTTGATTCAATAATATCATCATCATTGGCATTATCTACGATAAAAATACTAAACCCCCAATCGGTTGCCGATTCTGACCGTTTTTCATTAACAAGATTGAAAATTCCATCCCAATTTGATGAAGGATATCCAATATCATTCAAAGCATTTTCCATCCAACTCACAATTTCGTTCGGCCAGGAATAAGGTGTCCTTGGAATAATTGGATCAAGGATAAACAAACCACTACTTTCATTTATGGGTTCATTTGGTACATTTGCAATGAATGGTTCATCATTCAACACAAAATAAAAGGGTACATCATATTCTGCGGCTCTTTCAGCCCACCAGTTTAAAGCCAAAGTGACCTGTTCAATTGCATGTATTTTCTCAGCATCGCTCCAATTAAAAGTATTCCCATCACTTTCTACCATAATCATATCAACTCTGCAAGACCCAATCATGTAAGATGATGTAATTCGGTCATAAATATTTGTTGTTCTATTTGAATTTTGAAATTGAAAATCTGGTGGGAGACAAGTATTACCCGCCGTATTTTGATTTTCTATGTTTTCTGGTGATATCGCTTCATCAGGTATATTAAACTCATCAATTTGAAAATGGTTGGTTAATAATAATTGACTTTGATCAGGAAGATATGCAAGAATTTTCCCTGATGTAAATATAACTCTTGTTTGACCGCCTGCGCTTTGTATTAATTTTTTAGCATCATTAATACTTTCGTCTGTATTCTCAACATGGACCATTACATTTGAATGTTGTGCAAAACATAGATTAGAAAGGAGAATAATTATTACTATCTCTATGGTAATTTTATTTTTCTTCATTTTATTAGTTATTATGGTTGATTTCATTTTTTTGATGTAAATAGATATTATATGTTTTTTCCTCGCCTGATTTAATTTTTGGTATATAAGTAGTATCAGGAGTATATCCATCATGAAATGTCATTAATAGTCCTTCATGCAATCCACCTATTGAAACGAATTCGTAAGTGTTGGAATTATATTGTTTATGAAGCCTATCTTCGTTTATTGTATCAGGGTTTTCAATATTAAACACATGATAAATAATTGGGTTTTCCACAAATGAACTATCGATAATATCGTAAACGTTACAGTACAGCAAGGTATTTGCATCAAAATCCCAGATGGAATCTTTACATGAAATATTAAATAAAGAGAAAAAAAGAATAATTAATAATATCGTTGTGGATTTGTTAAGTAAACGCATGGTTTATTCTCCTTTTTTATTCTTTTACCCAAAGATCGGGGCTCGACGCATTTTCAAGTATCATTCTTTGTTCAGGAAGATATGCAAGAATCTTTCCTGATGTAAAAATAACTCTTATTTTTCCACCTGAACTTTGTATTAATTGTCTAGCTTCCTGAATATTCTCTTGTGTCTGGTTAATACGGACAATAACATTTGAAGTTTGTGCATTTACACAGACACACAAAACTATTATCATTGTCACATAATTTCTTAAAATGTTCATTGCAGTTTATTTATTAAATATATATTTAGAGTCAGAGTTTCTCCTTGCAAAACTTTTTTTGTTTCCAAAGTATCATTATTATACTCTTCATGCGTTACAAGGATATAACCAGTAGGGATATCTTGATGACTTTGATAAAAGTAAAAATTTAATACTGAATTATGAGAAAAATCCGGTGTATTTCCTATTGTGTCCGGTAAATTAGTTCCAAAATATATATCGGCGTTATCTACATATGTACTGTCTATGCTACTAAATATAATAGCTTCGATTGTCGCTGGTTTTTTTACTGAAGGACCGTACTCAATACAGCTTAAAAATAAGCTTAAAAATAATATCAGATAATTATTGGACTTCATACGAAAAAGTTGAGTTAAAGTTAAGCAACATCTTGTAGTTCTCCATATTCAATAGGTGTTTTGTAGCCTAAGGCTGAGTGAAGCCTTTGGCGGTTGTAAAACGCCTCTATGTATTCAAATATGTCTTGTTTTGTTTTGGTACTTATTCTGATAAATGAGCTCTGTCTTTAAGGTTTTAAAGAACGATTCTGCCATTGCATTATCATAGCAATTTCCTTTCCCACTCATGCTCTGCCTAATGTGGTTTGCTGTAAGAAGTCTTCTAAATGCATAACTAGCATATTGACTCCCACGGTCAGAATGAAAAATAGGTGATTGGGTTGGTCTTCTTTTTCTCATAGCTCTTTCCATGGCAGTAATCACTAAACCTTTTGTCATGTGTTTATCAACAGCCCAGCCAATAATCTCTCTGTTATACGCATCCATCACTTTGGCTAAATAAAGCCAACCTTCATCCGTATCAATATAAGTGATATCTCCAACCCACAGTTTATTCGATCCATCCAAACCAAAAGCCTGTCCTACTAAGTCAGCTGCCACAGGTAAAGTATGGTTTGAGTTGGTGGTGGCTTTAAATTTCCGTCGTGTCTTGGCCATGATCCCATTGGCTCTCATCAGTCTGGCTACTCTCGGTTGAGAACAGGAGATGGACTGTCTCTTTAATGCATGGGTTATTCTGGGACTCCCATAAACACATCTGTTTGATTCATAGGTGTCTTTGATTTTTGCTAGTAGAAAGTCGTTTTCTTTCTCTCTATTGCTTTTACCACGGTTCTTCCACTGGTAATAGCCTGAAGATGTCACACCAAACATTTGACATAAGGTCTGAACCGTGTGTGTGTTCTTTTGCCTATCTATAAACTGAAACTTCATCTTCTTGTCTCTGAAAATATGCCCACGGCTTTTTTTAAAATGTCACGCTCTTCTTTCACCAACTCAAGCTCTTGCTTTAGTCGGCGAACTTCTGCTTCATGTTCTGTCACTTTTCCATTACCGGGAAAGCAGTTCCGGGAGTCTTCTAGAAAAGATCTTTTCCATAAATGCAATGTATTCTGGCTTACGCCCAGATCTCTGGACACCTTGGATAAACTTTGATGCTTTTCCAAGATCAACTTCATGGCTGATACTTTAAAATCT
>JABIHN010000021.1 GCA_018649625.1 Fidelibacterota bacterium | reverse complement strand
GATTATCTTGAGCAATTTGCAAAAATCAAAGATGTTGAAATACACACAAAGGATATACGAGGACAAGAGCATGTTCATTGATGATAAAACGCTCAATCAGTTAGTGCCAATGGTTGTAGAACAATCGGGGCGTTCCGAACGTGCATACGATATATTTTCTCGTTTACTCAAAGAAAGAATTATTTTTCTTGGGTCTCCAATTGATGATGTTGTCGCATCTTTAATTGTAGCGCAGTTATTATTTCTTGAAGCTGAAGACTCAGAAAAAGATATCTATCTATATATCAATTCGCCAGGTGGAATTATTACTTCTGGAATGGGTATTTATGATACTATGCAATATGTAAAACCAGATATTTCCACTATTTGTATTGGTCAAGCTGCAAGTATGGGCGCTTTTTTATTGGCGGGAGGTGCAAAAGGGAAACGGTCTGCACTTCCTAATTCCCGGATCATGATTCATCAACCCATGGGCGGTGCTGAAGGTCAAGCGACTGATATTAAAATTCAAGCTGATGAAATATTAAGAATGAAAAAACAATTAAATTCAATTCTAGCGAAAAATACAGGCCAAAGTTTAAGTAAGATTGAAGCCGATACGGATCGAGATAATTTTTTAACATCTAAAGATGCTAAGAAATATGGGCTGATTGATTCCATTTTAAGTAAACGAAAATGAGTAAAATACAAAAAGGGAAAAGCCCTGAAATAAATCTTGAACCCGAGTTAAATGAACCTGTAAATGGATTTAAGGTTACACTTCAAAAACCGTCCAAAATAAAAGCCAATCTTGATCACCATATTGTTGGGCAAACTGGAGCAAAAAAAGCCATAGCAGTTGCAGTTTATAATCATTATAAACGAATTATTCATCAAGCGTATGATTCAGATGTAGAAATCGATAAAAGTAATATATTAATGATCGGTTCAACTGGAACAGGTAAAACGCTAATTGCTCAAACTTTAGCTCGATTTTTATCCGTCCCATTTGCGATTGCAGATGCCACAACATTAACAGAAGCGGGATATGTTGGAGAAGATGTAGAGAATATTCTTGTTCGATTACTCCAAGTTTCTAATTATAATATTGCTGCAGCTGAGAAAGGGATCATTTATATTGATGAAATTGATAAAATAGGACGAAAAGGCGCAAGCGCTTCTATTACTCGAGATGTAAGTGGAGAAGGAGTCCAACAAGCGCTGTTAAAAATATTAGAAGGAACGATTGCAAATATTCCACCTAAGGGAGGACGAAAACACCCTGAGCAAAGCTTGATTTCAATTGATACCACTAATATACTTTTTATTTGTGGTGGGTCATTCTCAGGCTTGGAAGAAATAATTACCAGAAGAATTGGTAAAAGTGAGTTGGGGTTTGGAGCAGAACCAAAAAATATGAATCAAGACCCAAACCAAATCTTTTCTGATGTTCAACAAGAAGATTTAATTTCTTATGGAATGATTCCTGAATTGGTAGGGCGGCTCCCTGTTGTTAGCACATTGGAAACCCTAAATGAAACCGATATGTTAAAAGTTTTAGTTGAACCGAAAAATTCATTGCTTAAACAATATCAAAAATTATTTTTGCTGGAAGGTATCTTACTTGAATTTCGTGAAGATGCCTTAAAAACGATTGTTAAGCTTGCATTAAAAAGGAAATCGGGTGCTCGAGCATTGAGATCCGTCATGGAAGAGCATTTGCTCGATATTATGTATGATATTCCAGATTTAGAAGGAATTGAACGAGTTATTATTACTCAAGATACAATTTTAAAAGGGAAAAAACCCTTATATAAACAAATCAAAAATCGTAAAACAGCCTAAGTATATTTTCCAATCCGGAAATCAAAATTGATTATCTGGAATTTACTTTTTACCACGAAACATCTTACTTTAATAAAGTAATCTTTTGTATTGCTCGTTTAGAACCTGATCTCATTTCTAAAAAATAAAGTCCTGATGGAACTTGGGCTGGTTGCCAATTTATTTGATAGGATCCTGACTCAAGTTTTTTATGAATTAATGTTTCAATCCATCGCCCTGTTAAATCAAATATTTGAATGGATGTTTTTTCATTTAATCCGAATGGAATATCAAAAGATATTTTTGTTACTGGATTAAATGGATTTGGAAAAATTCGGTTAATAGAAAATTCCCTGGGATATTGTTGGGTGTTTTCACTAGATAAAACTTCATCAATGAATACAATTCCATCCCCGTTGGTAAATGGGACTCCATTATTTCCCCAAGCATCCAAAAGTAAAATTACATTGGTTTGAATTAAAATTTCATCATTGAGTTCCGCAGGCTCATTCACTTGAAAATTTACCCGAAATAATGCATGCTCTCCTGGAATCAATGGTGTCACCCAATTGGTTAATCCAATAGTTATATTTCCTCCAGTAGGTGTACGATCAATTTGCCAAGTATTATCAAGATCGATGGTTTCTATCATAGGAGACCAAACCGAATTTCCATTCCAATCTGTAAAAGATTCACCTTCATCAAATTGCCCATTGCCATTTGTATCTTGAAACGGTTCATCGCTGGGTGTGAGCAAACTTGGTGTCTGAGTTAATTGAAAAACTGTCATAGGAATGGGAACTGTATTGGTGATGTTTACAGAATATGATGCGCCACCACCCACAGCTCCGGTTCCATTCTCAATTGTAAAAAGTTGATTTAATGCATTAATATGATAACTTGCCTCGTCTAAAATGGTAATGCCTACTTCCTGGTTTTCTATTGTATATCCAATGCAATGGTCAAAAGAAACGAGCACATCAGTTTCAATACCTGTATTATTAAAAAGATTTATATTGAGTATCGTCCCACTC
>JABIHN010000105.1 GCA_018649625.1 Fidelibacterota bacterium | reverse complement strand
TTAACAACAAAATTTAATGATGCTATTATATATAAATAAAGCCTCACTTCTCAATAGAGAAATAAGGCTTTAATAATGTACCGCGGAAAGGGCTCGAACCTTCACACCCAAAGGGCACCAGATCCTAAATCTGGCGTGTCTACCAATTCCACCACCGCGGCATAAATTTCGGATGAGAAATTACATTTTTTTTTCAATAAAAAAGCCCTGTATAACAGAGCTTTTTTACTTTACCAAATTATAAGAATTACTTCATTAATATCATTTTTTGAGTGAATACTTTATTCCCTGCATAGAGACGATATAAATAAACACCTGCACTTACTGGTTGTCCAAAATTGTCGGTTGCATTCCATTGAGCCAAATGTCGTCCTGCAATTTGGCTAGTATTAACCAATGTTTTAACATTTCTCCCTCTTAAATCAAATATATCTAATCGAACCTCAGAATCTTGTGCTAAATCATAAATAATCTTTGTAGTAGGATTGAAGGGATTTGGATAATTTGCATGAAGAGCAAATTCCATAGGAGTTAGACTTGTTTCATCTAGTCCTAAATACCCCGTAAATTGAGCAAATCCATGAGAAATTGATGTAATCGGGTTTGCACCTGCATCACCCGCAGCAACATTCACCATCGTCATTATAATCGAAGAATTTACCAAATCATTATCAAACTGAACATCTACTTGAAGAATTGGACCTGAACCGGGTTCTATTCCAGTACTAAAATCAAATCCTAAAAAATAATATGAACCATCTTCTTGTTCTACAGAACTACCATCAATAATTCCATCATCAAATCGTCCAACACCTGTAATACCAGTTACAGTCATACTTTCTGGCAGATCCAAAAGATAAAATTCTAAAATATTAGCAAGTTCTGTATTATCTAAATGCACGTCAAAAGACCCCACTCCACCTGGTGATAGCGACCCTGAAACATTTTGAATACTAAATGCTAAGGGTGGTGTACCTAAATATATTTCCGCATCAATACCTTCTGTATGCATGGGAAGATTATTGATATCTGAGATACTTACATCACTCATAGAAAGAGTAACAATCGTACCTTCAGGAACTCCACCAGCAACACTATAGCTGATATCTGCGATATGTGCTATTCCTGGATAAATCGGATTATTAAATGCATTATCGAACATTAATACTCGGTATACATTTCCTAGAACATTTCCAGAAATCTCCCATCCGCTAAAATCCATCAACCCAGATACTTCTATATTGGTACCAGACATGAAAGGTGGATCAGCAACAATATCAAGTTGTATTCCATAAACAGGCTGAGTATTTGCCATAATAAATGACGTGGTAAATTGGCCCGTACCAAAATTAGAGCCACCCGTTAAGGATGCATATTGCGTTTCGATACCCACTTCATAAGTAGAACCTTCAGCCGTCCAATTCAAATCGACATAATTCATATCTTGAACTGCTGAACCTGCAGTATAAGACATTGTAACTGTCATGGCTTCATCGGCATCCGGATAAACAACTGCACGACACACAGCGCCACTCCCCGCTGTCAAAGGTAAACCTAAACTAATTCCTGTAATAGCCATTGTACCATCACCTTGATCAGCAATTTCTAATGCCCATGAAGATGTCCGTTCTGTTGAAATAATATTCAACGTGTTTAGAACATTCGGGTAATCTAAAATTTCAAAATAAAATAAGCCAAGATCAGATTCATTATTAATAAAGAAGTCAATTGTATCCATCTGTCCTGATAAAGATGCACCATTACTCATCCAAAATTCTACCCATTCTACTGGTGTGGCAGATACTGTATTGGTTGCTCCTGATTCAGACCCATCAGGATAAATCGCTGTAACATAATAATAATAAGTTGTGCTGTTTTCAACTTCATCATCCAAATAAGATGTGACGTCTCCTTCAACTTCTATTAACTCTTCAAAGGTAATATTATCCAGAGAACGATAAATTTTATATGAATCCAATTCCACTGGAACCCTATCTTGAGTAACAGGATAATCTATATCTACTTTTAATTCATGTGGAATTCCACCACCATATTCTGAAATAATTTCTTCTTTAGGAGCAGAAATTGCCCATTCACCTAATTCAGTTAATTCATAATGAATTATACGATTAAGATTCTGAACTGAAAAAGAAATTAATACATCATCAATTGCCCACCCAGATGCCCAAGCACCATTATCATTCGAATGAAAAGCAATATACAAATTAGATGCACCACTATAATCAGAAAGATCAATTGATTCTGTAACCCACTCTACACCAGGTTCAATCTGAGTTACTTCGGTAAAATTAGTACCATCGGTACTAACCTTTATATGAGCAGTTTGAGAATAAGCACCATCAAAATAGGATGAAAAATTTAATGTAATGGCTTCCGCACCACTCACGTTAAGTGGTGGAACAATCAAGAAATCTACAGAACCATCGTCATCTGCCATATCATCGTTGGAGCACATGTACCAAGAATGAGTTGGAATACCCCAGAAATCGCTAGAACCATCTTGTGTAATAAACCATCCTTGTGCAGAATTTGTTGTAAGTCCCCATCCTTCAGGAATATCTCCTTCTTCAAAATCTTCACTAAATTCTGCAGGAATCGGACCAAAAGGTGCATCCCAGTTTAAAAGAACCTGAGCATCCATTCCATTTTGTGCTTCTAAATTATGAGGCTCTTCTATATAACCCGGGCTAACAGTTACTGTTCCAGAATCTGCACCAGCAATCCAATAAGTTCCGCCTATATCATCTGTAACAATTACATTATCAAAATTCACACCAACATTTGAATTATATGCATTATCATGAACTAGCATTTCCATATTTAATATTGCGCCTGTTCCAGTACCAATATTACCATTATTCGGATCAAATATTAAAACTCGAGTCATACCGTTTTCAAATTCATTGAATTCAACAGTAAATCCATTTGTTCGATTTGTCGTGGTAAATCCAGTAATATCCAAATAATTTGGTGTATCATATATATCAAATTGGATTCCGCCAACAATACCTGGATTATCCAAGTTAATGTCAATATAAACTTCTTCAGATACATCGCCAGTATCAGTTGTGGCACTTAAAAAGACCACATTACCTATCATAATTGACCCGTCTTCAACCGTACCATCAATGACAGCTCCATCTTCATCGCTTACAGTAAGATTAGAAGTTTCAAGATTAACTAAAGCAGATAAAATATCTGATCCATCATAGTGGAGATTTAAAACAACATCATTTCCACCTTCTGCAATTCCATTTTCAGAATTACTATAGAATACCACTCGCCCAGAACCATCATTTAAAATATTAAAATCTGCACTATAATTATCACCATCTACAGGGGTTGCACCAGAAATTTCGATAATTAATGGTACAGGCATAATATCAAATTGAAATCCACCTACCGCATCATTGGAATTTGATACATTAACCGGAACAACTATATCTGTAGTATATCCATCTACTTCTACATCTCCTACAGTTACAGTTACATTCCCGAATACCATGCCAATGAATAGAAATGATAGAATGAAACGATTTAATTTTTTATGCATTATAACCATCTTGTCCTCCGACAATAATTGAACCTTAAAAGGTTTGAAATTTTTAAATAGATAACAATCATCGATTTTGCTAACAAAAGTTATCTAATTTGATTCATTAAAATAACGATTAAATACATATGAATCACTCATAATTTATTTTTCAATTGCTTGAATAATATCGTTATATAAATCTTCAATATGTTCAATTCCAACAGATAATCGAATCAAATCCTCTGTTAGTCCCATATCTGTCTTTATTTCATTCGGCACAGATCCATGGGTCATTCCATAGGGAATACACACTAAACTTTCCACGCCACCCAGACTCTCAGCCAAAGTAAATAATTGAATCTTTGATAAAAATTTATCCCTTGCTTTGACTGTACCCAATTTAATAGAAATTATACTCCCATATATGGGATCTCCTAATGGAGAAAGCTGTTGTTGTTTTGCTAATTGATGTTGTGGGTGATTTTCTAATCCCGGATAAATAATGGAATCTACACCAATAATCGGCTCAAGTCTTTTGGCCAATTCCATAGCATTATCTGACTGCTTCTGAACACGAAGCCCCATTGTTTTTGTACTACGAAGTAACATCCAACAATCAAACGGACTCGGAACTGCGCCTGCTGATTTTTGGATAAAATAAAGTTCTTCTGAAATACTTTTATTATTTGTAATTAAGACACCGCCAATTAAATCACTATGTCCACCAATATATTTTGTTGCGCTGTGAATAACTACATCAGCACCTAGACTCAAAGGACTCTGCCCATATGGGCTCATAAATGTATTATCAACGACCAATTTAATATTATGATCTTTACTTAATTTAGCCATCTTTTTAAGGTCACATAATTCTAACATTGGATTTGTAGGTGTTTCAACAAAAATCCATTTTGTATTCGGTTTTATTGAATCCTTAACTTGATCTAAAAATCGAGTATCCACAAAATCAAATTCGAATCCATGTTTAGATAAAACATCTACGGCCATTCGGTATGTACCACCATATGTGTTTCTTCCAATTATGACATGATCGCCATTAACTAAGGTCTGAAAAAGAGCTGTTGTGGCTGCCATACCACTGGCAAATGCGATCCCAAAACTAGCACCTTCTAAAGATGCAATATTTTCTTCATATCGCTGGCGAGTGGGGTTGGATGCTCTAGAATAATCATACCCTCGGTCTTTACCTACCCCATCTTGTTGGAACGTAGAAGTAAAATGAATTGGAGGTGAAACTGCACCTGTCTCCGTATCTGGTTCATTTCCAATATGAATAGCCAAGGTGTCAAAATGTCTTTTTTCACCCATCGTTATACCTGGCTATATCCTTTACTTAAATAGCTCTGAAGCTTTTTATATTTTACTTGGATCTGTTTTCCATCAGGCCCTTGAAGTAATACTTTTTCATTTCGACCATGTTTTTCACCTGTTTGAATTGGAGTGCGAACTTGTTTGGGTTGATTTGATTGTTCCCCTTGTGGTTGTCCCTGAAATCCCATACCTGTCGTATCCTGATGAGATGTTTGGACATTTCTAACTGACCTTTCTTGAATACCTTGAGATTGATCCATCCCTTGTATTTGTGTTCTAAATAATCGTTGAACTGTAACAGAATTCATATCAGCCATCATTATTTGAAACATTTTGAATCCTTCTGATTTGTATTCTAATAATGGATTTTTTTGGCCATAGGCACGAAGGTTTATTCCTTCTCTTAACTGGTCCATTGCATAAAGGTGGTCTTTCCATTTATCATCAATTGTTCGCAAAACAACGTACCGTTCAAATCCTCTCATCATATCATCTTGCAGCAAAGATTCTCTCGCTTTATAAACCGATTTTGCTTCTTCAATAATCCAATCTGCAACTTGATCAATAGATAAATCAGAGCCTTCAAATTCGTCTTGAACCTTTTCATAAGAAATATCTACCATAATGTGAGACGCAAAGGATTGTTTTAAATAATCCCAATCCCAAAATTCGACGGCTCCTAATGAAGATTGAGATTCCAACTCATCCATAACATAATCGTCAAAAATTTGATAGGTTGTTTTTTTCATATCATCACCAGATAAAGCTTGGTTTCTAATATCATAAACCACTTGGCGTTGTTGATTCATTACATCATCATACTCGAGTAGATGCTTTCGAATACCGTAATTACGAACTTCAACTTTCTTTTGCGCATTAGTAATAGCTCTGGTCACCATTTTAGCCGAAATAACTTCACCTTCTTCAATTCCCATTTTATCCATAATGCTGGCAACTCGGTCTGAACTGAATAGCCTCATTAAATCATCTTCTAAAGATAAATAAAATCGTGATGATCCAGGATCTCCTTGTCGTCCACTTCGTCCTCGTAACTGTAAATCAATCCGCCGAGATTCATGCCGTTCAGTTCCAATAATATGTAAACCACCTAATTCTTTTATTCCTTCTCCTAATTTAATATCGGTTCCACGACCTGCCATATTCGTAGCAATTGTCACGGCGCCGCGTTGCCCTGCGCGAACAACAACTTCTGCTTCGCTTTGATGTTGTTTAGCATTTAAAACACTATGAGGAATATTTTTCCGTTTTAACATTCGCGCAAGTAATTCAGAAATTTCCACGGAGATTGTTCCGACAAGTACAGGTTGTCCACGATAATGACAATCAGAGATTTCTTCTATTGCAGCATTATATTTTTCTCGCTTTGTTTTATAAACTAAATCTTCTCTATCATCTCGAACAATATCTCGATGAGTTGGAATTACGCTAACATCTAATCCATAAATAGACCCTAATTCTTCAGCTTCAGTTTCTGCTGTTCCTGTCATACCCGATAATTTATCATAAAGACGAAAATAATTTTGAATGGTGATTGTTGCCAATGTTTGGGTTTCACGTTCAATTTTAACATTTTCTTTTGCTTCAAGAGCTTGGTGAAGACCATCAGAATAACGACGTCCAGGAAGAATACGTCCAGTGAATTCATCCACAATCATGACTTTACCATCTTGAAGAACATATTCCACATCTTTTTCATACATAGTATAAGCACGAAGTAATTGATTGAAATTATGGATGGTACCACTCCGTTGAGCGTGTAGTTGATGTGCTTTTTCTTTTTCCTGTTCCTTTTCATTTGATGTAAGGTTTTCTTTTTCATCAATTTCTAAAAGCATTTCACCTAAGTCAGGTATAATAAATGTTTCAGGATCATCTGGCGCTAATAATTTTCTGCCTTTATCAGTAATGTCCATGGTATGACTTTTTTCTTCAATAGAAAAATAAAGGGCTTCATCCACCTCATCCATTTTTTTATCACGAATGTACATGGATTCAATATCATGCGCTAATTTTAACATACCTGTTTCTTGAAATATTTTCATAACTAGCCGATGTTTTGGCATACCACGTTGAGCTTGTAATAATTTCAATCCAGCTTCATCTTCATTATCTTTAATATCTTCATTCAATAATATCTGTGCTTCTCGTACAAGTTCAGCCACAAGTGAAGATTGCTTTTTAACCAAATGCTGAACACCCGGTTTTAGAGTTGTAAATGTTTCATCAACCGGTGCATCAACAGCCCCGGATATAATTAAAGGTGTTCGAGCTTCATCAATTAAAACACTATCTACTTCATCTACAATCGCAAATGAATGGCCTCGTTGAACCTTATCTTCTTTTTGAAGCGACATATTATCTCGAAGATAATCGAACCCAAATTCGTTATTTGTTCCATAAGTAATATCCCGTTCATACATTTCTCTACGATGAGCGTTATCCATGGAATTCAGAATAAATCCAACAGATAACCCAAGGCGTTTATATACTTCCCCCATCCATTCTGCATCTCGCTGAGCTAAATAATCATTAACGGTAATTACATGAACTCCTCTACCAGTCAGCGCGTTCAAATAAATGGGCATCGTTGAAACTAGAGTTTTACCTTCACCTGTTTTCATTTCTGAAACTTTTCCCGAATGAAGAGTAATTGCACCTAATAATTGAACATCATATGGAATCATTTCCCATTGGGTTTCTTGTCCAGAAACACGCCACGTTGAACCACAAAGTCTTCGGCACGTTTCTTTAACAATTGCGAATGCTTCTACCATAATAAAATCAAGAGCACCATGTTCTGCTTTTAAGATTTCGGTTTCTCTCTCAGTTTTATCCATATCATCGGGAAGAGATTTTTCTTTCTCTTCTCTAGCATTAATAACAAATCCCTTGAGCTTTTGAGTAAGATTAATCAAATCTTCATCAGACTTATTTGTTAATGTTTCATAATGTTGATTAATCTTATCAAGAGTAGGTTGGAGCTTTTTCATCTCCCGATCAGATTTTGTACCAAAAAATTTTGCTAATATCATATTAATTATTTTCTTGTTGTTGATAATCTTTATAAACTGCGTCCAGGATTCCATTAATAAAACCCGAACTTTCATCTGTACTATATACTTTGGATATTTCTACCATTTCACTAATGGAAACTTTTGGTGGAATATCATCCAAATAAAATATTTCGCAGATACCCATCCGCAATAAAACTTTATCTACCTGAGCAACTCTATTAAATTCCCAATTCTGAAGATGACTCTTAATCAAATCATCCGCCCAATCTACATGATCTAAAACACAATGAAAAAGAGTTGAAATAAAATCTTCATTTTTTTTCCGTTCAGGGTAGGCATCTAAGGTTCTAGATAAAATTACGAGGGGTTCATCATCTGAAAATTGTTGAGCATATAATGCCTGCAAAACTCCTTCTCGAGCATTTCTTCTTGGGTGTAATTTTGATTTTGAATTCATTTATACCTTTATTCGACCGAGACCACCCAACCAAATGGGTCATCTAGTTCTTCTCGTTGGATCCCAACAAGTGTTTCTCTTATTTTTTGGGCAATGGGACCCATTTTATTCTGATTAATTTCTGTCATTTTTCCTTGATAGGATATTTTCCCTACTGGCGTAATAACAACGGCTGTTCCTGTGCAGAATACTTCATCCGCACTCAATAAATCATCAACAGTTAATTCTGTTTTTTCCACTGTTATTCCTAATAAATCTGATGCAACCTGACAAACTGATTGTCGAGTAATTCCGCCTAAGATTGATCCATTTAGGGCGGGCGTTTTTAAACAACCATCTTTATAAATAAACATATTGGCTGATCCTAATTCTTCAACAAATTTTTCTTCCTTGGCATCGAGATAAATATTTTCATCAAATCCTTCTTTTTTTGCTTCCATAAGAGGAAATAGAGATGCTGAATAATTTCCAATGGCTTTTGCATTTCCGATTCCTTTAGGGGCGGCACGATGATAGTCTGTATTAACCTTTAGGTTAAGTGGTTTTATACCATTTTTAAAGTAAGGGCCGACGGGTGAAACCATTACCATAAATGTATATTCTGAAGTTGGGCTCACACCCAAAATCGGTGCTGTCCCCCAAACCACAGGACGAATATAAAGACTTCCTTTTCCAAAAGGTGGAACATAGTCTATATTATCTTTAACTGTTTTAGTTACAGCATCTACAAAAAAAGCAGGATTCATTTCTGGCATACAAATTCGTTTGGTAGAAAATGCCATTCGCTTTCCATTCATTTCTGGCCTAAATAAAACTACATTTCCCTTTGAAGAACGAAACGCTTTCACACCTTCAAACACGCCTTGCCCATAATTTAGAACGCCGGCAAATGGAGAGAGTTGAATATCTCCATATGGAATAAGTTCACCGCCAGACCATTTTCCACCCAAGTCGCATGTGGCACGAAACATACTTTTTGTTTCAGTAACATTAAACCCCAGTGAATCCCAATCAATAGTTGGTTTTGAATAATTGCTCATTTTAATAAATCTCTTCCAATTACAAGTTGTTGAATTTCAGAAGTCCCTTCATAAATTTGGGTAATTTTCGCATCTCTCATTAGCCGTTCCACACCATATTCTTGCATATAACCATATCCACCATGAATTTGGACACAATCAGTTGCCGCTTTCATTGCTGTCGTTGATGCAAATAATTTAGCCATGGAACTTTCTCGTGAATATTTTTTCCCATCATCCTTTAGTTTTGCCGCTCGCCAAATTAATAATCTTGCTGCATCTACTTCAGTTCCCATATCCGCTATTTTATTTTGGATTGCTCCAAATTCACCAATTGATTTCCCAAACTGTTTCCGTTCTTTTGCGTAAGTAATAGATGCATCTAATGCCGCTCGAGATAGTCCTAAAGCTTGTGCTGCAATTCCAATCCTGCCACCGCCTAATGCTTTCATGGCAATTTTAAACCCTTCACCTTCTTCTCCAATTATATTTTTAACCGGAACTTTACAATCTTCAAAATAAAGTTCACATGTATCTGAAGCACGAATCCCAAGTTTGTCTTCTTTTTTTCCTGTAGTTAAGCCTGGGGTACTTTTATCAATAACAAATGCAGAAATCCCTTTGTAGCCCACGCCTTTTTCTGTCATACAAAAAAGAATAACAATGTCACTATTAATTCCATTTGTTACCCAATTTTTTGTGCCATTTATTATATAATGATCTCCGTCTTTTTTTGCATAGGTATGCATATTACTAGCATCTGACCCAGATTCCGGTTCGCTCAAACTATAAGCACCTAATTTTTGGCCAGCCGCTAATGGCTTTAAATATTTTTCTTTTTGTGCTTCGGTTCCTCTATCTAAGAGTAACTGGCAAACCAACGAATTATTTACTGACATTATAGTAGATGTAGCAAGTTCAACCGCAGCAATCTCTTCCATGGCTATTACATAGCTTACGGTATCCAAACCAGAGCCACCCCATTCTTCAGGGACCATCATACCCATAAAACCTAATTCTCCCATTAACTTAATTTGCTGTTTTGGGAATATCGCTTTTTCATCTCGTTCAATTACGCCGGGAGCTAAATGATCTTGCGCAAATTCTCGAGCAGTTTTTTGGATAAGTTCTTGTTCAGATGTTAGACTAAAATCAATCATATTTTTTCCACAATGATTGCTGAAGCTTCTCCGCCACCGATACAAAGCGTCGCAAGACCATATTTCCCATCGGTTCGGTTTAGCCCATTAAGGAGAGTTGTGAAAATTCTAGCCCCGGAAGCACCAATGGGATGCCCAATAGCAACAGCACCTCCATAAATATTTACTTTTGCAGGATCAATATTGAAATCGTCAATTGCTGCCATGGTTACGGAGGAGAAAGCTTCATTTATTTCCCAAAGATCAATATCATCTGCTGTAAAGTTTACTTTGTCTAATACTTTAGAAATCGCTTTTCCTGGTGCAGTTGTAAACCATTCCGGCTCATGAGCCACAGAAGCTTGTGCAATAATTTTCGCTAAAGGTTTGAGATTCAATTCCAAAGCCTTTGAATCACTCATAACAAGAATTGCCGCAGCGCCATCATTCAATTTGGATGCATTTGCTGCTGTAATAGTACCTTCTTTATCAAATGCTGGACGTAAAACAGGAATTTTATCAAACCTTGCTTTACCAGGTTCTTCATCTTCAGTAACTATGACTGATTTTCCCTTTCTTTGTACAATTTCAACAGGAATAATCTCTGAATCAAAAATACTATTTGCCTGTGCGATTTGAGCACGTTTATAAGATGTTATTGCAAATTCGTCCTGTGATTCGCGTGTATAATTTCTATCAGTTGAAAGTAATTCTGCGCAATTTCCCATATGAGTATTATTGTAAGCGTCCCAAAGCCCATCATGAATCATACTATCAATCATTTTTCCATGTCCTAATCTTTGACCATTTCGAACATTATTTAAAAGATAGGGTGCATTTGACATACTTTCCATGCCACCAGAAATAATCACATCTGCATCACCACTTCGAATAGCTTGATCTGCAAGCATAATTGCCTTTAATCCGGAACCGCACATTTTATTAATGGTGAGCGCTTCAACTGTATTCGGTAATCCCGCATGGATTGTTGCTTGTCGAGCGGGTGCTTGTCCCAATCCAGCAGATAATACATTTCCCATAATAACTTCATCTACATGAGAATAATCTATTCCTGTATCATCTAAAACAGATTTAATGGCCGTCGCTCCGAGCATAGGAGCAGATACGGAAGATAATTTACCTTGAAATGCGCCGACGGGTGTCCGTTTCGCCGCAACAATAACTGAATGTCGATGCATTGTTTTCCTTTAAAAAGCGTGTATATAAGAGTCTGGAAATTAAAAAAATATATATACGATTGGCTTAATTAGATGAAAGTTATTTTAAAGCAATTAAACCATGAAATATTTAAAAAATATTGTTTATTTATCATTGGATGAAATGTCATCATATGCTTTAATAATTCTCATGACTAATGGATGACGAACCACGTCACTACGATTTAATGTAGCAAATCCAATCCCCTTAACATTTTTCAAAATATGTGAAACTTGAACTAATCCTGAATCTGTGCGATGTTTTAAATCAATTTGTGTTACATCTCCCGTAATAATTGCTTTTGAACCTATTCCAAGTCTTGTAAGAAACATTTTCATTTGCATCACAGTTGCATTTTGTGCTTCATCCAAAATCATAAATGAACTATCCATAGTTCTACCTCGCATATAAGCCAATGGTACAACTTCAATTATTTTCTGTTTCAAAAGTTTTGCCAATTTATTTTCAGATAACATAATTCGGAGTGAATCATAAATTGGTGCTAAATATGGATCAATCTTTTCTTGTAAATCACCAGGCAAAAAACCCAAATTTTCTCCCGCTTCCACTGCAGGACGACATAAGATAATTTTATCCACTTCATTGTTTTCTAAAGCTGCAACTGCAAATGCAACAGCTAGAAAAGTTTTTCCTGTTCCAGCAGGGCCAATACTAAATACGATATCATTTTTTTTCATCTCATTTACATATTCCAACTGTCCTGGGGTCTTGGTAACAATAGCACCATTTTTCCCATAATGGATTACAATATCTGACGATTGAAAATCTTCTTGAGAATACCCATTCTCGGATTTTACAATCGAAATAAGATTTTGAACATTCCGAACCGTGAGACTCCCTTTGCTTATTAGAGTTACCATCATCTCATTTATCACTTCATAGATTTGTTCAACAGGCTTTTTTTTTCCTTGGATTATTATCAGTTCACCTCGGACAATAATTGTTGCTGAAATGGCTGATTCAATCAATTTTATGTGAACGTCCGCCACACCTAATAAAGTTGTTGGCTCGAGAGATTTTAATTTTATAGTCTTTTCCATCTACAGTAAATGTTCAATTAATAAAAAATAGTTCTTAAATCTTGACGTGTTATTTTGCATCAATTTCTATGTAATTTTGATACTCAAAATTTAGGCAACATGATACATTTAAACTTAATACAAAAATATAGTTTCTTTCTTTTTCTCATTGGAACTTTAGCTCTGAATTGTGCTGGACCTAGACAGCGTCTTAAACAAAAAACACAAAATATTGATTTTCTTATTAAACAAGGAAATTCCTATTGGGAACAACGAGCTGATACTCTTGCTTTGAAAAAAGCAGAGCACTTTATTAGGCTTGCCTTTAATGAAAATAAACAAGATTTTGAATTAGCAATTTTATACAGTAAAATTCTGTACACAAGAGCATTATTTTTAGAAACTGATAATAATGTACAAAGTGAATTATTTTTTCAAGCAAGTCAAATTTGCCGAGAAGCAATTTTTAATCATTCGGAATTTGAAATTATATATAAAGAATCACAGGGCGATAGCACATTTAAAATACTGTCATCTTTAGCAGAAGCCCCAAGATCACTTATTCCTGGACTTTTTTGGTGGACAACTAATTTAGGGAGATATCTTAATTCTCAACCCGTTATCGAACGACTAAACCAGCGAGAGTTGGTGGAAGTTATGATGCATCGGATATTGTCCTTAGATCCCGGATTCTACTACAGCGGACCTTATCGATTTTTCGGTTCACTCTACACTCGAATTCCAGGCGTTGAACTATCACAATCAAAGACATATTTTCTTCAAGCGTTATCTTCTAATCCCGATTATTTGGGAAATGCTGTTCATATGGCAGAGTTTTATCATCAAAAAGCTGGAAATCGAGAACAATTTCATTCAATGTTACTGGATGTAATCGATACGGATTTAACAGGGAATCCAGAACTTATGGCAGAGAATCTTTACTATAAAGAGCGAGCGAAATTACTCTTAAAAATGGAATCGTCTCTGTTTGAATAATCAATCCTCTAAAAAACCTTAATTGGAACAATGTTCTACCTTCCTTTGTTTTATGGGATAATTAGCTCTAACTTCATTCAAATACAAAAAGGAACTCATTAATGGATATTCAATATTCAATACGTGATTTCATGACAAAAGAATTAATCACGTTTACAGCAGAAACACCAATCGAAACTGCGATTGATACATTTCTTACTCATAAAATCTCTGGTGCACCTGTGGTGGATGAAAATGGTGGTCTCATTGGAGTTTTATCTGAGAAAGATTGCATGAGAACACTAATAGAATCATCTTATTATAATAATTTAGGTGGACATGTTAAAGAATATATGTCCACAAAACTTGATACGATTGATGTCCATGATACTTTATCTAATGTAGCCGATAAATTTATTCAATCACGATATAGACGTTTCCCTATTACTGAAGGTGGAAAATTGGTCGGGCAAATTAGTCGAAGAGATGTTCTACGAGCCATTCACCTGCTTTCGAAGGAGGATTAATCATGATCAGATTATTTATTATACTAATTTTTTCCGGCATCATTTTGGCGGGACCAAACGATGCATTGTTCAAAGCATCATCAGCCATGAAAGCAGGAATGTATCAAGAAGCTTTAAGTCATATTGCAATAGCACAAAAGACAGATAAAAATAATGCTGACCTCTACAGAATGAAAGCATTGCTTCATGAAGCATTGGATGAATCAAAACCAGCCTTATCAGCCTGGAATGATTGCTTAAAATATTCTAAAGATAAATTTTTAAGTAGTGAAGCCAAAATTCATATCCAAATTTTAACGATAGAATAATGAAAAAACTATTTTTCGTTCCTTTCTTTCTATTAACAATATCGTGCTGGAATGGTCCCGCAGTAAATCACAGCTATGATTTCACAACTGTGGGCTCAATTAAAATCAATCATGTGAATGACCATACCTATATGCCTGGTTCGGGTGAAATAGTCGAAACGAGTTTATCACACAATTTTTTAAAATATGGATTTGATGTAAATGAAGATTTGCCGGGTGCATCTCGTGTATCTATAGGAACGGGGAATCAAGCCCTTGAACTTTCCTGCATTATTACAGAATATACTGATTCTGAATTAATCATTGTTCCTTATCATTTCGAAGATCGCGGATCAACCTCGACAACAATAAAACAATCTGCTGCTGCAAGTGCAAATACAGATAAAGCAGAAACAACATCTTCTTCTACCACCAAAACTGATGGAGGTGCAGTCTCTTCTGGAAGCAAAATTGATTATACCCGAGCGCGTGTTGCGATTATGTTAAAAATGCGTGATATTGATTCTGGAACTCTCGTGTGGGCAAATACATTTTGGTATAGCAGCCTGGAACTCCATCGTGCCACAGATGCATGTGTAAAAAATGCAGTTAACCAAGTGCGCAAGTTATTTAAATAAGTTGAATGGGCTGAAAATATTTTTATTACTTTTTTTGTTTTCAATATTTTCTTGTCAAAAGAATGAAATTGAAGAGAATGATATTCTAATAAAATATAGGGTCACATTTGGTTTTTGCGGTGGATACTGTACAAGTTATATTGAAATTGAAAATAGAAACATAATTTATACAAGATCTAGTAGGGATAGTATAGAATATCCAAAAATTCAATTAAATAATAAAATGTCAATAAAGGAATGGAATTCACTTCTCGTTTCAATAAATATGGATTCTATTCTTTCTCTTCCTAATATCATTGGTTGCCCTGATTGTGCTGATGGTGGTGCCGAATGGATTGAAATCATAACCGCTGACACTTTAAAGAGTGTTATATTTGAATATTGGGATACAATTGATCCGATTAACAATACAATTGAGATTCTTAGGGAAATGGACAGAGAGTTCTATTGTGAATTATATCCGGAATATTGTCAGTAGTATAAATCATGCACTCGCAAATACAATCGCTCAAACCCAATTAATTGGAAACATCATTTTATCCTGGATTATTCGCCACAAAATGCACAAAAAACACAAAAGGCTGATGAATAAATGAAGTTATATAAATTTATAAAATTAAAGTTTTTAGTTAGCGGTTTAATCTCCCTTACATCTATTTCATGTTTTTGGGATTCAAACGAAAGAATTGGAGATTTAACTTTCGAAGAAGCTAGTGAAATTGCCATAAATGAATTGATCTCAACTGACTCATCTGTAGTTATTTATGGATATCAAGAAACTATTTCAAATAAAGTTTATTCTAACTTTGAAGATTCAATATCCATTGAAGAAGATAGTTATTTATTTATTCAAATCTCCGGTTATCCAATTGCTTCGCCGTTGATTGAATTCGGATATTTTTGTTTGATTAATAAATCAACCCACGAAATAAAAAAGTTATGGAATGTTTGGATAAATGAAGAAATTTCAACATTTGAATTAATATATCCAAAAATTATAGGTCCAATTTCAAAAGAGATAGCAACAGCTGAAGTTTTAAAGTTATTATTACCAAATTTTAACAAATCATTAATTACTATGTATCCGGAATTAATTGAAGACGGAAAAATAACTTTTACTGATACAAGTGATCATTTAATAATTGTAGATAGTGAAAATTGGTTATTCATCCTTGATAATTCATACATAATAATGGATTATCCAAGAAACAATTATATTTTGTTAATGAATAATAAATATGGGTACATTACTCAGTTTAGAAGAAATAGTTTACCGTCAAACCTTGAAACAAGTTTGGATACAGTTTATAATGAATGGAATAGAGCAAGTCGAGATTTTCCAAATTTGAATTTTTCTTCAAACAGTGAACAACGAGGATGCGGTTATGATTATATTTACAGTGAAAATGAAGATGAAAATGCTATAATCTTCACAGAAATTGACACCACCAAGTTAATATTTACAAATGACTCACTTGAATTTGAAATTGGCGATTCACTTGCAGGGTTTGATTTGGTATTACTAGATTATTACTTTTTGCCACCAAACTATCGATCTTTTTTGGGATATTTTTGTGATGATATTGGTCTTATAGTTCCAACACCTATTAATTATTGGTATCCAGTAAATGGGCAGGTCCTAATAATAAGAGAGAGAAATAATGACAATTATTGGTATGATTATTATTTAACAATTGAATTGAGTAATATAGAATTTGAAAGTGATAGTTATCAAGGAACTATCACATTACCTTATCATAAAATTAACAAAATTATGATGGGTTGGATGCCAGGATAATTTAATTTGAAAAAATTTCTTTATCTTGGATTATTATTTCAACTTATAGTTTGTCAAATTTCAGATATACCGATTAATGAAATAAATAATCTAAGAATTAATCAAATTCAAGTCATTGGCAGCCACAATAGTTACCGATTATCAATGGACAGTAATCTGTTTAAGTGGTTATCTCGAATCGATTCAACTGTTGCTGCAGAATTAGACTATTCCCATTTACCCCTAGACCAACAATTCAGTCAATTTGGAATTCGACAAATAGAATTGGATGTTTATTATGATCCAGATGGAAATCTTTTTAATCATCGCATAGGAAATGTATTTACAAAAAACTCTATCACCCCCAACTACCCCAAACTGAAAGAACCAGGATTAAAGATTCTTCATTTCCCCGATATTGATTTTCAAACAAACTATTTAACCTTTAAAGATGCATTATATGCAGTAAAAATATGGTCATTAAAGAATCCAAATCATGTACCAATCTTTATACTAATTGAAGCCAAAGAAGATGGTGTTCCAGATAAAAACTCTTTCTTATCCGTTTTAGGATTTATACAGCCATTAAAATTCAATATTGATGCACTCAATACAATAGATGAAGAAATACGAGACATATTTGGAGCCGAGCTTAAAAATGTAATTACGCCCGATAATATTCGAGGAGATAACGCATCTCTCGAAAATGCTATCTTAAATAATGGGTGGCCAACACTAAAGAAATCACGTGGGAAAATCATATTTGGTTTGGATAATAGTGGCAGTGTTATGGAAAGTTATATTAAAGGACACCCCGGATTGAAAGGAAGAATCCTTTTTGTGGAAGCATCCCCAGGCACACCTGAAGCGGCTTTTTTAGGCATCAATTCTCCAAGCCCCGAAATAGAAAAACGTGTTCGTCAGGGATATCTTGTAAGAACTCGTGCTGATGCAGGTACAGTACAAGCTCGAACCGGAAATACAGTGCGACGAGATAAAGCATTTAAAAGCGGCGCTCACTTTATATCAACGGACTATTATTTACCCGATTCAAGAAATGAAAGGAGTAAAGATTGGACTGATTATTCTGTCCGTTTCCCCAATAATATTACAGTGAGAGTCAATCCAATTAATGGACCTTCTGAGTTTATAAATTTAGAGATAGAATAGATTTCAACGGGAAAGCATAAAACTGCGAAAATAGTATAACATATTCGCATTTTTTAAAGTAATCCAATTCATCTTTGTTGTAGAAACACATTGAATAACCATATAGTCTCACCTATTTATATTTTAAATTTGATCAACATGAGAGATGAATTATTATGCGTTGGATGATATATGGTGCAAATGGCTACACAGGACAATTAGTTGTAGCAGAAGCACTAAAAAGGGGATTTAATCCCATATTAGCAGGACGTTCTGAATCGGTAAAAGAATTGGCTGATAAAAATAATCTAGAATTTCGAGTGTTTGATTTATCTGCCGAAGATGAAATTGCTAAAAATTTGTCCGGTGTTTCTATTTTAGCCAATTGTGCTGGCCCTTTCTCAGCAACAGCACAACCCATGATTCGTGCCTGTATCCAATCCCAAACTCATTATGTAGATATTACAGGAGAAATTGCTGTTTATGAATATGGAAATAGTATGCATGATGAAGCTAAATCAGCGGGAATTGTTATCTGTCCAGGTGTAGGGTTTGATATTATTCCTACAGACTGTCTAGCAGTTCATTTAAAGGACAAAATGCCCAACGCGACTCATTTAGCTCTTGGGTTTGCAATGCAAGGTTCCAAACCAAGTAAAGGAACAGCTAAAACAGGTGCCGAAGGTATGTCATTAGGAGGAAAAATCCGAATAAACGGTAAAATGGAAACGGTTCCATTGGCATTTAAAGAACGAGAAGTTGATTTTGGTTTTGGTCCTATAAATACAATTACGATTCCTTGGGGAGATGTTTATACTGCCTATCATAGTACAAATATTCCAAATATTGAAGTCTATTTTCCAAGATCACCTAAAGCTGCTGCAAAATTACGGAAACAAGAAAAATATATGAAATTAATGAAATTTAATTGGATCAAGAAATTTGTTTTAAATAGAATAGATAAAATCTGGAAATCAAACTCTGCAGAGCAAAGAGCACTAGCAAAATCTTTCATTTGGGGTGAAGTGAGAAATGAAAAAGGTGATACGATTCAAGGCAGATTCACCACGGTAGACGGGTATGATCTTACCGCATCAGGAACAGTGGAAGTTTCTCAATATTTAATGGGAGTTCATGAAAAATCCGGATATTATACGCCCAGTAAATTAATGGGCAAAAATTTAATTGATAAAATGCCTGGTTTTTCTGGTATTGAATACAAATGATATTAATACAAAATAAATCAAAAGTATGAACGAAACTATATCCGTCATTCCATTTTCTAAATTAAGTCTAACAATTATTCCTGTTATTTTGGTGATTGGGATACTTCATGCTTGGTCATTGAATTGGAAAAATTCAATCTATGCTATGGGAAGGATGTTAGCACAACTTCTTCTTATAGGATATTTCCTCTCCTATATATTTGAATCTGAAAGTTCTATTATTACCATTACAGTTTTATCTGTAATGATTTTTGCTGCAAGTTGGATTGCACTAGGGACAGTTCAAGATAAAAGGAAAGACTATTTTCATTTTGCAGTAATATCTATTTTAGTGGGTGGCGGTACAATACTTCTCATCGTTACACAATTTGTATTAGAGTTATCCCCATGGTTTTTACCACGATATATGATTCCTTTAGCAGGAATGATTTTTGCAAGTTCCATGAATGGAGTCAGTCTCGCGGCAGAACGATTATCTGCAGAATTGGAGCGAAACATACCCTATATCGATTCTCGTGGAATTGCATTCCGAGCAGCTTTAATTCCAATTACAAATTCGTTATTTGCAGTTGGCTTAGTCTCTCTACCTGGAATGATGACAGGACAAATTCTGTCAGGTGTTTCTCCTTTAATTGCAGTTCGATATCAAATTATGGTTATGTGTATGATATTCAGTGCAGTTGGGCTTTCAACTGCATTGTTTTTAATTTTAATCAATAAAATAAATTCAAAAAAATAATATGAAAAACAAAATATCAAATAACGATAAAGAGATTTTAATCAATAAAATTTCAACCTTTTGCTCTGAAGAACTTGAGATTGAGATAAGTAGGTTTGAAGTTGAATTTTTATTTATATTTCTTTCAAAAGAAATGGGCACTTATTTTTACAATCAAGGATTAAAAGATGCTCAAGCTATTCTTTCAACTAAATTAGATATAATAATAGAAGCAATATCAGAGATAGAAAAACCAGTTAACTAACTCAACAATTATCAGCACACTTCATACCATCAATCGCTGCTGAAATAATTCCACCGGCATAACCGGCTCCTTCTCCACAAGGATATAATCCCTTTATTTGTGGATGCTCTAAAGTAACTCTATCTCTTGGAATCCGAACAGGTGAAGATGTTCTACTTTCAGGTGCATGGACTATAGCTTCATTACTTAAATAGCCTTTCATTTGTTTTCCAAATTGTTTAAAACCTTCTTGTAAGTGTTGATGAATAAAAGAAGGTAAAACCTCGTTTAACTTCACTGATGTAGTTCCTGGGAAATAAGATGTTTTTGGAATATTAGATGACAATTTATTTTGAATAAAATCAACTAATCTTTGCGCTGGGACTTTTTGAGTTTCACCACCTTTTTCCCAAGCGGTTTGCTCTATGTCTTTCTGAAAATACATCCCTGCTAAAGGTCCGTACTTAGCATATTTAGAAAAATCGTTGAGAGTAAGCTCAACAACAACCCCTGAGTTAGAAGTTTCATAATCTCGACTTGAAGGTGACCATCCATTGGTTACAACTTCACCCGGACGTGTTGCGCAAGGTGCAATAATTCCACCTGGACACATACAAAACGAATAAACGCCTCTCCCCTTTACTTGTTTAACAATTGAATAACTTGCTGGTGGTAAATACTCTCCTCTCGTTTTACATTTATATTGAATTTGATCAATCAATTCTTGAGTATGTTCAACTCGAACGCCTATTGCAAATGGTTTGGCTTCAATCTCAATTTCTTTTTTATATAATAATTCAAATATATCTCGAGCTGAATGGCCTGTGGCCAATATTAATTTGTTGGTTTCAATAATGCTGCCATCTTGTAACTTTACACCATAAACAGCATTATTTTTTACCAGGATATCTATGACGCGGCTATTAAACATAACTTGACCGCCAAATTCAATAATCGTCTCACGTATAGATTGAATAATTTTCGGTAATTTATTCGTCCCAATATGTGGATGGGCTTCAACTCGAATATCAGGCGAAGCACCATGTTGAACTAAAATATCTAATATTTTATTTACATCCCCTCTCTTTTTACTTCTTGTATATAATTTCCCATCAGAAAAAGTACCTGCTCCACCTTCGCCAAAACAGTAATTTGAATCTTCATTAACAATGTGTTCTTTGGTTAGTCGAGCTAAATCCTTTCTTCTATTTTGTACATCTTTTCCTCTTTCAAGGATAATAGGTTTTAGTCCTTTTTCAATAAGGTGTAATGCAGCAAAAAGCCCCGCTGGGCCTGCCCCAACAATCGTGACACTATCTTGATGACTTACGTCTTTATATTCCGGAACATTTTCGCGTTTTTCTTTAAATGTCTCGTTGAGATAAACATCAACTCTTAAATTGATTTTTGTTATTTTTTGTCGTGCATCAATGGAGCGTTTTAATATCTCTATATGCTTTATATCATCACATTTAGAATTGACTTTTTTTGAAACTTCTATTAATAATAAATCAGAATTAGAAGCCACTTCAGGAAGAACTTGGAGTTGAATGTTTTTTATCATACGTACAAAACTACAAAATACTATTGTTTAATCTTAATATTCATAATAGTAAAATGAAAATATAATTTTTTTTTAAAAAAACAATATGTAAATTAAAAATAGGATGAAAAAATTTATATTCATATTACAATTAATTATTCAATGTAATTTAATTTACTCTCAAAGAGGATGGCTATTTCAAAATCCTTATCCAATAAATAATTTTATTAATGATATTCATCTATTTTCTATGGAATCTTTGATTGGAGTTAGTAATTATGGAAAAATTATTAAAACAACAGATTACGGACAAAATTGGCATGTTTTTTCAGAAATTTTCAGTAGAAATATAAATGATGTTTATTTTAATAATTTAATAACTGGATATGCTTGTGGAGATAATGGTTTAATTTTGAAAACTGAAAATGCCGGAGAAAGTTGGACTGGTATCGATCTTAATATTGAAGAAGATTTTTATTCAATTTATTCGATTGAAGATGACACACTTTGGATAGTTGGAAGTAATAATACAGTATTAAAATCAATTGACAATGGCATTACATGGAATGCTATTATTATTCAAGACCAATATAATTACACATGGAAAAACATTCAATTTACTAGCCCATTAATTGGGTATTTATCAGGTGGGATAAATGATTATTTAGGTGATATATTCAAGACAACTGATGGTGGAAATTCATGGGAAATTATAAACCCAGAAAATTCTGGTTTTCTAGATGATATTCAATCTATGCAATTTTTAAATGATTCTGTTGGTTGGATATATTCATATTTTGTATCTACTGCTGGTCAAATTCCTGAAGGATACCCCTATTTATATAAAACAACTAACGGAGGTGTAAATTGGGAAGATCTAGTTCCACGTCAACCATTTTTCTTTTTAAATGATTCCATCGGATGGGGATCAAGTACAGGGTATACTTATATAACTTATGACGGGGGAGCGAGTTGGAATAACCCTGTAAGTCAATACTCTGCTTTAACTTATAAATTTCTTGATAATCAAAACGGATGGGCTGCCGGCGAATATGGATATTTGGGATATACAAATAATGGAGGCGATAACTGGACTGATTTTAATGGATATAATTCTAATAAAATTTATTCAATTGATTTTCATGACTCATTAGGAATGGCAGTTGGCACATCAGGTGGTATTTTTAGAACAACTGATTCAGGAGAATCGTGGGTAAAACAAAGTCCAATATCATCAAATCCATTATCTGCAGTAAAGTTTAAAAACACGCAAGAAGTATTTGGAGTTGGTAGTAGAGCAACACTTTATAAATCGATAGATTCGGGTGAAACATGGGAAAGTTATATTAATTTTCCGAATTGGGGTATGAATGATATTTTTTTCCTAAATGACACATTAGGATGGCTTTCGGGAGGACTTAATGGGCAAAATCAATATGGTAACAATGTCAATGAGAGTGTAATAAGAGTTACTTTAGATGGAGGCATTACTTGGCAACAGAAAAATACTGGTACTGACAGGCAATTAAACAAAGTCATATTTTTCAATGCTAATACTGGCATCGCAATTGGAAATAGAGGAATCATTATAAAAAGCAATGATGGTGGAAATAATTGGATAATAATTGAAAGTGGCACTATAAATCAATTAAAGGGAATGACTTTTATTTCAGGAAATACTGGGTGGATTGTCGGTAAATCTGGAACAATACTAAAAACGAATGATGGTGGTGAAACATGGAGTTCTTTATTAATTAATGAAATCTCTTGGGAATTGAACGATATATATTTTATTAATGAAAATGAAGGATGGATTATTGGGAATTCAAATAAAGTGCTACATACTGTTGACGGTGGTGACACTTGGTTATTTCAAAGAGCTAACGCAAATCCGTCTTCTTTTAATTCGATTTTTATGTTAAACACTGGAATAGGATGGATTGTGGGTAACGGAAATAAAATTATGAAAACCAATGATTTTGGGGGGGGGGATTTTGAATTAGAAATCAATGATGATAAACCAATTAATAATGCTCCACAATCCTTTTCCATTAAAACTTATCCAAACCCTTTTAATAACAAAATTAAGATTCAATTTAATAAAACTACATTTAAAACTACTACAATAGATGTTTTTGATTTAATGGGAAGGCACGTTAAAACTCTTTCAAGTCAAACTTTTAATTTAGGAATGAATACTATATATTGGACAGCAACGGAACAATCAAGTGGGATTTATTTTATCATTTTAAAATCAGGTAATAAGTTTGTAACAAAAAAAGTGCTATTAATTAAATAAATTATTCATCAAGGTCTTTTAACTGAATCCCCAAATCATCCAACTGCTCTGTACTCACATTACTGGGGCTTTCGTCCATTAAGGATGTGGCAGAAGTTGTTTTTGGAAACGCTATCACGTCTCTTATATTTCCAGTTCCTGCTAAGAGCATAACCAAACGATCAAATCCAAAGGCTATTCCACCGTGGGGTGGCGCGCCATAAGTTAGAGCTTCCACAAGAAATCCAAACTTTTCTATGGCTTCTTCTCTGCTCAATCCTAATAAAGAAAAAACTTTTTCCTGTACTTTTTGTTGATGAATTCTTATAGAACCACCTGCAATTTCATAGCCATTCATGGTTAAATCATAACCACGACTCAAAGTATTTGATGGATCAGAATCTAACAGTTCAATATCCTCTTCTCTTGGGGCTGTAAATGGATGATGCATAGCGATAAAACGATCTGCATCTTTGTCATATTCGAACATGGGGAACTCTGTAATCCAAACCGGTTTAAAAATATCTTTATCGGTTAATTCTTCTGCTTTTGCAATTTCCACACGAAGATGTCCTAAAGCATTCAATGTAATGGATGATTCATCACCAATCATGAATAAAATATCGCCATCACTTATATTCAATTTATCACACATGGATTGTTGAAGTTCTTCGGAGAAAAACTTAGATATTCCACCAATGAGTGCACCATTCTCCCCTTTCATCCATGCCAATCCTTTGGCTTTATATTTTTTCACAAAATCTGTGAATCCATCAATATTTTTTCTTGAATATTTTGCTCCGCCATTTACCACAATTCCTTTTACTTTTTCAGCGGATTTGAACGCATTGAATTCTGAAACATCTGTGAATTCTTTCACGTCTTGAAGTTCCATACCATAACGAAGATCCGGTTTATCGGAGCCATAAGTTTCCATGGCTTCGTCCCAAGTGAGCCTTGGAAAGGTAGATGGTAAATCAACATTTCTGACCGATTTAAATACGGAGCAAGTCATGCCTTCCATTTTTTCAAAAATATCTTCTTCATCAATGAATGACATTTCAATATCAATTTGCGTGAATTCTGGTTGTCTATCTGCACGAAGATCTTCATCACGAAAACATTTTACAATTTGAAAATACCGATCATAATTGGCAATCATTAGAATTTGCTTATAAATCTGGGGAGATTGGGGTAAGGCGTAAAATTTTCCTTGATGAATCCTGCTGGGAACCAAATAATCTCTGGCACCTTCAGGAGTGGATTTCATGAGGAATGGCGTTTCAATTTCCATAAAATCAAGGTCTGATAAATATCCACGTACAGCCTGATATGTTTTATGCCTAATCATCATATTATTTTGAAGTTCTTCCATACGAAGTTCGAGATATCTATATTTTAAACGAAGATTTTCTTCCGCATTTCCTCTATCTGATAATACAAACGGAAGAGGTGCTGCTTCATTTAGCATCATATAATCCGAAACAGCAATTTCAATTTCTCCAGTTTTCATATTGGGATTGATGGCTGATTCAGCTCGATCTCTTACAATTCCTTTAACGGATAAGACATCTTCCATTGATAACTTTTTCACAGCTTCAAAATCACCAGAAAATGAGTCGGCATCGAAAACTATTTGAGTTTTTCCATAGCGGTCTCGAAGATCTACGAAGACTACCTGACCGTGGAGTCGGACAGTATTTACCCAACCATTAAGATTAATTGTTTCTCCTAATTGTGTTTTTCGGAGTTCACCGCAAGTATGTGTTCGTTTATACATGTTTAAATTTATATATTTGTTAATAAACAAAAAACTCGAAACAAAATATGTTTCGAGTTTTCTTTTTATCGTTCATATTAAAAAAAGTTATCTTCTTGAAACGCTTAATCGATTTATTGCACGCATTAAAGAAGCTTCAATTCGTTCTTCATCCAAATTATTATGCTCAGATTTACGTTGAGTTGCTCGCTCTAAAGATTTCTCTGCTCGAGCCGAATCAATTTCAGATGATGTCTCAATTGATTCAACTAACAACTTCACCTTATCTTTCATTATTTCAGCAAATCCGCCACCAGTAGCCCAATATTCTTCTTTTCCATTTTTTAATATCTTGATTTCTCCAACGGATAAAGCAAAAACTCCTTCCCGATGATTTGCCATGATGCCAAAAGAGCCATCTAATCCAGGACAACGAATATAACTTACTTTTTCCTCGTCCAATTCACGGATTGGTGTTACAATTTCAAGATTGAAATTGTTCATTAGGCGATAGATTTTTTATGTTTTTCAAATGCTTCATCAAGCGTACCAACATAGGCAAATGAATTTTCACCTAATTCATCCGCTTCACCATTTAAAATAGCTTCAAATCCAGAAACAGTATCTTCTAAACTCACATATCGTCCTGGTGTTCCAGTAAATTGTTCTGCAACAAAGAAAGGTTGAGACATAAATTTTTGGATTTTACGTGCTCTAGATACGGTAACCTTATCATCATCAGATAGTTCATCCATTCCTAGAATTGCAATAATATCCTGCAAATCTTTGTACTGCTGAAGTACTGACTGAACTTGACGAGCAACATTATAATGTCGATCGCCAATAATCCGAGGATCAAGAATTCTAGATGTTGATGCCAAAGGATCAACAGCAGGATATATTCCCAATTCTGCAATTTTACGTTCCAAAACTGACGTTGCATCTAAGTGAGCGAATGCTGTAGCTGGTGCTGGATCAGTTAAATCATCTGCAGGTACATAAACTGCCTGAACAGACGTAATCGATCCTTTTTTAGTTGAAGTAATTCTTTCTTGTAAATCGCCCATTTCTGTAGAAAGTGTTGGTTGATATCCAACAGCAGAAGGCATACGACCTAAAAGTGCAGATACTTCAGAACCAGCTTGGGTAAAACGAAAAATATTATCAATAAATAATAAAACATCTCGACCTTCTTCATCTCGAAAGAACTCAGCCATTGCCAATCCACTTAATGCTACACGAAGTCGTGCCCCAGGTGGTTCATTCATTTGACCAAAGACCATGGTTGTTTTATCAATCACGCCCGATTCTGTCATTTCGTTGTAAAGATCATTTCCTTCACGAGTTCTTTCACCTACACCAGCAAAGACAGAATATCCGCCATGTTCAGTGGCAATATTTCGAATTAATTCCTGAATCAATACCGTTTTTCCAACACCGGCACCACCAAACAATCCAGTTTTACCGCCTTTGGTATAGGGTTCCATCAAATCAACAACCTTGATGCCCGTTACCAATATTTCTGTGGATGTAGCAAGATCTTCATGTTTTGGAGCAGAACGATGAATTGGATATTTTTTTTCTGTTGGACAATCTCCTTTTTGATCAATCGTATTTCCAAGAACATCAAATAAACGTCCTAGAGTATTTTGACCTACAGGAACCGTAATGGGTGAGCCCGAATCTTCAACCGCATGACCACGGACAAGTCCATCTGTAGAATCCATCGCTACAGTTCGAACAACGCCTTCACCTAAATGTTGAGCAACTTCTAATACTAATATTCCATCATCACCGCGATCAACATTAAGTGCGTTATAAATATCAGGAAGATGGCCGTCTTCAAATGCGACGTCAACCACCGCTCCCATTACCTGTGAAATTTTTCCATTGTTTGACATAAAATGATGTCCCTTTTTGGGTTAACCTAAAGCTTCGGCGCCACCTACAATTTCCAGCATTTCTGTCGTAATTGCAGCTTGGCGAGCTTTATTGAATTGTAATGTTAAGTCCTTAATCATATCTTCTGCATTGGTTGTAGCATTTTCCATGGCTAACATTCTCGCTGCCTGTTCACTAGCATATGATTCAAGTAAATATTTCCACATCTGAACATTCAGATGTCTTGGTATTAAGGATGATACTAATTCTTCTTTGGATGGTTCATATAAACGGTCATGCGCAACATTATCTTCAGCTTCAAAAATAAGTGGTAACAGGATTTCAGATTTAACTTCTTGCTTTCCAACATTAATGAAATAATTGAATACAACATGAATTTCATCTACTTTACCACTTGTGAAATGTTCAATAATACTTCTTCCAATTTTCATGGCACTATCAAATTCCATATCAGCCCAGAAATCAACATGGCTTGTAATAATATTGTACTCTCTACGTTTAAAATGATCTCGAGCTTTTTTCCCAATACAGAACAAATCCACATTTTCTTTTCCAAATTCGTCAATTTCTTTTTGAGCAACTTTGAGCAAATTGGTATTAAGTGCTCCAGCTAATCCTCGATCAGCGGATACAATAACATAAGCCTTTCGTTTGATTTCTCTCACATCTAATAATGGGAGTGAATTCCTATCTACATCTGGCAGCAAATGATGAATTACTTCTGTCAATGAATTACTATAGGGCCGAGAATGTTCCATTCTTTCTTGAGCTCGACGCATCTTGGCTGCCGCAACCATTTTCATAGCCTTGGTGACCTTCTGGATACTTTTCACCGATTTAATTCGGTCTCGAATGTCCTTAAGATTTGCCATGCTTACTTAAGCATTAAATCCAGTTTTGTAATCAATAATTGCTTTATCAAGTTTAGCAGTCGTTTCATCAGATATTTTTCCATCTGCAACAATAGATGAAAGAGCGTCACTAGCATTCGCTTCTAGATATTCAAATAATCCTGCTTCAAATTCTAAAACTTTTTTGGCATCTATATCGTCTAAGTATCCCTTGGAAACTGCGAAAATTATTGCAACTTGTTTTTCAATATCCATGGGAACATATTGATTCTGTTTCAGAATTTCAACCATGCGTTCACCACGAGTTAATTGAGCGATAGTTGCTTTATCTAAATCTGATCCAAATTTCGCAAAAGCTTCAAGTTCACGATACTGGGCTAAATCTAAACGAAGTGTTCCGGCAACAGATTTCATTGCTTTTATTTGAGCATTTCCACCCACACGAGATACCGAAAGACCCACATCAATTGCAGGACGAATTCCCGAATTAAATAGATTCGTTTCTAAATAAATTTGTCCATCTGTAATAGAGATCACATTTGTTGGAATGTATGCAGATACATCTCCTTCTTGCGTTTCAATAATAGGTAATGCTGTTAAGGAACCGCCACCTAAGTCATCCGATAATTTGGAAGCACGTTCCAATAAGCGACTGTGAAGATAAAATACATCCCCTGGGAATGCTTCACGTCCAGGTGGGCGACGAAGAACAAGTGACATTTGACGATAGGCTACAGCCTGTTTCGAAAGATCATCATATACAATTAATCCATGTTGTCCTTTATCCCGAAAATATTCACCCATTGCAGCGCCAGAATAAGGTGCAATGTATTGTGTCGGTGCAGGATCTGATGCATTAGCAGCGACAACAGTTGTGTATTCCATTGCGCCATTTGCTTCTAATTCTTGAACGAGCGCAGCAACAGTTGATGCCTTTTGTCCAATTGCAACATAAATACAATAAACAGGATTATCTGTTTTATGCGTATATTTTTGGTTTATAATTGCATCGATTGCAATAGCCGTTTTTCCAGTTTGACGATCACCAATAATCAACTCTCGCTGACCACGACCGATTGGAATCATACTATCCACAGCTTTAATCCCAGTTTGTAAAGGTTCAGTTACAGGCTGGCGTGCCATTACACCCAATGCTTTTCTTTCAATCGGAAGAGAATGAGGTGTATCAATTGGGCCTTTACCATCAATCGGCTGTCCCAATGGATTCACAACACGTCCAAGCATTGCATTCCCTACAGGAACTTCTACCACTCGCCCTGTACGTTTTGCTAAATCACCTTCTTTCACTAGCCGGGTTTCGCCAAATAGTACGAGACCAACATTATCTTCTTCAAGATTCAATGCCATCCCGAATACACCATTTGGTAATTCGACTAATTCAGAACTCATTACATTTTCAAGTCCTGAAACGCGGGCAACTCCATCACCTACTTCAATGACTTCTCCAACCTCTGCTACATCTACTGAACCATCGAATTTTTCGATTTGCTCGCGGAGTAGCTGAGTTAATTGATCAGTTTGTATTTCCATGTTTTCCTAATGTCTTACAACTGCAACAACTCACCTTTGAGCACCTGCAATTGATTCTGGACTGAAGCGTCCAGGAATGTGTTTTCGATTCGAAGTTTGATACCACCAATTAAAGATTCATCAACATCTATATATAAGTCGGTTTCTTTACCTAGAATTGTGTCTAATGATATTTTTAATGATTTTTTTTCTTCATCACTCATTTCATTAGCAACCGTTCCAAATACAGATAAGATATTCTTTCCTTCTTTGTAATAACGATTAAACAATTTCGTTAAATCTAGCAAAATCCTAGGCGCCTTATTCCCTTTTAAATAAAAGAGCAAATCAGAAACCAAAGGATGACCTTTTTCGCCCATTACCTGATTCAAGATTGAAATTTTTTGATCGCTCTTGATTCGTTTGGATTGAATAAAAGCACGAAATTCAGATTCTGTTTTCACCAAATCATTCATCGCATTTAATGCTCCATGAACTGATTCAAGCAAATTATTTTCATCAGAAACTGAATAGATTGCTTTTGCAAGACGCTTTGCGTTATGTTTATGCGTCATAACCTTTTAGGTGTTGAATTGAGTCGTCAATCAAAGATTGATTGTCTTCTTTGGATAGATTTTTTCTAATTACCTTTTCAGCAACCGTCATTGTTAAACTCACCACTTCTTGGCGAATTTCACTAATAGCTTTATCCTTTTCAACGTTGATCTGTTTTTGAGCTTCATCACGAATTTTTTTCGCATCTTCGCCTGCTTGAACCATAACGTCCGCTTTTATCTTTTCGGCTGCAGATTTCGCTTCAACGCGAATTGTCTGAGCTTCAGATCTAGCCTTAGCCATGATTTCTTCAGATTCAGCATTGAGTCGTTCCAGTTCCGTCTTGGCTTTTTCAGCATCTTCTAATGAAGATTTGATTGTATTCTCTCTTGTCTCCAAAGCTATTAGCAATGGTTTCCAAGCAAATTTTGCCAAAACAAAAAACAAGATTAAAAAGGTCAGAATCGTCCAAATGAACAGACCCGGATCTAATTGGACTAATGGGTTTGGAGCACTTGCACCTCCATGAGCTTCAGTTGTCTCATGCAAATCCTGACTTCCAGGTAATCCCAAAGTTTGATCCATAATTTTTTACAACTTTCTGATTAAAGAATCAGCATTAAAAATGTGAATACTTCTGCAAGAATTGCAACACCTTCTAATAAGAAGAGAGGCAAATTCACCGCACCAGTGATCTTGTCTGCCGCTTCGGGTTGACGAGCAATACTTTCTGCAGCTGCTGCTGTAAATTTACCGATTCCAAGTGAGGCACCGATCACGATTAAACCCATACCGATTGGGAGAAATGTTGTTGCTTCCATTATGATTTCCTTTTTGTTTGATTAATGATGTACGTTAATTGCCATACCAATAAATACCGATGTCAATAGAGTAAAGACATAAGCTTGTACTAGTACAACAATGATTTCCAATCCTGAAATAGCAGCGGCCATAGGGAGTGAGATAAATGCAACACCAACTCCAGCGAGCGTGCTATGAAACATTTCGCCAAAAATGGCCATAAGAGATAAAAGAGCGAGTAATGCAATATGCCCACCCGTCATGTTTGCGGCCAATCGCATAGTTAATGCAAATGGTTTTACTATGAGCCCCATTAATTCAATAGGGATTAAAATGATATAAACTGGCCACGCTAATCCATGGGGAGCCAAATTTTTCCAATGATTAATAAAACCATGTGCCATAGTTCCAGCAGCCATAATTGAAAAAAAGGTAATAGTTGCTAAAGCCGCTGTTACATTGAAATTACCAGTTGCCGTTACACCACCATGGAGAATATTATTAATGAAATTATGTGTATCTGAAGCAGGAACGCCCATAACAAATCTATTAAATAATCCCAATACATCAAAAATTGGAACCATCCCAATTCCGTTTGCAAAAAGAATAAAAAAGAAAAGTGTTAATAATAAGGGTGTCCATGTCATAACCCATTTAGGACCTACATTGGGTTTCGCTATTGAATCTCGAATAAATTGAACAATGGCTTCAATGGCATTCATCCAACCTGATGGTGTGGGGCGACCGCTGGATAAAAATTTCCGAATAGGAATTATAATTGTAATTGCAACTAAAAATGCAACAACCCATAACATAAAAACATGTTTGGTAATTGAAAAATCAATTCCAAAAAAAGTTGGGAGTCCTAAAATTGGATGGGAAATATCGGAATTTGAAACATGATGGATAATATTAGGACCCACCTGCTCCATTACACTTTGAGAAGCGTTTCCGGCTTCAACTACACTCATTCTTCTGCTGTTCTTTTATTATTAAAATTGTTCGACTAATTAGAGATATCTTTTATAATGACAGCTTCTAAAGCGTGAAGCACTATAAAAAAGCCTGCGAAGCTAAATATGAAAGGGATGGGTTTAAAAGGATAAAGTTTAAAAATAATTAAAATTATTGAACCATAATAAATCATTTTAACCACAAACCCAATTGCGATGATTTTTGTGACGCGCTGAGCATCTTTTTTTGAAGCATCTAATACCAAATAAATGGTAATAAATCCCGCAAGAGATGGAAGAATCCATCCTAAAAATAGTTCAAAATGATAGTCAGGATAAATGCCCGCAGCTAATCCAAGAATACCGGCAGATGCTATTAGCCCATATAGTAATAGTTTCAATGTTTATTTTTCCAAATAATTTTCGCCAAGTGATAAAAACCAGTGATTAATCCTATACTTAAACCAACTAAAACACCAATCGGCTTACTTCCTCTAGATGTATCAATATACCAACCCAATAATGTAAAAATAAGAACCGAAGCAAGAAGTGTATAAGATGCAGATGCAGCAGGTCCGGACTGAGTAACTATTTTTTGAAAATATTCCATTGAGCGTGCAAAATTTGATCCAAATTGTTTTTCCTTTTGAGAAGACATTCAAAAAATCAACTTTTTTCTGACTCGCGTCCAACAATATCACATTTACCTTCAAATTGCGCACCATCTTCAATCAACAATTTCCGGTAAACAATATCACCCTTGAGAACACATTTTTTTCCGAGAATCACCTGACCATCAGCAATGATATCCCCAACTACAGTCCCACCAATACGAATATGACATCCGGAAATGTTACCCTGTACCATTGCATTTTGTGCAACTCGAACTGGTCCTTCAGTTACAATATCTCCATGAACTTGTCCATAAACAATAATCCCTTCACGTAACCGAATGGGACCATCAATTTTGGCATCTGCCCCAACCATGGTATGAACATTTTGAAAATTTATCTTACTCATGACTAGAAGTTAAATCTGTTGTTTGATATTCCGGGAAAAAGTTTAACGGATCCATAGCTCTAAATTTCTTCCAAACTTCGAAATGCAAATGCGGTCCAGATGATATACCCGTATTTCCAACAAGACCAATTACTTCTCCTCGAATAACCCTATCCAATTGTTTCTTAAAATTCTGTTTATTATGCCCGTAATGGGTAAAGTAATCATCACCATGATATAGAATAAGCATGTTTCCAAATTCATAATTCCAACCAGAATAAACAACTACACCAGATGCTGCTGCCAATATTGGGTCACCTTCCTTAGCAACAATATCAATTCCATGATGCGTTTTATTTACAAAAAGACCAGCTTTCCTGGATCGCTGACTAACAAAGCCTTGGATAGGTGCTACTGAAGGAATATTATCAATAAATGAAATATGGTTAGATGCAGTTGAAAAAGCACCTGTAATTGAGTCAATCATGATAGGCTTATCATCAATATCCAATTTTGTGCCTAAAGAGTGTCGGACCAATTCATCCATTTGATTTAATCGATTTAAATCTCGAGTAAGTTCTAAAACTTTATGCCGTTCTGATGAAAACTGATCAAGCCTAATTTTTAAATCTGAATAATCAGATATCTTTGGAATATAATAAAGTAAAATACCTGTAACAGCAATAACAAAGAGCACGACAAGGGATAAGGCAAACTGAATGACCATTTTAGACACATGATAAGATTTTGAACCCGACTCATCATCCGGGATTAACATGATGGTATATTTTTCAGGTTTCACTGGAATGCTAAGAAATGGATTTAATCAAATCTAAAATTCGTTCTAAATCATCATTTGAAAAATAGGATATTTCAATAGAACCACCTTTCTTCCCCGGTTTTAATTTGACCTTTGTTCCAAGGATTTCGATTAAATTATTCTCTAAAGCCTGAACTTGTAACGATATTTTTTTTATTTTTTTCGTTTTGCTTATTGAAATATCTGTGAGTGATTTTACCAATGCTTCTGCACCTCGTACACTCAGTTCAAGTTTTATAATTGATTGCCATATTTTATGCATTCCTGGTCCAGTTTTAGCCTGGAGAATTGCTCGTGCATGGCCGGCTGAAATATGTCCCAACCTCAAACTTTTCCTAATATCTGGTGGTAATTTTAATAATCGAAGTGAATTTGAAATAGTAACACGTTTTTTACCAACTGATATTGCAATTTTCTCATGTGACATTTCAAATTTTGAATTTAAAACAGCATATGCTTCAGATTCTTCTAACGGATTTAAATCTTCACGTTGAATATTTTCAATAAGCGCCATTTCCATCATTTCAGCATCATCTTTTACAGAAATAACATAAGTTGGTATCGTTTTCTTTTTACATTTTTTTGAAGCACGCCACCTACGCTCACCAGCAACCAATTCATATCCATCCGAAACTTTTCTCACTGTAACGGGTGTTAATACGCCTTTTTCTTTTATCGATGCAGCCAACTCATTCAATGCTAATTCATCAAAATTCCGACGAGGTTGATTTGGGTTTGGGCGAATCTCCTTAATTGAAATTTCTGTAACACCCGGTTTTGAATGAGATTGTTTCTTGCTTGTTTGTGCTTTCTGTTCTGACTTTGGACGAATTAAAGCACTTAGCCCTTTACCTAATCTATTAACTGACACGTTGGAGTATCTCCTCTGTCAAACTCATATAATTTCGAGCACCTGTGGAATTTGCATCATATAGTAGCGCAGGTTTACCAAAACTTGGTGCTTCACTTAATCGTACATTACGATGAATGTAGGTTTTAAACAATTTATCCTTGAAAAAGCCATCGACCTCTTCTACCACCTGTTTAGATAAATTCAACCGGCTATCATACATCGTCATTAAAATACCTGCAATTTCTAAATTTTTATTTAAATGACGTTGTACCAATCGCACTGTATTCAATAATTGCCCAAGTCCTTCTAAAGCATAATATTCACATTGAATCGGAATCACTAACGCATCTGATGCAGTAAGAGCATTTAATGTTAAAAGCCCTAATGATGGCGGGCAATCAATGATAATAATATCGTAATCTTTTCGAATTTTTTTTATTGCTTTTTGAAGTTGATATTCACGTGCCATTATACTAACCAATTCTATTTCTGCGCCTACTAAATCATTAGTCGAAGCAACAAGATCCAAATGAGAAAAGGATGTTTTGGTTATAGCATCTTTAAATCCATCTCCTTTGAGTAAAATATCATAAATAGAACCATTTGTTTTTTCAAAAAGATCTGATAGACCAGTGGTTGCATTAGATTGTGGATCCAAATCAATTAAAAGTGTACGTACTTCTGTCACTGCCAAGCTTAATGCAACATTGACTGCAGATGTGGTCTTTCCCACACCACCTTTTTGATTTGTAAATGCTAATACGGTAGCCATAATTTTTCCGAAATTTTCGAGCTCGGAATTTATATCAGGTCAAGCCTTAAGAATAAGGAATAAGATAATACTTTTAATGATTGCGTATGTTTCACTGATAATTACTACAATTGAAAAATATATATTAGAAATAAATATAATGAATCCTGCTTCTTTGTCGATTTAGATGGGGTTTCTAATACAATTTTACTTCTTCTTATTTTTCAGTTTTTTCCAAGCCATAGCACCGCCGGCTCCTATGAGAAGTTCTAAACCACCAAT
>JABIHN010000104.1 GCA_018649625.1 Fidelibacterota bacterium | reverse complement strand
CTTCTCGCGGCACATTTTATTAAAAAACATGGCTCAGGACATCATATTACACCAGCTGTTATGGCTTTGCTTCAGAGCTATCATTGGCCCGGGAATGTGCGTGAATTGGAAAACGCCATTATCCAAATGATTGCCCTATCACGAGGAGATACTTTGGTCGCTAGCCTTTTGCCAAAATATTTGCAAGAGCAAAAAAAAACCAAACCAAACTCCGATGGTTCTTCTTTAAATCAAACCATTTCTTCATCAGAAAAAACTATTATAAAGGAAACCTTAGAAAAATGCAGATGGCAACAAACAGATGCAGCAAAATTGCTTAATATCCCGAGAACTACTCTTAGGTCAAAAATGAAAAAATACGGACTCTAAAATAAATAGGCGATTTTTCGTCTATAAGGCGATTTTTCATCGCCCCGTTTTACTTTGTTTCTTGTTCTGTCTTCAATGATAATTTGTGGCACAATAATTGCCTATAATTTCTTAAATAAACACATATGTTTTATATTTCTTAAACTCTTACTGGTAATATCCAAACTAACTACACAAAGGACTCCTTAATGTCTAAAGATAAAATGAAAGTAGGCGAGATTTCAAAACCAAGATTTGAATTTAGAAGTTTCGGTCAAGATTTTATTGATCAAGCTGAAAGAATGGCGAGATTGTCTGTTCCTATTCCAGAAAAACTATGGGTCCGTCATTCCCCGGAAATCTACATCATGTCACGCACAAATGATGAAAATAATACAAAAATTCGCGACGGAAAAATGGATATCAAAACCTATGTTAAAACCATTGATGGGCTTGAACAATGGAATCCGCTCACCAAGACAGAATTTCCTGTATCTGTAGATTTTTTGAAAAGCGATATTTTTCCCGCCTTTCAAGTCGAAATGCCAAATTTCGAAAAAGACAAATATTCCCGTGATGAATTTTTAAATATGGTAAAAGCTCACCCTGATTTACAAGCTGTTACCGTTGTGAAAGAGCGTTATGGATATATGGTAAATGATACCATTTGTGAAGTTGGGTATGTTTTGGTCAATGGCGCGACAATCATGTCCATCAATTCTGAATCAACAGAATTAGGTGATATTAAAAAAACCATGACGGATGTTGGGCTTAATGACGTTGAAAACATAAATTATCTACAAGCAATCAAACGTGTCATTGGGTGGATTGATAAACCATTAGCAAATTAAAAAAACATAAGGAATAATCATGGCTAACGAAATAGAAAGAAAATTTTTAATAAAATCACTTCCAAGTGACATGAGTGGAACCACCATGCGTCAAGGCTATTTACAGCCCGAAAAAGAGCGAGCTGTTCGAGTTAGAACCGTAGAAAAAGATGGATCAAAAAAAGGTGTATTAACCATTAAGGGAATGGGAAATAAAAGTGGAATGAGTCGCTATGAATTTGAAACGGAAATCCCCACATCTGACGCTGATCACCTTCTCTCTCTTTGTGACCAGCCGCTCATAGAAAAAACCAGATATAAATACAAACATGATAATTTAATCTGGGAAATAGATGAGTTCCATGGTGTAAATGATGGGCTAGTTGTGGCAGAAGTAGAACTAGAAAGCGAAGATCAACAGTTTGAAAAACCAAACTTTATAAGCGAAGAAGTAACTGGGCAAGTTAAATATTATAATATGATGCTTTTAAAAAACCCTTATTCTACTTGGAAAAATTAATGTTAAAATAATCTTATAAGTTATTTTAGATATATAAATCAACAACTTTTCTCTTATGAATAAGCTATCATTTAAATTATTAATAATATCAATCCTGCTTTTCAGCTTTGCTAGTGCAACATACCCGGATAAGCCCGTTAAAATAATTGTTCATACAAAACCGGGCGGCGCTGTTGATCTTATGGCGCGACAGTTTGCTCAAATTGCAGGACAAAAATCTGGAGAGTCGTTTGTTGTTGTCAATAAACCTGGAGGGTCGGGCATTCTTTCCCTGGCAAATGTCTATAATGAAAAAGCTGACGGATATTCAATTCTTGCTTTTCCTGCGGCTTTCCTCGCTCCAATTCAAACAACAGACATTGGATTTAGCCTTGAAGATTTTGAATATCTCGCCTGTTTAACCATTTCCCCAGAAGCGATTATTACCAATAAGCATTCTGATATCAAAACGATAGAACAGGTTTTGGCTCACGCAAAAGCAAATCCAAATGAACAAAAATGGTGTGGGCCTGGAAGCGGATCCCTCGATCATCTTATGGCGGTAAAAATTTGGGACAAGAGCAGTATTTCCGCAAAATGGATTCCATATGGTGGCGGTGGCCCAGCGATTGCTTCCGTGATGGGTAAACATAATCATGTGTATGTTGGAAACCCCGAAGATATTATTGGCCGAGAAAGCAATTTAAAAATCGCTGCTATTGCAAGCGAAGAACGACATCCTGATTTTCCAAATACACCAACCTTTAAAGAAGTTGGAATTGATTTAACTACCGATGTTATGTGGCGCGGGTTTGCAGTAAAAAAAGGGACCAGTTCTGATATTGTATCTTATCTACAAAACTTATTAAAAGAAGTAAGCCAGGATTCAAAATGGAAAGCCTTTATTCAAACAACGCGAGTTCAGGGCGTTTTTATTGAGGGTGAATCCTTTAAAAAAATGGTACTGAGTGATGCTGTCTCTGCAAAAACGTATTTAGAAAAAGCCGGTTTTTCTGTTGGAATTGAACCTCCTTCTGCTCCCATGCCAATTCTTATTTTTATTATAACCATTGGTCTCGTTTCCTTCTTGATTTATTTTTATCTCAAAAAGAAAGGATTCAAAAAATCAAACGTTCCTTATATTTCAGGTGTTGGATTTTCTATTGCAATAAACTTTATTTTTATTAGTTCCTACTTTCCAAGTCCAAGAGCCGGAACTTCTGTTGGTGCAGCAACTATTCCACAGGTCTGGGCCCTATTTTTGATCGTGGTATCTTTAATGATTTTGTATCAATTCAACGATTCGCCTAAACAATCTGGGCAAGGTCGTGTTCAATTGGTTTTATCTCTTATTGGTATCTTATTTATTTATGTTTTGATTATTTCATTCATTGGGTTTTTGCCCGCCAGCGCATTAATGATGATTGCCGGTATGATTTTATTAAAACATGAAAAAATCAAAACTATTTTACTCACAACAACGTTTGTTATTTTATTTATGTATGGTATTTTTTATAAAATCCTTCAAGTACCTCTCCCCCTAGGAACACTATTCTAATGGAATTATTTACGAATCTTTTATCTGGTTTTTCAGCTTTATTGGGCACTGAAACAATACCTTGGTGGCATCCTGGAGCTGCCATTATGATTGGAATTACTATTGGAATATTTGTTGGCGTTATGCCGGGACTCTCCGCATCAACCGGATTGGCATTAATGGTTCCTTTTACTTTTGGCATGGATCCATTGGTTGCCATTGTATTTCTAGTTTCAATTTATACATCATGTGCTTATGGCGGAACCATTACAGCGATTGCCATCAATACACCTGGAACACCGGCAGCAGTTGCCGTGGCCATGGATGGCTATGAACTTACACAACAGGGACAACCGGGTCGCGCGCTTGGTACCAGTTTATTAGCAAACGTAATAGGCGGTATTACTGGGTCTATAATATTGATCTTCTTCTCTTTCCCTATTTCTAAAATTGCCTTAAAGTTTGGGCCACCAGCTTTCTTTTCTCTCGCTATTTTTGGACTTACAATTGTTGCATCTATGGAATCTAAAAACAGGCCAAAAGCTTTTTTTAGTACAGCGCTTGGATTACTATTCATGACGGTTGGTTTAGATATAATTAATGCCCATCCTAGGTTTACCTTTGGCAGAACTGAGCTTTTCGATGGCTTTTCTTTTATCCCGGCACTGATTGGGCTTTTTGCCTTAGGGGAAATTCTTTTAAATATTGAAAAAGACACGGGTGTTAAAACTGCTGTAAAAACCTTTTCAAGTAAATTGCCAAAGTTCAGCGAAATCTGGTTAATTCGAAAAAATATATTTAAAGGTGGTGCAATTGGCGCTTTGGTGGGGGCGGTCCCCGGTGCAGGTGCAACCATTGCTGCATTTGTCGCTTATGGAGAAGCCAAGCGATCTAGTAAAAACCCTGAGATGTTTGGAAAAGGCTCTCTAGAAGGAATTGCTGCCCCTTCTGCCGCAGCGGGCGCTAGTGAAGGCGGTGCATTGGTACCATTATTAACATTGGGTATTCCGGGTTCTGCAGCAACAGCTGTCATGATTGGTGCTCTTACTTTACACAATATTACACCGGGCCCAGAGTTGTTTACTCGAAACTCTCAACTCGTTTACGCTTTATTTGCAAGTTTACCTGTTGGTATAGCATTTATGTTGTTGATTGGATATCTAGGCACAAAAATTTGGGTAAAGCTTATTGCGGCTCCAAAATCTATATTGCTTCCCGTTATTATTGCAGTGGCTTTTGTGGGGAGTTATGCTGTAAAAAATACCATGTTTGATGTATATGTATGTTTTGGTTTTGGTGTTCTCGGTTGGATTCTAAGACGAAATGGGTTTCCCACTGCTCCTATGGTTTTAGCAATGATATTGGGGAAAATGGCTGAAACAAATTTTAGACAAGCGCTTTTAGCTGAAGATACTTGGACTATCTTTTTTACAAATCCACTTAGCTTAGGTTTACTTCTATTGGCTTTTTTGTCTTTATTTATTCCTATATATAAAGAACGAAAATTGAAAGCAACCAAATCAATAATTAATTAATAAAAGGACAGTTTTAATGAAACAAATTCGACTACCCTTAACTACGGTATTCATTTCCAGCATATTAATGCTGAATTTACTTTTTGCCGGATCTTCAAGTATGTCTTCGGGTGGGTTTTCTTGGGCAACGCTTATAATGACTCTTGCGGGCGGCTTGGCTTTTTTCCTATACGGTATGGAAAAAATGAGCGAAGGAATGAAAAAATCTGCAGGCGATCGTATGCGGAATATTTTATCAGCATTAACAAATAACCGTGTTGTTGGAATGTTTGTTGGTGCTTTTGTTACTATGGTTATTCAAAGCTCAAGCGCAACGACAGTTATGTTGGTAAGTTTTGTTCAGGCTCAACTTATGACTTTTGTTCAATCTTTAGGTGTCATTCTTGGAGCTGATATTGGCACAACAGTCACCGCACAACTGGTGGCTTTTAAATTAACAGATTATGCCCTTATTATGATTGCGGTTGGATTTGCTTTAACTATGTTTTCTAAAAAAGATTCTACTAAATACATGGGTGAGGCTATTCTAGGTTTTGGAATTCTGTTTTTTGGAATGAAACTCATGTCTGATGCCATGAGGCCACTTCGAACATTTCAACCGTTTATTGATTTATTAAAAGGTCTAGAAAATCCTGCGCTTGGACTTTTGGTCGGAACGCTTTTTACAGCATTAGTTCAGAGCAGTAGCGCATTTACGGGAATCGTAATTGTATTAGCACAACAGGGATTATTAACGCTCGACGCTGGAATTCCATTGGTCATGGGTGCAAATATTGGAACATGTATTACAGCTGGATTAGCAAGTATCGGTACGTCTAGAGAAGCAAAGCGCGTTGCCATTGCACATGTAATGTTCAAGGTTGGTGGTGTCCTTTTATTTATATTTTGGATTCCCACATTTTCAGAAATCATTCGTTCTATTTCACCTATATCATCTGAAATAGGAATTGATAAATTGGCTGCAGAAACACCTAGGCAAATCGCAAACGCCCATACCATTTTCAATGTGAGTCTTGCGTTATTCTTTTTACCTTTTACAACTTTTTTTGCAAATACTATTATGAAGATTTACCCGGAAAAAGGGAAAGAAAAAGGAATACAACCCGTCACTTGGCATTTAGATGATAAAGCAGTTTCTACGCCAGTATTGGCAATTGATCTTGCGCGAAATGAAGTATCCAGAATGTCTACTATCCTAGGTCGAATGCTAACTTCTGTTATTAAACCGTTTAAATCTAATGAACCGCTTGTTGATGAAATATATCCACAGCTTTCTCTGGTTGAAGGAATAGAAATGCGAGAGGAAAAATTAGATTTTCTTGAAGAGCGAATTGTGCTTTATTTAAGAAAAATTGGCCGACAGGAATTATCAGACAATCAAATACAAGAAGTCTATGGGATGATGTCTATTGTGAACGATATTGAAAGTATTGGTGACATTCTTGAAAAAAATATGATTCCGCTCGTTGCAAAAAAATCAGCATTAAAAATGGATTTTTCCGAAGAAGGAAAAGAAGAAATTGATATTTATCACACAAAGGTCTGTAAGCAAGTAAGTCGATTAAAGGAGGCATTTTCTGAACTCGATCTTGAGCTAGCAAAGCGCATTATGGCTAAAGAAGAAAAATATACGAACTTAGAAACATTGTATCGTACACGACACTTAGAGCGTCTCCACGATGAAAGAGAAGAGTCTATTCAAACACATGAGGTTCATATGGAGCTTATGGATTTATTAAAACAAATCAATGTTTATACTGGAAATATTGCAAAAACAATTCATTCAATGGGGACCAGGGACTAGTCTTTCATTATGAAATCGGTTTTTCCATTGAAAATATTTATTTCTATATTCGCATTACAATTTGGTTTATTGTTTGCAGGCGATGGAAATGGGTCTGATATTCATTGGGGTTTTCTTGTAATGGGGCTTTTTGGTGGCTTATCATTATTTCTCTACGGAATGGATAAAATGAGTGATGGGCTAAAAAAAGTCGCAGGAAATCAAATGCGAAATATTTTAGCAACGTTAACACAAAACCGTGTTATTGCTTTGATTGTAGGCGCCTTTGTAACAATGGTCATACAAAGCTCAAGCGCAACAACTGTTATGTTGGTGAGCTTTGTTCAAGCACAGCTAATGACCTATGCTCAATCCATCGGAATTATTTTAGGCGCAAATATTGGCACAACCGTAACAGCTCAATTAATTGCATTTAAATTAACAGACTATGCTTTATTAATGATAACCGCCGGGTTTGTTATGACGCTTTTTGGAAAAAAAGATTCTATTAAGCATACAGGAGAAGTTCTTCTTGGTTTTGGTATTTTGTTTTTTGGAATGAAGCTTATGTCTGATTCGATGAAACCATTGCGAACTTTTGAGCCTTTTATAGGTCTTATGAGAGGATTGGAAAACCCTTTTTATGGAATCTTAATTGGAGCCGGTTTTACCGCTTTAATTCAGAGCTCGAGCGCATTCACTGGAATTGTAATTGTTTTAGCTCAACAAGGCTTGCTTACTCTGGATGCTGGAATTCCACTTATTTTAGGCGCAAACATTGGGACGTGTATAACCGCCGCTTTGGCTAGTATTGGAACTATTCGCGAAGCAAAGCGCGTCGCCCTCGCTCATATACTAATTAATACAAGCGGTGTTTTGTTGTTTATATGGTTTATCCCTGATTTATCCGCAATTGTAAAGTCTCTTTCATCTTCAAGCGGGTTAACCGGTCTAGATAAACTTGCCGCAGAAACACCTCGACAAATTGCAAATGCCCATACCATATTTAATGTAGGTGTTGGGTTAATTTTTCTGCCATTTACTAAAGTTTTAGAGAAACTAGTTTATCGGTTTTTACCCAAAATAAAAAAAACCAAAGGTATAGAGCCGACTATATGGCATTTAGATGATTCTCAAATTGGTCACCCTGCCGTTGCAATCGAATTAGCTCGCACTGAAATGTTACGTATGATTAAAATTCTTACACGAATGGTTTCTGCTTCGATTGTCCCTTTTTCAATTAACGGCACTAATGAAGATGAAGTATATCCAGAATTATCTATAATAGATGGCATCCAAATGCGTGAAAATAAGATTGATTTTCTAGAACGAAATGTATCTGATTATTCTTTTAAAATTAGCCGACAAGAATTAACTAATACGCAGGCTATTGAAGTTTTTGCTATGATGTCTATTATAAAAGACATGGAAAGCGTTGGAGATATTATTGATAAAAACATTATTCCGCTTGCTGGGAAATTCCAAAATATTCATGAAAATTTTTCAGAAGAAGGTGAAAGCGAACTTAATGATTTTCATATTCGAGTTATGAAACAATTAAGTCGATTAAAAGAAGCCTTTGGTGAAATGCGATTAAAAACAGCAGAGAAAATAATTACTAAAGATTTAAAATATCGAAATTTAGAAACTGAATATAGAATTACACATTTAAAGCGAGTTCAACAAGCATTAACTGAATCTGTAGCAACCCATGAAGTTCATATGGAGCTGATGGATCTGTTAAAACAAATCAATGTCTATCTGGCAAATATTGCAAAAACCATAATAAGTATGGATTTACCAGATTAGACTTATTCAAAAAAGGAGATCAAATGAAAAAAATAACAATGCTAATCTTTCCCTTCTTAATTATAGGAACGATTATAGGGCAAACATCTTTATCTGACTCATCCGGTTGGACTGAAAATGGAAAGTTTATCCTAAAATCAGAAGACGGGCAATTCAAGTTACGTTTTGATATTAGAATGTATATTGATGGTGCATATTTTATGGATGATACTGCCGAAAAATTGAGCAATGGTACTCATCTTCGAAAAGCACGATTTGCCGCAAAAACTCAACTTTGGGGTGATTGGAATGCAGAGTGGGATATGGATATTGCTGAATATTCAGTCGAAATAAAAGATATGTGGCTAAGTTATAGTGGTCGTGAAAATTCTATCTTTAAAATGGGGCATTACAAAGTTCCTTTTGGATTAGAAATACTAACAAGTTCCCGACTCATCGCTTTCCCTGAAAGGGCTTATAATGCCTTAGCTTTTAAATTAGGGAGACGAACATCTGTTGGATACACACAATGGGGAAATAAATGGCATTTTAGTACCGCATTATTTGCTCAAGGAATGGATGATGACAAAAATCAAAATACAGATGAAACTGGAACCGGAATTGCTGCGCGCTTTGCAATGGCGCCTATTATGACAGACGGTCTATTAATTCATTTAGGTGGAGCATTTGCTCAACATAACCCACTTGACGATAAAGGCGTTGTTGATTACAATGCTGAACCTGAAACAAAAATTGGAGATATTGAAATCGTAGATACTGATAATATTTTCCATGTAGAAAAAATATCCCAAACGGGCTTGGAGGGCGCACTTCGCCTTAAAAGCTTATCGCTTCAGGGTGAATATATGCAAACATCATTAACTCGAGAAGATGGTTATTCAGATGTATCATTGGTTGGAGGTTATGGATTTATTAGTTGGTTTGTTACGGGTGAAACTCGTCCTTGGGTCGTAAACGAAGGTGAATTTGGACAAATATTACCTAATAATAAAAAATGGGGAGCCTTTGAACTATTGGCTCGATTTAGTCACCTTAATTTATCAGATGAAAAAGCATTGATTTATGGTGGAAAAGCAAATAATATTACCTTAGGCGTCAATTGGTATGTGAATCCAAACATACGATTTTATTTGAATTATGCTATGGTTGATAATTCAACAAACGCAACAGGTGGTGGCGTACCCAGTGATTATGATTTCTCCTATGTTCAGTTTAGAACACTGGTCTTTTTCTAACAATTAATAAACAAAAGGAAACAAAAATGAAACTAACTAACCTAACAACTGGACTATTGTCTATATTGCTCTTGGGCTTTATTGGGTGTGATCTTGGGGAAGACGACCCCATTGAAACTCCGCCAACGGAAGAAGGGGTGCTCGTTATTAATGAATTTCTTGCTAGTAATGATGCCGGCCATTCAGATGAAGAAGGTGGGTTCGATGATTGGGTAGAGCTCTATAACGGAACATCGGAAGCTATTGATATCGGCGGTATGTATTTTACGGACGATCCAGAAGATACGGAACCAAATCTTATTCCGATGACAAATTCGGACTTAACGACAATTGCTGCTGGAGGTTACTTAATACTCTGGTGTGATAAAGAACCGGAACAAGGCATTTTACATATTAACACCAAACTTTCAAGCGGTGGCGAATCTGTTGTATTAATTGATTCAGATGGATTAACAGTTATTGATACTTATACTTTTGATGCACAAGAAGCAGATGTATCAATAGGTAGAACACCCGATGGTGGCGAAACCTGGACTGCTTTTTCAACTCCTACGCCAGGCGCATCTAATAATTAGACAATGAAATTTGTTTTGACCATATTGGTTGGAGTTGTTATTTCATCTTGTAACATCGATGAGACTTCTCCTCTTATTTCCGAATCAAAACTTGTATTAATAGAAAGCGTAAGTCTAGATGTTCCTGAACCATCCGGACTTACGCTTAATGGCGACGGGTCCGCATTATACGCTGTAAGCGACCCTCCTGATAACTCTATATATAAACTTGACCTTCTCGGAAATACAATAAAAACCCTTTCTTATTCTGGGGTGGATCTCGAAGGAATTACGTATGATGTGCGAGATAATACGCTTTGGGTTGCCGAAGAGTCTCTATTAGAAATTGTTCACTTAGATACATTTGGTAATATATTATCTCGAAACCCTATTTTATTTAATAACAATGAAAGTAATGGTGGCCTAGAAGGAATAGCTATCAACTCAAATAATGGTCAAATAGTTTTACTAAACGAGAAAAACCCTGGCGTTTTTATTAAACTTGATTCTGCTCTTATCAATACATTAGAACTCTCGTTAGATTTTGCTCGAGACTATTCGGGTATTTGTATCAACGATATAACTAAAAACTATTTTATAGTGAGTGATGAGTCTAAACAATTGTATGAATGGAATGAACTTGATGGAGTATTAAAGACTTACTCTCTCGATTTTGAAAAAGCTGAAGGTGTTGTTTATAACCACTATACTAATCAGGTTTATATTGTAAGCGACTCTGAAGAAAAATTATATATTTATGAATTTCATTAACAAAAAAAGGAGATTCGTTATGACACGAATACTAACAATAATGATGGCGTTACCCTTTCTGATACTTGCCCAGGCACCGACGCTATATATCAACGAGTTCATGGCAAGCAACGATTCCTATTGGGCGGATGAGAATGGCGATTTTGATGATTGGGTGGAAATTTATAATCCAGGAACTGATTCCGTTGATATCGGCGGTCTCTGGTTCACCGATGATTTAACAGATCCAGCTTCTCATCAAATTCCTGATACCGCATCTAATGTTACAACAATTCCTCCTGGTGGATTTCTCTTACTTTGGGCAGATAAAGAGTCCGAACAGGGACCTCTTCATGTAGAAGAAAAACTTGGCGGAAGCGGTGAACAAATTGGACTGGTTTATATTTCCGGCACCGATACAATTTTTGTTGATTCGTTAACATATGGCGAACAAATTGCCGATACTAGTTCTGGTCGAATTGGTGATGGTGGAGCGACTTGGGGCGCTTTCCCGAATCCAACAGCTGGCGTTTCAAATACGTGGACGCCAGAAGGTCTTTCTGGAATTGTTATTAATGAATTCCTCGCTAGTAATGATTCTTGTTGTACAGATGAAAATGGAGACTATGATGATTTCATCGAATTGTATAATACTGGAGATGTATCTGTGAATATCGGTGGTATGTATATTTCAGACGATTTATCCGATCCTAGTTCTTGGCAAATTCCTACTAACGATGCAAGCTTAACAACCATCGCACCTGGCGGATTTGTTTTGCTTTGGGCAGACAAAGAGTCTGAACAAGGCGTTCTTCATATAGAAATAAAACTGGGTAGCGACGGAGAGCAAATTGGATTAGTAACGATGTTTGCCGGTGATACATCCTTTGTAGATTCGCTAACATTTGGAAATCAAACTGGGGATGTCTCTTACGGTAGGATACCTGATGGATCTGATGTTTGGGATTGGCTTACACCAACACCTGGAAATGCGAATGTCGTTTTATCTATAAACGATAACGCATTATTACCAAAAACGATTACTCTTCACCAAAATTACCCAAATCCATTCAATCCAGAAACAACGCTTAGATTTGACTTAGATACTCAATCTAATGTTGAAATTGTTGTTTCAAATATAATGGGGCAAGCGGTAAGGTCTTATAATTTTACGTCAATGAACGCAGGAAGTTATAATGTGAAGTTTGACGGACAGGACAATTTCGGAAAGCAACTGACATCAGGGGTTTATTTTGTAGCATTTATAACGCCACGTTGGTCTGGAACTCAAAAAATTGTTTTAATGAAATAAACTAAATGTTTACAATGCAAAACAGAGCCAATTCAATGATTTGGCTCTGTTTTGTTGTTTTTCAATATTTTAATATACTGGAGTGTTTGAATCAACTTCTAAAGACCAAGCGTTAATTCCGCCCACAACATTGGCCACATCAAATCCTTTACGTTCTAAATATAAACACGCTTGAGCAGAACGTAAACCCGTGTGACAAATAAGATAAACAGGTTTATCTTTTCCTATTTCATCTAACTGATATGGTATTGCCATCATAGGCATATGAATTGCTTCATTAATTGATGCAAGAGCAAGCTCTCTTTCTTCTCGAACATCTAGCAAAGTAAAGCTTTCATTATTATCCATTCTTTGTTTCAATTTTAAGACAGTAATTGATTTCATAATTCAATATATCCTTTTTTATGTGGACCAATATTTGGAATTTCAAAAATATCGCCCAAAATGCTAAATCCCATTTTTTCATAAAACCCAAATGCTGTTACTCTTGCATTGCACCATAAAATTTCGGCTGATGTATTTTTTTTCAAATAATCAATCAAACCCAATAAAACCATTGCCCCAAAGCCTTTTCCTTGTTCGGTTGGTTCAGTTGCCATTCCGCGTAGTCTATGAGATATTTTATGAGGCATCTCCTCAAAATCTTCATGATAAACTGATGCCACACTTAAAATCTTACTATTTTTTTTCACGACAAAATGTGCGGTTTCAGGGTGATTATCTAATGGCATAATTGACGCCTCATAAGATAGATTTGGACGTAAAACTTTATGTCTAAGCGGACGCACTATATTAGAATCCGTTTTTATTACTTTATACATGTAGCGCCATTGGGTTATCTGTAATAATTCCAGAAATATGATTTTTTTTACACCATCTAATTGCAGGTATTGTGTTGACCGTCCAAACATTTAATGTGAGATTGTGACGCTTACACATACCAAAAATATCTTGATCTACTAAATCAGCGCGAGGGTGTAAATAATCGGGGTGAAACAAATGAGCGGTCCATAACCATGTTATGTCTTCAATAAGATATCCAATTGATACACTGGGGGAAAAGAGTCGGAAATAGCCCACCACAATCGGGTTGAATGTTGAAATAATAAAACTATGCTTAATCTGTTCGCTTTTAATTAGTTTTATTAATGATTTTGTTGTGGAAAGATCAAAAAGGGAGAGCGTTTTTATTTCAATATTTAAAAATATGTTCGATGGAATTTCAGAAAGTATTTCTAAGAATGTTGGTAAGGCCTGTGAATTGTTTGGGTGTGAATATATCCCCGTTTTAATTTTATCTAATTCATTTAAATTAATCTTATGAATCCATCCTTGTCCATTTGTTTCTCGTTCTAAGTCATAATTGTGAGAACAAATTAATTCGCCGTCTTTTGTTAAAATGATATCCAGTTCCACGCCTTTAAACCCATGTTTAATTGCTTCTTTAAAAGACTCAATTGTATTTTCGGGCGACTCTATTTTCATTCCTCTATGAGCCATAAATTTTGGAATATTAATATTAAAGGTTCGCGCTTTCCAAAAAAACAGGTGGCGAACCAATAACATAATTAGGATTAAAATAAAAACGAATTCAATCATAAATCACGGCATTAATTCAAGATGCCTAAAAAGAGATTTGTTGGAGCGAATAAATTTTTCGTTAAACCATGTTGTACGGTATTCGCCGTTATGGTACATATCGGCTTGGTCTCTATAATGAGGGCTATCTGGCAATCCAGATTGCCCCGTTGGAAGAATAAATTGTGTATTATTCATATCGCTAAAATCTACAATTCTCCTCATAGATGCGCCTGCAGTCTGATGGTATGGTTCGTTAAAAGAATACCCACCGGCATTTGGCGTTTTATCAGATCCGCCAGAACGAAATGGTCCCACGTCAAGCTTAAAAAGCCAATTTAAAAATTTCACCGATGATAGTTTATGTGGATGAGTCAAAGAATGTGCGTCTCCCCATTTCCAATTTGACACATTAACTCCATAATTATTATTTAATTCATCCACTGCATCAGCCACAGACTTTGCTAATATTTCATTTAACGTTTCTGTTTTTTGCGGGGTTGTAATATTATCAATCCAGGATGATTGTCCCGATTGTAGCACTTCTCTTAATTTTCGATGAACTAAATATTTGAGTCCCGTAAACGCTTCCAAATATTTGTTTCCCAGCAAAGCCATTTCATCTCCATAAATATTTAAAACAAGATTTCTCATCGTTGCATGGTAAACCAATGCCGCTTCTGAATTAACATCTTCAACGCCATCCCAATCTCTTAGAAATTGATATGCGCGTTTTAAATTCCCTGTTTCTTTGCCCGTCTCAACAGCTAATATATATGGAAGTGTGATCTGCGCATAAGGAGATGTGTGATCTAATTGAATTGATTTCATATCATCTACGGTCATATTATCCATAGAATTTAGTCGAGTTTCAATTTGCTCTGCTCGACTTGGGTCTGCCCATAAACCGCTGATATAATACGGAAAGCTTTCATCAATTGTTTTATTATTTGCTGTGGAAATAAAACCTTTTTCTGGATTTAATAAATAGGGCATTTCTTCGTAGGGAACTTTTCCTTTCCAATCGAAAGCTGTATCGTGCCCTGGTCGAGGTACCATGTTAAACCCTTCTTTTCGAATCGGAACAAACACAGCTGGTCGCCATCCAATATTTCCATTTATATCTGCATAGACAATATTCTGTCCTGGAACACCAAATAATTTCACTGCCTTACTAAAATCTTCCCAGCTCTCCATTGTATTTAATTTAACCCATGCGTCCATTTCAGTTGTGACCCAGTGGCCCGTCCACGACATAGACATTGCAATATCTTTCCCTTTAAGTAAATCATGAATGTCGCTTATTATGGGACCATGATGCGTTGTACGAATTATTATTGTTGTATCGCTTCCATCCTTCAACGGAATTGTTTCTTCAAATACGTCAATCGTAAGCCATTTATCACCGGATTTATATTCGTTTTTGTTTTTAGGATTGATTTGCTCAACAAAAAAATCCACATCATCTACCATGCTATTTGTAAATCCCCAGGCTGCTTTTGAATTTTGACCAATAACTGGAATTGGAATCCCAGCTATACAGGTTCCTGAAACGTCAAACCTTCCGCCGTTTAGATGGATTTCAAACCATCGTGGCGGTTGTGTGTATGCTAAATGCGGGTCGTTGGCCAATAAGGGTTTTCCAGATTCTGTAAAGTCGCCTGAAACCACCCAATTATTAGATCCAATATCAGCATCGTGCTTTCCAAACATATCGCGAAGAGTAAACTCTTCCTCAATAATACTATCAAAAACGGGTTTTAAATATTTATAATCGTTACTGGCAATTGTTGGGAGACTGCCATCATACCCAGGAATAAGCTCAGCTAGTTTATCTTTTCCGAAATAAGCAGCAACGGCACCATACACAATTTCAGGTTCCCATGCGCCCTGCATTTCGTGTGCCATCATTCGCGCATAACCCGCAACGATACTGGGATCCCAATAGGGCGGATCTATTCCTAAGATTTTAAATTCGACGGGTGGATCATTCTTTATTTCATCGATGCGTGTATTAATTCCTTCACAAAAAACATCAAATATTTTTTTATTATCAGGTGTCATGGCATTTACCATTTTTTTTGCAGTTGCATGAATTCGCCACGTCCGCAAATAAATATCGGTACCTAATAAATCATCCCCAAGCGCTGATGCCAATTCCCCTCGAACCGCTAATGCCACTGTAGATAATTGAAACAATCGTTCGCTTGCAGCTATATATCCCGCAGTAAAAAAGAGATCGTGTTCGTTTTCGGCAAATACATGAGGAACACCAAAATTATCCGTAAAAACATCAACTTTATTTTTTAGTCCAGATAATTTTTTCTCACCTTCATATTGAGGTAACGGATGATCTATCCATTGCCAAACAACAAGAAATACAACTAGAACAACACTAAATACTATTGAGATTTGTTTTAATTTCATTTTTCAGAGTCCTTTCTGTTAAATAATAGCCATTCATTTGGGTCTGTTTTTAAATCCGAATATTTTGGAATAACAATCCGAAGTGGAGAATTAGTTAAGTCCAGTTTTCGATTTCTTTTTCCATCAAAAGAAACATATTCAATTTCCAACGGCATTAAAAACCCATCATCTTTCCACCAAAGATCATAATACTTTTTATCTCCGATTGTTTCTTCTTCTACCATCAGTGTGGGAAGTTCGCCCCGATAAAGATAGCAATCAAAGAACCACTGAATGTTTTTTCCATAATTTTTGTGAATAAGTGAAATAAATTCTGCGGTTGAAGTCTGATTGTGAGACTTGTCTTTTGACATAGAAATAAATTCCTTTAAACTTGCGAACATAATATCATCCCCGATCAAGTATCTAAGTGAATGAAGTGTATATGCCCCTTTATAATAAACATCGTTATCCAAATAATAATCTGTGGACACGTTTTGTTCTGTCACAATCGCTTGCTTGTTTGAAATCTGTTTTTTATATCGATTTTTAACAAATGTTTTTGATGGGTCTTTGCCGAATTTTTCTTCTATATATAACGCTTCTGCGTAAGTATCAAATCCTTCGTGAATCCAAAAGTCAGCCCAATCAGCTACGCTTAAATAATTACCCCACCATTCATGTCCCATTTCATGAAACAATAAAAAATCATATCCCAACTTTGTTTTTTTATAATTATTTCCATAAGCGTTAATTGTTTGATGTTCCATCCCCCAGTAAGGAGAATGAACCAGGCCAAATTTTTCTTTCATCCAGGGATATTGACCGAAATGACTCGCATAAAAATTTAAATATTCTTCTGCTTCATTTAATAATTCATCAGCGCCAACTCTAGATTCAGGCAATACATAAAAAACCATATTTAATGGTTTATCTAAAATATATCCTGTCTTTTCTACCGTTAAAAAATTTCCTGCAGTAAAATTTACATTATAAGCACTCATGGGATATTCTGTTTTCCAGCGCCATGTGGTCCACCTGTCTCCTTCGGGAGACATGGATTGAAGCACTCCATTTGCCACCACCATAATCGGATCTGGAACTGTAATTGTAATATCAACACCGTCAACTTTATCGCTGGGATGTTCTTTACATGGATACCAAATATGTGCACCGTTGCTTTGGCAAGAAACCGCAACCCACGGATATCCATCATCGCTTTTTTCCCAAGTAAATCCGCCATCCCAAGGAGGTTTTTTAGCTTCAGGCGGTTTACCGCCATATTTAATTTCTAGTTGATGAGTTTTAAATAAACCCAAGTTAGGATTTTCAATTAATATTTTATTATGATTATGTTTAAAAGAAAGCCCCATTCCATTTATAGCGGTACCTGAGACATGATATACATCTAGTAAATCAATTTCTATTTTTTTAGGTTTACTAATTAAGATAAAAGAAATAATAACTTTGCCGGAAATTGTTTTTTTATAAGGATCAACTTTTAAATGTATATCATAGTGAGTCACATCCATAGCTGCTTGATTAGTCGAGAGCTTACCACCGCTATATACATCGAGAGAAAACCCTATTGAAACTATTAACAATAAAAATATTGGTCGATAATTTTTCAAGAAGAAAGAACCTTATATTGATATTGAAAAATACCGTTTTTTTCATCCACAGAGATAATTTTTTGAAAATCCAGTTTCAATTCAGATACTTCTTCATCAAACAAAGAAATTCCTTTACCGAAAATAAATGGATGAGGCGTAATATATAAATGAGTTAAAAAGGAAGCAAAACGAGCATAGGTTTTACCGCCGCCGATGATGAAACAGCGGTCATCTTCAATGTTGTTGAGAATCTCTTTTGGATTATCATCACGATGGATTACGATCATCCGGCGCCCTTCAAGTTCTGCTGCTAGCGTATCGTAGGTGTTAGAACCCATGACCACTGGATGTCCTAATGTTTGCTCTTTAAATTGGCGCAGATCTTTCGACCAAGTCGTCACTTCACGATCATGGCGGGCAACAAAACCATCAACCGTAACTGCGGCGATTAAGATGACTTCGTTTGGCATTCCTTTATTTATATGTTCTATTTGCTTTCCAAGCACCCACTTCTTTAAATGAGCTTTTTGCACCCGTTGGATTATCGTGTTGTTTCGCAAACATTAAAAAGTTTACCATTCTTCGCGTTTCTTTTCCCACAGTGTTTTTAAGGAGATCAACCACTTTAGATTTGCCAAGGGCGTTTAATGCAACTATTGTTTTTTTGTCTCTTTCAAAATCAGCATTATGTTCAAAAATATATGTTTTGAATTTGTTAGATCTTTCTCGGATACTCATGGGCTTTTTCTCAAGCTTTTCAATAGCAGAATCTTTCAACTGTTGGAATGTTTCATCATCTATAGATGAAAGAAATTCCGGGAGCGATGTAATAAACTGATCAGCGCGTTGATTTACATCATCTGCCGTAAAGGCCTCTGATTGAATTATAAAGCTTAAATAATGAGTTTGGTCACGACGCATAGAGTAAGACCAAACAATATATCCTAATTGTTGATTGGTTCTCATTTCTGTATAAAACGGTTGTTGAATTGCTTGACTTATAATCATAGATGTTGCTCTCATGTCCGGAGAATCACCACCCAATACATATTCTCGATAAAAACAGGAATTATTTACATCAAGCCTTCCAACTTGCTGAATATCTTCTGGTTCAATTTGATCTAAATATTTGATATCAAATGCATCTTGACGATTTATGCCATTTGTGTGAGTTTTCTCTTTAAACACGCGCAAGGCTCTTCGCGCATCTGATTCTTTAAAATCACCATAAACCAATCCTTCAATAAATGTATTATTGTAGAGAGATTTTCCATATTCCTGCAAATCTTGCAAGGTTGCCGCCTCTGCAATCGGAAGGCTTTCTTCCCAATTGAATTTAATATGATGAAATATATCGGCGCCTTTTTCTCGGGTTTGTTGATGGGCATCTGATAAAGAGAAGTTTTTATAGTCTCTTGTTATTTTATCTTTTATCGCAGAAAATTGATCTTCAGTAATTGAAAAATCAACCATGTGCGAAAGCAACATTTCATATAATGTCATTGCTGATTCAGTATACCCAGATACATCTAAATATAGACCTTCGTACCCTTCTTGAAATGCATAATTCAATCCAGCTTGTTTTGCCGGATAACTTAATTCGTTTAATGATTCATTTACGCAAGCAATATATAGTTTTGAATAAACTCGATGACGGACATTCATTGTCTCGTCTGGGAAAAGTATTTTAAAATTAATAACGCCCTTTGGCCGTAAAAACTCATGGTCTATTCCAAAAAACAAATTGACACCATCTCCGTCCGAAAGAACTTTTGGTATTACATTTTCTTGATAGGACCGGTTTGGAACAGAAGCTGATTTAGGAATAAACGGATTGGCTTCCGCAATCATAAATTCTTTTCTAAAAGAAGAAGCAATTAGTTCATTATAAAAACTTTCATCTTCAATATAAGAGTATGGCGATTGATAATAATGTTCTACCAGATCTGTTTCAACACCTTTCGCCACCAATGTGACTAACATATTGTCTGGTGTTAAATGAGCTAATATATTTTCAAATGAATCCGGTGAATTATCATTGTATATAAAATTCACTCTTCCAGCGTCTTCCAATGGATACATCATAAGATCATTAGCAAGTTGTGTGGCGCGCCACATACCTTCTCCCTTATTTGCATAAACTTCTTCAAGGGCCGCCATGGTCTTTAATTCGTTATAAACGTGTGATTGGTAGCCTTCTTTTTTCATAAGAGAAATGTAATCAAACGTCGCCTGGATAATTTTTCTATAGTTGTCTTGTCCTTTTTGTGTAATTCCGATTTTAATATTTGCCCATCCGTATTCTTTTGTTTCTGCACCAGCACCAGCAGACAATGTTCGTGCCCAGCCTTGATTTTTAAGATAAGACAATAAACTTCCGTCTCCTTCGTGTCCTAGAATAAACCCTAATTGTCGACCGGGTTTACTTTCATACATCGATCGAGTACTTGGAAGGGAAAAACTCAATTCTAAATCACGCAAATCTTTTACTGGATCAATTTGAACCAATCTAAATGTTTCTTTCTTTTCAAAGGGCTTTGAATCGTGATATGTTCTTTTTAAATCGCGATTCGTAATTTCCGAAAAATACTTATGAACTAATTCTTCCATTTCATCTAAGGAATGGGTGGATAAAAGAGCCAACCCCATACGATTTGAACTATAGTTTTCTTCGTAAAATTTAACGAGTTCTTCTCGCGTAATATCTCCGAGCGTTTCAAGGTTTCCGGTACCAAATTTTCTAGCAGAATGCCCGTCTTTAAGAAATAAACTCGTAACGCGATGGTGACGCCAATTATCACTCATTATATTTTTTTGATGTTCTGAATTCACGGCATTGACTTCTCTTGCGGTATATTCTTCTGTAAACAATGGATGAATAAAAAACTGTGCAAATCTATCAATGACACCTTCAAACCCATCTGGTAATACCTGGAATTGATAATTAGTATGATCACTTGCGGTGTAGGCGTTGGCTTGACCACCAAAATTTCTAAGATACGAAGAATATTCATCTACGTCAGGGTATTTTTTTGTACCTAAAAAAAGCATGTGCTCTAAAAAGTGCGCCAAACCTTCTCTGTTGTTTGGATTTTCCAACGAACCAGTCTCAACAACCATTGAACCGGCAGATACGTTAAAATTTGGATCCGAAAGAAGATAAACCTTTATGCCGTTGTCTAAAACTAATTTCCGAAACTCGGACTTGTCTAATGGGTGTTTTTCCACCGGTTTATTTGTCATAGACGAACAACTCATTATTAATAGGCTTAAAAAAAGTGTTTGTATTTTTTTCAAAATAAATCCTTATCATTTTAATTTATTATTAATATTTTATCAATACGGTAAGTTAAATACTTTCGATGAATTTTTGTTGCTTCATCCAATCCATGAGATTTTAAAATATATTTTTTAATTTTATTTAAATTTTCAAACGCAAATGAAACCGATAAATAATCATATTTAACACTACCTTTGTTCTGTATAATACGAATTAACCGCTCAACATACTCTATTTGAAGATTGCGGCGCATTCCAATTACATTTTTTCCCGCATCTACAGAAAAACAACTCCGTGTAAGATCTCCCATCATTTTATGTAAACCGTACGTATTGCCATACAATTCTGTATTTGAAATTCTCTTTAATACATTAATGTGCAAGAGATGGTCCAATATTCCTTTTTGTGTATTTAAAACCATATCAAGAATTTTAGGGTCTTTGGTTCCGCTGAACCCTCGCCTTTCCCATTGAAGATGACTATAAGTCTCTTTTGGTAACTCAAAGGCGGTGGGTGAGAAAATATAATTTTCAAGAAGTGTCATTGCCCATTTTTGTTTGTCTTCTGGTACCGGGGTAAAGGGGTCATTCTTTTTTTCTTGTCCCACAAAAGACCGGTCTAAATAAACACCACCAATATATCTAGATATCACCTTAGCTGAATTGGTGTATTCTCGGTTTAAGATTGAGAAAGCATCTGTAAATGCATGGTACGATTCTCCAGATATTTCATATCTTGATTTGAGTCCAGGATAGAGAGAACGTACAATATCCATTCTTTGTTGTGCGTAATCAATTGCGTCACTACTCATATCTGATACGTTTATTCTTGGGTCAATTCCTTTTCCTGCAGAACGCATATCATCAGCGTCATTTCCAAACCCCAATTCAATTTTTGTAGATTTATCTAAAAGTAACTTCATTCTTTCTCGCTCATCTACAAAGCTTTCGTAAGAAGGTGTATATCCAAATTCAATTGCCCAAATATCATAAGGGCCCGGTGTTGTAGAATAAAATTGGCCATGGTGCTTTGGAGATGCATTCACATTGGCTGATACATAATCCATAACAGATGATGTGAGCCCAACGGGCTCTGTAATGTTTCTATTATGAATGTTTTTTAAGCTATGAAAATTGCTTGCAAAAAAATTATGATTTAACCCTAAAGTGTGTCCAACCTCATGAAGGGTAAGTTTTACGAGACTTTCATAAATCAATCTGTGTTGTTCTAATTGTGAAAAATTATCAATTGAACTGAGTGCCGCCATCCCAAATAAGTTGCCTTGATGAAGGTAATCTCCGGCAAAACATGTGTTTTGTGAATCTAGTTCAATATCTATATCAAATGTTTTATGAAGCTGTTCATATTTCACGCGGTTCGTAAAATAAACATATTCCAACATTATATCCGCTCCAAGAATTTGACCTGTCTTCGGATTAACAAAACTCGGACCATATCCACCAAAAGGAGGATTTGGAGACGATGTCCATCGGAGAACATTATATCGAATGTCTCCCGCATCCCATGTTGCATCATCTGGTTGTATTTTTACTTGAATAGCATTTATAAATCCCGCTTTTTCAAATGCCTTATTCCATCCTAATACGCCTTCTTCAATCGCTTTTCTAAATTCATGTGGTGTTGTGTTTTCAATCCACCAGACAATCGGCTCAATTGGTTCAGAAATTCCCTGATCGGGGTTTTTCTTTACAAGGTTCCACCTGTGAATTAGGTCTCTAAACGGCGTTACATCATCAGGTGTTGTCATGTCCGTTACTTGAGTTGTAAAATATCCAACTCGAACATCTTCAAAGCGTGGGTTGTAATTATTTTCAGGAATTTTTATAAAGCTATGTTGAATTTTTACATTCACTGAGCGAGCATCCGTAAGGCCTCGATCAGATCCCCAATTAGTGGGGGATGGATTCGTGAATACATATTGTACTATTAAATCTGTGTTTTCTGGGTAATTGTGAACGCCGTCATACTTTGTTCTTTCCTTGGCGAGTTTCCCAAGTTTAAATGGGTTTTTATTTTTACCGCCCGGAATTAGGCCGCGAGTAATTTGATGAAGTGCTTCAGATAAAAAGATGTTATCAATGTCAATTAATATGTTACCATCCTTTTCAGCAATAATTATTGATGACGCTAAAATAGCCGTACTGATATTTGCATCTGCAGATTTACTAAGGGGCGTTTTAGGATCAAACCAAAAAGCGTTATTTTGAACTTCAAATTCTACACGGTTAAAATACCTGTTTAATTTCATTATTCGAGAACCGCGATAGCTTCCCTTGAACACCCCGGTACTTAATTGACCGTTTATACCGTGAACAAAATGGATAAACTCTTTTCCAATTTGATCTTTTTTAAGCAACATTGATAATTTCCCATTTGCAGTATCTTGATATAAAGTAAAAAAACCGGGAATTTCTTTTTTATCCTTCAGCGCGTCTTCCATTGTTTTCTTTTTAGGATCGCTTATTTGCTTTGAAGCTCCAACTGTTACTGATGGCGGTTGTTCCGAGTTTTGATTCTGCGCATATAAGATTGCAAATACAAAAAGAGTGTAAATAAAAGTTGTTTTTAAATTCATATTTTTTATTTTGGAATATATAGGTCTGTAATTGTGCCTGAAAACGCTTCAGCGGCTGCAGCAAACGATTCCCCGAGAGTTGGGTGAGGGTGAATTGTAAGCCCAATATCTTCAGCGTCAGCACCCATTTCAATAGCAAGCATGCCTTCAGAAATTAAATCCCCCGCTCCCGGCCCAACAATACCAACACCAAGTGTTTGTTTTGTTTTTGGGTCAAATAAAATTTTAGTTTTACCCTGATTGGCCCCCATAGCAATTGCTTTGCCGCTGGCAGCCCATGGAAACTCACCTTTTTCATACGAGATTCCATTTTCTTTAGCTTCGGTTTCTGTGAGTCCAGCCCAAGCAACTTCCGGGTCGGTAAAAACAACAGAAGGAATTGCTCGAGCATCAAAAACAGCTGAGTGCCCTGATGCCACTTCTGCTGCCACCTTTCCTTCGTGGGTCGCCTTATGGGCCAACATTGGGTTTCCAACGATGTCTCCAATAGCAAAAATGTTTTTTACTGATGTTTGTTGATATAAATCAACTTGAATAAATCCGCGATCATCCAATTGTATAGTCGTTGATTTTATATTCAAAATTTGAGTGTTTGGTTTGCGACCCACCGCCACTAAAACCTTATTATAAGTTTCTGTGATCGTTCCTTTATTGTTTTCAATCGTGACGTTTAGCGTTTCATCTTCATTGGGCTCAATGGCAGTTACTTTTGATGAAAGTAAGATTGATTCAAATTGTTTTTTTAATTTTCGCTGAAGAGGTTTGACAATATCTTGATCTGCACCGGGAATTAAATTAGGTAAAAACTCAACCACCGATACCTTAGACCCGAGGGCTGCGTATACCTGTCCAAGCTCTAAACCAATCACGCCACCGCCAATTACCAAAAGTCTTTCTGGGATGTCAATTAAATCAAGCGCTGTTTTTGATGTAAGAATGGACGGGTGGTTTTTCGGTACACCAGGAATCATAACCGATGTTGAGCCAGCAGCAATAATACACTTATCAAAACTAATTGATATCTCGCCCGTTTCCGTATTAACTGTTAATTCAGAATTTGATTTAAAAGAAGCTCCACCTCTTAGTGTTTCCACGTGTCTTGCTTTAGCTAACTGTGAGATCCCGCCGCTTAATTGTGAAACAATTTTATTTTTATGAGCGCGAACTGCATCCAAATCGATTTCGGGCTTCCCATAGGTAATTCCCATTGTTGATAAGCTTTCTGCTTCTTCTATTACTTTAGAAATGTGTAGTAGCGCCTTTGATGGGATACATCCGCGATTTAAACAAACTCCTCCTAAGGTCGGGTCTTTGTCAATTAATAAAACTCTCTTTCCTAAATCGGCTGCTCGAAACGCCGCTGCATATCCACCTGGGCCTGCGCCTATAACAACTAATTCAACATGTTTTGTTTCTGACATTTATTATCCTTTGAAATTAGAAACATCAGAAAATATTTTTGCAAGCCTTGATGTAAAAGTTGCGGCAGCTGCACCGTCAATTACTCGATGATCGTATGATAATGAAAATGGCATTATAAATCTTGGGAGAAATTCTCCCAGTTTTTTATCATATACCGGTTTCCATTTGCTTCTTGAAACACCCATAATGGCCACCTCTGGAGGATTCACAATAGGTGAAAACCCTGTTCCTCCAATGCCGCCTAAACTAGAGATAGTAAATGTACCGCCTTTCATTTCATCTGGTTTTAATTTTTTATCTCGAGCACGAGTACTTAAATCTGTAAGGGTTTCTGATAATTCAAATATAGTTTTTTGATTAACGTCTTTTATAACCGGAACCGTTAGCCCGTTAGGTGTGTCAACAGCGACTCCTAGATGATAATAGTTTTTTAAAACTAAGTTTTGATTAGAAAAATCCAGTGAGCTATTGAATTCTGGCATTTCTTTTAAAACAATTGCGACAGCTTTCATAATAAACGGAAGAAAGGTAATCTTAATTCCTTTTTCAATGCCTTCCAACTTAAGTTCTTTGCGAAAAACATCTAAGTCTGTGATGTCCGCTTCATCAAATTGAGTCACATGAGGAATAGATTGCCAAGCAACTTGGAGGCGCTCACCGGTAATTTTTTGAATTCTTGTTAGTTTTCGACTTTCAACATCTCCCCATGTTGAAAAATCAATTTCTTGTTTAGGTAATAAACTCAATCCAGATGACATGGCCATTTGAAGTTTTATATACCCATTAAGATCGTCTTTGGTAATTCGTCCTTTTTGGCCTGTCCCCTTAATAATTTTTAAATCAATATTTAATTCTCTAGATAATCGTCGAACCCCTGGTGATGCAAAAATACCCGTAGCAATATTATCACCTTGATCTAGTTTTTGTATTGCTTCAGCGGGAACGGGCACCGGGCGATGTGTTTGTTTTTCCTGTTCCAGTTTAACATCTTCTATATTTTCTTTTGATTGTGAGATATCGCCCTGGTTTTCATCCGAAACTTCAATCTTCATAAGCAAGTGGCCCGTTTTCAACTCATCACCTGCTGTCACTAATATTTCAACAATGCTTCCCGTTGTTTCCGCTGGAATTTCCATAGATGCCTTGTCTGATTCTAATACTAAAATTGTATCATCATGACCAACGCGGTCTCCAATTGAAACAGGAACTTCACTTACTTCGGCACCATCAATGCCTTCACCTAAATCAGGTAAAACTATTTCTTTAATCATTTTATTTCCTAAACCGTTATGGGGCTTGGTTTTTCTCGGTCAATATTATATTTTTTCATAACATCATCTGCTTTTGATATGTCCATTTTTCCGTCTAAAGCTAATGCGCGAATTGCCGCAAGAACGATATAATACCTATCCACTTCAAAAAAGTGTCTCAAGTTTTCGCGTGTTTCACTTCGCCCAAAACCATCCGTCCCCAGCGTATAATAAGGACCGGGAACATAAGGCCCTATTTGCTCTGAAACCATTTTAACATAATCAGATGAAGCCACTGTTGGAACTCGGTTTTTACTTAACGATTCTTCTAGATGGGATTTTCGTGGTGTCTCGTCGGGATGAATTAAGTTCCACCTTTGAACTTCTTCAGCGTTTCTTCGAAGCTCGCTAAAACTTGTAACATTCCAAATTCCTGGCTCAATATTCCAGTCCTTTTTTAAGAGATCTGCAGCAGCTAATACTTCACCTAAAATCGGTCCTGACCCTAAAAGTCGAACTGTTGGGTTTTCCGTTGACTTAATTTTATAAAGCCCTTTTATAATATCATCTTCTACGCCTTCGGGCAACGGCGGATGAAGATAATTCTCGTTTTCTACCGTTAAATAATAAATAACATCTTTATCGTCTTGGCTCATTTCTTTGATGCCTTGATTCACTATGATTGCAATCTCATATGCATACGCCAAATCATATGCTTTAATATTAGGTGTGGCAGCGGCGGCTAAATGGCTATGGCCATCTTGATGTTGTAATCCTTCACCGTTCAATGTTGTTCGCCCAGCGGTTCCTCCCAACAGAAAACCTCGAGTTCGCATATCACCTGCAGCCCAGATAAAATCCCAAATACGTTGAAACCCGAACATGGAGTAATAAATATAAAATGGAATCATTTTTACGCCATGATTTACGTAGCTTGTTCCTGCAGCAATAAAAGAAGAAATTGCACCCGCCTCATTAATACCTTCTTCAAGTATTTGGCCATCAACGGCTTCTTTGTAAAATAGAAACTGATCTGAATCTACCGGGTCATAAAGTTGTCCTTTGTGAGCGTAAATCCCTAATTGTCGAAAAAGAGGGTCCATTCCAAATGTTCGCGCTTCATCTGGAACAATTGGGACAATATGTTTTCCAATTATTTTGTCTTTTGTTAACAATGTTAATAATCGAATAAATACCATCGTAGTTGATATCTCTCTTTCGCCGGTCCCATCTAATAATTCTTGAAATATAGAAAGACCCGGTATATCTAATGGTTTGGATTTATCTATTCGAATTGGAAGCGATCCGCCTAATGATTCACGTCGCTCCAATAAATATTTGTATTCAGGGCTGTCTTCTTCGAAATGATAAAAAGGCGCTTTCATTGCTTGTTCGTCGGATAGTGGAACATTAAACCTATCTCTAAATTCGAGTAGTTCTTTTTCGTTAAGCTTTTTCTGATTGTGAGTAATGTTACGGCCTTCGCCCGCTTCTCCTAAGCCATACCCTTTTATTGTTCTCGCAAGAATTACAGTCGGCTTTCCTTTAAAATTCACTGCTTCGTTGTAAGCTGCATACATTTTCAGAGGGTCGTGTCCTCCTAATCTCATTTTTGCTAACTTATCATCAGAAATATGTTCTACCATTTTTAAGAGCTCCGGATATTTCCCGTAAAAATGTTTTCGCAAATATGCACCGCCTTCAACTACATATTTCAATAAGTCTCCGTCTACAATCTCTTCCAATCTTTGAAGTAAAATTCCGGTAGAGTCGCTTTCTATAAGATCGTCCCAATCTGTTCCCCAAATCACTTTTATCACATTCCATCCGGCACCTCTAAACGCACCTTCTAATTCTTGAATTACCTTTGAATTTCCTCGTACCGGGCCATCTAATCTTTGCAGATTACAGTTCACCACAAATACTAAATTGTCTAATTCTTCTCTTGATGCGAGAGTAAGAGCTCCTTTTGCTTCAGGTTCATCCATTTCCCCGTCTCCAAGATACGCAAAAACTTTTCGACCCGTATCATGCATAAACCCGCGATCAATCATATACCTCATAAACCGCGCTTGGTAAATAGCCATGATTGGACCGAGCCCCATTGAAACTGTAGCAAATTGCCAAAATTTCGGCATCAAGTACGGATGAGGATAAGAAGAAAGGCCTCCTTCCTTAGATAGTTCTCGGCGAAAATTATTAAGATGATCTTTGTTAAATCGACCTTCAAGATAGGCCCGTGAATAAATCCCGGGGGAAGCGTGCCCTTGAAAAAAAACGAGATCTAATCCGTTAGGGTGGTTTGCCCCTTTAAAAATATGATTAAAAGCAACCTCATAAAGCGTGGCAGCTGAAGCATATGTTGAAATATGTCCACCAATTCCTGGCGTCTCTTTGTTGGCTTTTGTCACCATAGCCATAGCATTCCATCGAATAATGGATTTTATTTTCCGTTCAATTTCACGGTTTCCGGGGTATTCTGGTTGTTGGCCAGGTAAAATAGTATTTATAAAAGGCGTACTTGTATTAAAAGGCAACCGAGCGCCTTTTGACTGAGCATAATCAATTAATGTTTCTAATAATTCTCTTGTACGTTCAAATCCATGTTCTTCTAGGGCGTCTTCAATAGATTCAATCCATTCTTGTGTTTCTTCTGGGTCAGGATCTTTATAAGGGGTCATTATTTTTGAAAATTAGATGGTTGTTGTTAGCCTGAAATTTACACTATATAATTTGTTTATCCACTCGCGAGGTCGAAAATTATATTTTAATTATACTTCAATCTCTTTCCAGTCGCCTTTTTTAATTTTCCAAATCATTATTCCGGCGAATAACCCCATATAAACAGGGAAAAGCATCCATGGGGCCTTAAATCCAAAATCATAAACTATCCCTAAAATATAACTTCCAAAAACAACAACACCCCAAGTTAGACACGATTCTACCATTGCTGGAAAAAACGTGTTTCCAGCGCCTGATAACGCAAACCAAAGCGTAAAACCAATAGCATCTAAAAACTGAACAGCACCAATCATTCGTAAACCAAAAATACCCATCCGAATTATTTCAGGATCATCTGTAAATAAAAAAAGATAATATTCCGGAATAACAATAAAACTTATACCCATGGTTCCCATAATATATACCGATAGCCGAATTGATTCTTTAATACTGGCTTCTGCTTTATGGATCTTTTTTTCGCCCATGTATTTACTAACCAACGTTGCGCAGGCTTGTCCCACCCCGAGCGCTGGCATAAAAGACGCATGCATAATTGTAAACAAGAGCTCTGTTGTGGCTAATTCGACGAGTCCAATTGTACCCATAATCTTATAAAAAACCGACCACCCCACAGCAATAATGGCTTCTTGGGCGCCTTGAGGTAAGGCAAGTTTTAATTGTCGCTTCATCATTGTCTTTTTAATGGAAAAATTAAAAACTTCAAAACGATCTTTAATTTGATCTGAAAATAAAAACAAAAAATAGTGCATCATCATCCAAAATGATGCGATAAGCGTTGCAATCGCTGCGCCCTTTACACCCAACGCAGGAAAACCTGGCCAAGTCCAAAATACCGTTAAAAAAGATAGCGACGGAATTGTTTCGGTAAAAAACTGTGCAATGCCGTCCGAACCATAAATAAATCCCGCATTAAGATAAATATTTATAAGATTACTGGTGACCGTAACATTCATATGAATTTTGGTTTTTTCCACACCCGTGTAAAACCCTTGAAACACAAAACTGTAGGCTGAAAATAAAAGGCTCAAAGAAATAATTGAAAAATAATCTACAGCCAACGGCATTGCGATGGAGTCGTCTATAAAAAATGGTATTATATCTTTTGCTAAAAACCAACCCGCAAAAGACATCGGCACCGCATAAAAAGTTGCCATAATAAGACCGTTGTGAAAAGCGGTGCCAGCTTCCTTGTCTTTTTTTTGTCCTAATCGTCTAGATGCAACTGTTTGTACAGCTGTTCGAATTCCCAACACCAAACTTAAAGCACCCCAAAGCAACATAGCCCCCATCCCGGTTGCAGCTAAAGCCTCAATACCCAGTCTTCCCACCATAGCAACATCAAAAATACTCATAAGAACGCGACTTAAGTTGCTGATTATTACTGGATATGCTAAAGTAAAGACATCTTTTGAAATCTTCTTATCTTGAGGAAAAATAAAACTAAACACGGTTACAGTTCATTAACTTGAATATTATTTTGTAGTAAAAAACTTCGCGTTTTACTGCAAACAGGTGCTGATGCTAAAACTGTAATTATTATGGTGGGTTTAATTTGAAGAATGGTTTTAGCTTGAGTTAAAATTCGATAACCGTCTTTCATAACGATTCGACTCTTGCGATCAAGAACAATAAAAACGCTGTTTTTATCGCTTTGTCTTAGAACGGTTCGAGCAGAAAGGTTGTATCTTTTGGGGTCAATATTTTTCATAATCAATTAAAATTAAGTAAAGAAATTAAACCAAAAACCCAGGGTCTTTTATCATGAAAATAAAATTATCTAAAGATGTTCAATTAGCTCTGGAACTTGGACAGCCAATTTTGGTGCTAGAATCTACCATCATAGCCCATGGAATGCCTTACCCTGATAATCTTGAATTCGCCAAACGAGGCGAACGGCTGTGTAAAGAAAACAATGTTATTCCAGCAACAATAGCCATAATTAATGGCGAAATTTTCGTTGGACTAGAAAACGACCAGCTAACCTTTATCGCTGAAAACGATTCGGTAAAAAAAGTTTCTCGGCGAGAACTAGGAATAGCAGTTTCAGAAAAATGGAATGGCGCCACAACTGTTTCATCAACTATGCATATCGCACACCAAGCTGGGCTTCCTATTTTTTCTACGGGCGGAATTGGTGGCGTTCATCGAGGCGTAGAATTTTCTTTTGATATTTCACAAGACTTAACCGCACTGGCAACGATTCCTATGGTAGTCATTTCAGCTGGAGCTAAAGCTATTTTAGATTTATCTAAAACACTAGAAATGATGGAAACACTCGGCATAACCGTTGTTGGATATCACACAAATGAATTACCGGCTTTTTACTCTAGGTCATCTGGAATATTTGGAATTCATTCTGTATCGTCATCTCAAAATATTGCAAATATTTACAAAGAAAATATTGCTATGGCACTTTCAAACTCGGTACTTGTGGTAAACCCTGTGCCTGAAAAAGACGAAATTCCCACTCACGAAATAAAATCTATTATTGAAACGGCTTGTGAAACTGCGCTTAATCTCGGTATTGCGGGTAAAAAGTTAACACCTTTTTTGCTGAAGGAAATTGTTGAACAAACGGCAGGACGCAGCCTAAAAACAAATAAAGCCCTGGCACTAAATAATATAAAACTTGGAATAGAAATCGCTAAAAAACTAAGCTAATTCCAGTTTTACAATTGTTAGAACTTGAGCTATCGAGTTCCCTTTGGGGTTTTACTCACATAGTCTCCAAACGGAAATGTGTTGGGTGCCACCACTGTTCCCGATGTAAATATAAATGGAATCTGTGACATTGGGTTAAATGTTACTTCTAAGAGACCCGCCTTATACCCGCTTTCAGGTTCTGTGATTTTTACCGCATAACGACCATCGCTTGATTTTGAAATATTTTTTGATGTCCAACTTCGACCAATAACATCCACGCGAAAATCTCGCGTTTCAGCGTTTACCGCTTCCCATTGTTTAACAGAATAATCTGAATTTAAAGCGTGATCTATATTTAAATAAATAGAGTCATTACTTACAGACCAGCTGTATTGCGGTCTTTCTGTGTCAGAAATAACTGCTTTATAAAATGCGGTTAAACTTTTCATATTATATTCGCCGTCATTACTTCGAAGTCCGTGATTAGCGTTCGGAATATATTGTAAATATTTTTCACCTCTAAGCTCATCCCAATAAAACTGCCATGAATCTGTTACAAAAAACTCATCACCAGTGGCGTTAATAAGAAATTTGGGCAACGTTAATTGTTCGCGAAATGAAAACGGCTCAACGATTTCATTTATTCTATCGTATTCCTTGGAGCCCATCCAATCCATAACTTCTTCATCCACGTAACTATCAACTGCGTGAGACCATTCTCCATAACACTTCCAATGGTGATTAAAAGACTCTTCTACGTTTAACATATCAATAACAATTGGAATAATTGCCATAACCCTATCGTCGGCAATAGCCGTGCACCAAGTGGTCCACCCTCGCTTAGATCCGCCAGCAGTGACAAAACGATCAACCGGTTTGTTTTCTTTTTCGGAAATTTCTTGAATAACGTCCATGCCCCGAGCAACTGCTTTTGTCATAGGTAGGTGCGCTAACCATTGGGCGTCTTTGTCTTTGGCGCCATTTTCTAAAAAATGTCTCCAACCAAAGGCAATTAAATCGTCTTCAACTCTTTCACCAAAATCATCATTCTTAAATATTACGGGTTGAAATGGAATATTTGAAATATCAGCAACAATTGACCGAGTTGCCATGGCAATCTGTATCGTAGCTGCATCGGCAGAATTAGGCGAATTACTTTTATGGTTTCCGCCTCCAATAAATAATAACGCTTCCGTTTCTTCAACTTCATTAGGAACAACAATTCTTAACCAGTGCCACCATTCGGTTTCTTCAACGTCGTTTTTTGTTAGCCAGTTTTGAGATACCATTTTGATAATATATTCTTTCCACGAATCGCCCTCAATAACTTTTATGATTTCATAAGTAAATGCGCTATCGTCTTTTTGAACAAAATCTTTTAATAACGTATTTTGTTTTTCACATGAAGAAAAAAGTAAAAGGAGTATGGAAAATAATAATATTTGTTTCATTTTTGGTATGTCCTCGTTGTTGCAACCGATAAAGTTTGTATTTTTTACAAATTGAGTACACTTTTTTATGCACCATCTCTATGATTTAATTATAAGATTTCTATAAAATAGGTACCTAATTTAATACATCATGAAATCTCTTTTATTATTCTTTTTGATGGTATTTTCTCTTCGAGGTCAATGAGCGCTTTGAAGTAATCCATCTTTGCCGGTCGGCAATTCAGATAGAGGCGTTGGGCTTTGGGCTGGACAAATTATGTTTGGCTTAGACAACGCAATCCAATATATTGATTGGTGGCATGATGTATTACCGGGATCAAATGAAACATTTGACCATAAAGGATCTCTTACATCTTTAACGACAACTCCGACGCTAACTTTTGGTTTATCTAATTATTGGAATTTAACCATTAGTAAAACAATTGGAAAGCGAACGATGGGGTGGAACAGTGATTCTAGCACTATCCATCATCGAGATGAAGGCACTGATTCAGACTTTTTAAATGCAGTGGGTGGCGCAATGGGTGACACCAAACTTATGCTTCGTTATTTAGTTTTTAACGATGGACAAGGACCCGGAAAACGTTGGTTTTTAGGTAGCGGTATAGTTATACCATCAAAAAACACTCTTACGTCAGACCCTTTTTTTTTAAGCGGTGAAGATGCTACAGATCATCGTCATTTTAGCTTAAGCGATGGAGTTTACAAGCAAATACTAGAAATTCAGTTTTTCAAAAAACGAACCTTATCCCCTGTTTTTATTGGCGGAACACTAATGGCTGAAATTCCTTTGCTTGAAAACAAATACGGATTTAAGTCATCTCAACTATACGATCTTTCTTTGACTGCTTTTTCAAAATTAATTCCTAAAATAAATGCATCGCTAGGTGGAAATATTATTGTAAGACATACCACACCATCTTATTGGAACGGTCTCGAATCGCCAAATTCTAGAGCAACTATTGTTACGCTCGGAGGAGGTACATTGTGGAACCTTTCTGTTGGCGGTATAGGGTTAACGATTCAAAAACCGTTTTTTGTTGGAGGTGCTTTTTCTGGAATTGAAGGTGAGGTAGACCAGCGCATAGGGGCCTGGCAACTTTCATTAAGCTATAGAAAATTATTTGACTACTTACTACCTTGGATAGATCCACTTAAAAACTTATAAACAATTAACGCGGGATTTTATTTGTTTAAAATACCACACTTCATGTTTGCTGGAACAGAAATATCAAATCGTTTTGGATATGGTCTTCTTTTTTTTGTTTTTATAAAAACGTCTATGCCCTATTTCCAAAAAGTAAAGAACCTAACCGTATCATGGTCGCTCCTTCTTCCACTGCAATTTCATAATCACTGCTCATCCCCATAGATAGCTCTTTCATTTTTTGTTGTGGGGTTTTTTGGTTTACGCTATCTCGTAATTCTCTTAATTGAATAAACGATGCTCTAATTTTTCCAACATCGGTTGTTCTTGGGCCAACTGTCATAAACCCCTCTATGTTTATATTTGTTTCATTAAAACAATCAATGATTTCATCTTGTTGATTTGAAAGAAAACCGTGTTTTTGCGGTTCTCCGCTTGTATTGATTTCCAACAAAACAGAGATTGTTTTATGTGCTCGCTTTGCGGCTTTAGAAATCTTTTTTGCGAGCTTTAAAGAATCAACAGAATCAATAGTGTCAAATAATTCTAAACATTTATTAACTTTATTTGTTTGAAGGTGACCAATAAACCTTCGTTTGATATTTGGCATATTTTCGAAAGTTTCGAATTTTTGTGCTGCTTCTTGGATTCTATTTTCACCAATTGATTTTATACCAGAATCATAACAAAGCTGAATAAAAGAAAAAGGATGTGTTTTTGTAACGGCTACTAACTGAACAGGGCAGCTAAAGCCGCCCCGTTTTTGTGATAATTCAATTTTAGATTGAATTGATTTTAATGCGCCAACAAGGCTCATGCGTCTCCGGTTTTCGGTTCAATATCGTCGAGAGATAATTGATTGTCTTCCGGTTCTGGTTCGCTCGTTGCTGCGTCTTCGCTTATGACCCGTGTAATAGAAGAAATACTTGCGCCCGCATCCAGTTTTACCAACTTCACGCCTTGCGTCACGCGACCAATAGTTCTTATGGCACCAACAGACTGTCTCATCAATACACCAGAATCGGTAATTACAATTAAATCATCCGTATCAACGACTTCCATAATATTTACCATTTTTCCAGTTTTTTCTGTACATCGCATTGTCATTACACCTTTTCCGCCGCGAGTTTGGGTTCTATATTGAATTACATCTGTTCGTTTACCCATGCCTTTTTCGGTTGCAACTAAAATGGTTCCTTCTCGTCGAACCACCAACATACCAATTACGCGATCATCTTTTGAGCTGAGAGTAATTCCTTTTACACCCATTGTTTTTCGACCGCTTGGGCGAATATTGCTTTCAGAAAAACGAATTGATTTCCCATTGTGTGTTCCTAATAAAATATCCTGGTCACCATTTGTGATTCTCGCTTCAATCAACTTGTCCCCTTCTCGGATATCTATCGCATAAATTCCGCCTTTTCTTGGCTTACCATAGGCAGATAAAACGGTCTTTTTTACAATTCCATTTTTTGTAGCCATAGCAATATAGTGATTATCATCAAATTCTTTTACACTAACAAATGCTTCAACTTTTTCACCCGGCTCACATCCAATCAAGTTCACCACGGCGCGACCACGCGTCGCACGTCCACCCTGAGGGATATCATATACTTTCAACCAATAACATTTTCCTTTTTCCGTGAAGAATAACATGTAGTCGTGTGTATTAGCAATAAAAAGATGTTCTACAAAATCTTCATCCTTACTCATTGCGCCTTGAACGCCTCTACCGCCTCTTCGTTGAGTTCGATAAGTGTTTAATGCTGTTCGTTTGATATAGCCAAGGTGAGTAATTGTTAACACGACTTCTTCTTCCGCAATCATGTCTTCCATGGTGAAATTAGAATCCACGGGTATAATTTCAGTTCGTCTTTCATCACCGTACTGATCTCGAACTTCAATTAACTCTGTTTTTATAATATCCATACGTTGGATTTTACTGTCTAATATTCCTCGTAAGTGCGCAATAACCTTAATCAACTCTCTGTATTCCGCTACCACTTTATCTACTTCAAGTCCCGTAAGTCTTTGAAGGCGCATATCCAATATCGCTTGTGATTGTATTTCGGAAAGATTGAATCCATTCATTAATCCTTCTTTTGCTTGAGCTGGGTCTTTACTGCCGCGAATAATTTTTATGATTTCATCAATATTGTCTAACGCAATTTTCAATCCCTCTAAAATATGAGCACGGGATTCAGCTTCTCTTAGCTCAAACTCTGTCCGACGAACAACAATTTCATGACGAAATTCTATAAAGTGATTCAAAATTGTTTTAAGAGGCATTATTTTTGGAACGCCTTTTACAAGCGCTAATAAAATTATACCAAAAGTATCTTGAAGTTGTGTGTGTTTATAAAGCAGGTTTAGAATTACTTCTGGAACCGCATCCCGTTTTGTTTCTATCACCACGCGGATTCCGTCTTTATCTGATTCGTCTCGAAGATCAGAAATGCCAACCACTTTTTTATCGCGAACTAAGTCTGCTATTTTTTCAACAAGATTTGCCTTATTTGTTTGATAGGCAACTTCGGTAATAACGATACTATCTTTTCCGTTTTTATTTGTTTCGATGTGAGCTCGAGCTCGCATTTTAATCTTCCCGCGCCCGGTTTCATAAGCGCTTCTAAGTCCATCCATCCCCATAATAAGTCCCGCTGTTGGAAAGTCGGGCCCTTTAATATGGGTCATTAATTCATCGGTCGTAATATCTCCGTTATCTATTAAAGCGACTAAACCATTGATAATTTCGGTCAAATTATGAGGTGGAATTTTTGTAGCCATTCCCACCGCGATACCTTCTGAGCCGTTTACCAGCAAGGTTGGAATCGCCGATGGAAGCACCGATGGTTCTTTTAAGGTTTCATCAAAATTCGGTGTCCACTCAACGGTGTCTTTGTCGAGGTCTTTTAGCATTTCACCTGACATTCTTGTCATTCTGGATTCTGTATAACGCATTGCAGCCGCGTTATCTCCATCGATTGACCCAAAATTTCCTTGCCCGTCCACAAGTCGATATCGCATTGAAAAAGATTGCGCCATCCGAACCAACGCATCATAAACAGAGCTATCGCCATGGGGATGATATTTACCTAAAACATCACCCACAATTCGTGCGGATTTTTTATAAGGGCGATTCCACCCTGAGCTTAGTTCGCTCATGCCAAATAAAATTCGGCGGTGAACGGGTTTTAGTCCATCTCGCACATCGGGTAAAGCCCGTGATACAATAACCGACATTGAGTAATTAAGATAACTCTCTTTCATTTCATCCACGATATCACGCGGAAGAATATTGTCTCTATTAAAATCAACCATAAATATTTCCTAAAGTGTTAAACGTCAAGATTGACGACAAATTTTGCATTTCTCTCAATAAAAGTCCGGCGGGCTTCTACATCATGCCCCATCAAATTCTGAAATGTTTCAGCGGCTTCAACAGCACTATCTACAGTAACTTGCATGAGTGTCCTGCGCTCGGGATCCATTGTTGTTTCCCAAAGCTGACCTGGATTCATTTCACCTAAACCTTTATAACGCTGGATGGATACTTTTGTGTTTTTATTGTCCCCGCGCATTCTTTCAATTGTTAGATCTCGTTCATTATCATCATAAACATAGGCTTCTTTTTTCCCTTGGGAAACTCGATATAGCGGTGGAAGCGCTAAATACAAAAAACCGCCTTCTATTATTTCTTTCATTTTTCGATAGAAAAAAGTTAAAAGAAGGGTTCTAATGTGTGATCCATCCACATCTGCATCTGTCATAATAATAACTTTATGATATCTCAATTTTTCAACATCAAAGTCACCGACCGATCTTTCACCTGATTCATCTTCTGACCCGCCAAACCCAGCACCTAATGCAGTGATCATGGATTGAACCTCGTTGTTGGAGAGCAGTTTGTCAATTCTGGCTTTTTCTGAATTTATGACTTTACCGCGCAAAGGTAGAATCGCTTGTGTGCGTCTATCGCGACCCTGTTTTGCCGATCCACCAGCAGAATCCCCCTCAACCAGATATAGCTCAGAAAAGGCGGGGTCCTTATTTGAACAATCGGCGAGTTTTCCGGGAAGAGAAGAACCTCCGAGTGCGCTTTTTCTACGAACAAGTTCACGGGCTTTTCTTGCGGCGCTTCTACTTCTCGATGCTAAAAGTGCTTTTTCGATGACCCTACGGCCAATAGATGGATTCTGTTCTAGAAAATCTAAAATCCCTTCATAAACAGCTTTATCAACAATGCCTTTTACGTCGCCATTTCCTAATTTTGTTTTTGTTTGTCCCTCAAACTGTGGCTCAGCAACCTTTATGCTAATAATCGCTGTAAGCCCTTCGCGAAAATCTTCACCTGATAATAAAATTTTTTCATTTTTCTTTGCTTTAATCAGGTTGTTTTTTGCTGCATGATTATTCATGGCGCGGGTGAGCGCTGAACGAAAACCCGAAAGATGCGTTCCCCCCTCAATAGTATTAATATTGTTTACAAAAGACAGAATATTGTCATTATAAGTATTTCCATATCGCATTGCAATATCTACCGGAACTTCTCCGTCTTCTTTTGTAACTGTAATTATTTTATTATGGAGAGGGCTATTGTTTTCATCTAGATATTTTACAAAATCACTTAATCCGCCTTTGAATTTAAAAACATCTGACTCGCCATCGTCGCTTCGCTCGTCATTTAGCTCAATTTCTAAACCTCTATTTAAATAAGCAAGCTCACGTAACCTTTCTGCAATAATGTTATATTCAAACTTAACTGTGTTAAATATGGTGGAATCAGGGGAAAAACAAACTTTTGTACCTGTTGTTTTTGCTGTACCCGTAACCTTTAGTTCGTTTTGAGGATCACCAAATTTATAATCTTGATGGTGTATTTTTCCATCTCGCTTAACTTCAACCCATAGCGTTTCCGATAAGGCGTTTACAACCGAAACACCTACGCCATGTAATCCTCCTGAAACCTTATAAGACCCTTTGTCAAATTTTCCACCCGCATGAAGTACGGTCATAACAACTTCCACGGCTGGTCTATTTTCTTCTTTGTGGATGTCCACTGGAATGCCTCGACCGTTATCTTCCACCGACACAGACCCATCCGCGTTTATAACAACCGTAACTTTCGTACAGTACCCCGCAAGGGCTTCGTCAATTGAGTTATCAACAACTTCATAAACTAAATGGTGAAGACCTCTTTTGCCAACATCTCCAATATACATAGCGGGACGCTTTCTAACCGCTTCCAGCCCTTCTAATACCTTAATGCTCTCGGCACTATATTGATTTGCTTGTGATTCTGTGCTCATATGAATCGAATATCCTTTATTACTTTTTTATTTAATTTCTTGTTTAATTTTTCAATAATTTGTTTTTTTTGAAACAGAAGCTCTTGTCGCCAAGTGGGTGTTTCTGTTTTTACAATCATTACACCGTGTTCAACTGATTCCGGTTCTGTGTTTTTAGCAACGCTTTGACCAACAACCTCAGCCCAAATGTCTATTGCGCTTTGCTGAGCGACTCCTTTTTCAAGTCCCGATGTTTTCAAAAAACCCTTAAGGGCACCGCCAATATGTTGCATTATCTTTCCAAGTGATAAGTTTTTGTTTCTTTTTCCTTTGTCAAGAGTCCGCTTTTTTCCACATTCAAAATATCCGTTGTTGTTACAATCGTTTGAACGGGGCGGCCCGAATCAAACTCCAAACCCTGCAAAAGTGATACTATTTTTTTGCTTCTTTCTAGGTCTAATTTTGCAAAAAGATCGTCTAATAATAAAGTCGGGTGTGTTCCTGTTTTATTGCGTACAAACTCCATTTCCGCAAGCTTTAACAAAACCAACGAGAGTTTGTGTTCTCCCTGTGATCCCAATCTTCTAAGGTCGCGGCCGTTCCACGAAAGCGATATATCGTCTCTATGTGGACCGTAACTCGTTCTTCCCCTTGTAATATCTGCGCTCTGTGTTTCTTGAATTTTAGACTGGTACGCTTCAACAGTTGGAACGTCTATTGTGTACTTTAGGTCTAATTTTATTCCGCCATCATACTGGTTTAATATCTTTATTAAGTGTTCTTTGAAATCATCAATAAGATCAAACCGAAAAGACCAAAGTTTTTGACCCGTGTTAACAAGTTGCTCATCCCAGCTTTCCAATTCACCAATTAAACGCCTGTTTTCTTTAAGTTGAAACAGTATCGATGCTCTTTGTTTTATGATTCGACTATACGATTGAAGTGTTTCCATATAACTTTTAGATGTAATTGAAAACATTTTATCAAAAAACTGCCTGCGTTCTGCGGGGGCACCTTTTGTTACTGGTTGTTCTTCTGGGGAGAGAACTACTACGTTGTTCCTTCCTAACAGCTCTTTTCGCCCCGATAGCTGTTTGTCGTTCAGTTTTATTTTTTGACCTGATTTTTTTTCAACATATATAGTAATGCTGTCTGAATAATTTTTTGATACAAACTCACCGCGAATAGATAGGGCGCCATCTGAATTTCTAATTAAATCTCGGTGTATCCGGGTACGAAAACTACTGCCAAAAGAAAGAAAGTGAATTGCTTCTAGCGCTGCTGTTTTTCCGGATCCGTTTTCTCCCCAAATCACTGTAAGTCCATCCTGAAAACGAAACACCTGTTTTTTGTGGTTTCTAAACGAAACCAAAGTAAGGCTTTTAATGGCCATCCGTTTTGACTTTTAATCATTCAGCCGGATGGGCATAAGAAGCATAATGCTTTCTATGTTTTCTTCCGTTGAACCCGAACTAAAAAGCGCTGCGCTAATGGGTGTGCTAAATTCTGCAATTACATTTTTTCCAGATACGTGAGAAACCACGTCTTTTAAGTATTCCGCATTATAACCAATCGTTAAGCTTTCTCCGTTAAACTCCGCTGATACGTCTTCTTGTGCTTTAGATGATTTTTCGGGATCTTCGGTCGTTATTTTACAAGCAGCCGAGTCAAGATTTAACGCTACTTGATGTGTTGATTTGTTTGAAAAGATAGAAACACGCCTTATTGCGCCTAAAAGAATTTCTTTTTCGGTTTTGAGTGTTTTATCGTTTTCTTTTGGAATAACGCTTTCATAATCAGGAAAGCGCTCATCGATGATCCGAGTTAATACCGTGTCGCTCCCTGTTATTGCTGTAAGGTGGTTTTCCCCAATAAGTAAAGACACGTTGCCGGTAGTAGACTGTGTTGACATAAACGATAAAAATTTTCTCGGGACAATCATATCACCCTTAAAGTTGTTCGAGTTGAAGTCTTTTCTTGTATATTTTACGAGTCTGTGTCCGTCGGTTGAAACAGCTGTAATCCCGCCTTCCACAAACCTAAATAGAACTCCTGTAATTGCTGGTTTTAGCTCGTCTCGACTCACCGCAAACGATGTGGCGCTAATTATATCTTTTAACATTTTGCCTGGTATTTCTACAGATTGTGCTCCTGACACGTCTGGAACAGCTGGAAATTCATCGGCGGGTTTTGCCATTAAGTCGTATTGTCCGCTGTCGGTGGAAATCGTTGCCTTGTTTTTATCGTCAACGGACAAAGTTACCCTTGTTTCTGATAGCTCGTTGGTAATGTCTAACAATGTTTTATGAGGTAGGGCGGTAGATCCTACGTTTTCCAGGCTTACAGGAATTTCTACTTTTATTGTAATTTCTAAATCGGTTGCGCGAAGTGTGGTCTTTTCTTCTGTGGACTCAATTAAAACACAACCAAGAATTGGAAGCGTAGATCTAGTTGGCGTAGCTTTTGAAAGTTTTTGTAAAGCCTGTTGTAGTTCGGTTTTGGACGTGGAAAACTTCATTAAAATCCTATTTTAGATAACTTAGTATTGATTAAGACTTTTTTACAGTGCTAATAAAGCCTATAAAGCTACCTAAATAGACCTTTTATTGAAAAGGGTTTTTCTGTGTTATTTAAATCGTTTTCATTCTGTGATTGGATGCGTTTCCTGCGTTGATACACGTCTTAAACCAACATTTGATATCTTGTTTGTTTTGTATTAGGTCTCAGTTTAGTTTTCGTGTTTTATCGCGTCTTTTAAAAGACCAGGTAAATTCAAAGTTAGCTACCAACTCACCATCTTTGTTTGTCCCAACTGTTTTTCCTTTGGTTGTTTGGGGTACACCTGTTTCGATGGTCTTGTTTACTGCATCGTCAAAGGCGCACCAATCGGTACAAACAAATGTGGATATTCCTGTGGCTTTTTTTAAAAATTCTGCCTGAGTTGAAACCAATATTACGGCAATGCTTTCTCCTTTTCCTTTTGTTGATAACAATGCGTATGCACCTGTACTTAATTCTGCTGCCATGCCAAGCACGGCCCAAAACGTGGATCGAAAAGGATTTTTGTTTAAATAATTATAATTAACACTGGTAATGCATTTAGATTCGTCCAATTGAATAATTTTTAAACCGGTCAAAAAAGCTAACGGTAATTTTCGAATAGAAAACAATTTAAACAAAAAACGGTTAGTCATTTGAGCGCTGTATTTTTTTTGCGCGTTATTCATTTTTTTTCTGTTGAAAAAACACAACAGAGTTTAAGTCATATATATTTGTGAAATAATCCACAAAAAGAAGTTTCTTTATTAATAAACCATTATTTAATTAAAAACATTTATTATTTATATAGGCGGTGGAAAAGTGGAAAAGTCTGCCGTTCATAAACATTAAACTAAACAATTAATGAACTTTTAATTAAAACACTTAAAGTAAAACTCAATGTGGAAAAAAATGAAACAATGTGGAGAAGGTATTAGTTTTCCACCACAAAAAGCAACAACCGCCTGTTATCCAAATCATTAAAAGTTATCCACACGTTGTTCATGTGATTTGTGAAGAACTTTGTGAATATTAATTTGTTGTGATTTGAATATAAAATTTTTCTCGCGCAGTGACGATCCAGTCCTTATACCAATCCATTTTCTTTTTATTAAGAGCCATAGATTCAACGTCTGGCCAATGATCAACTAAATTAGGCCTTCCTCCTTTTTTTAATCCTTCGACCCAAAGCAAATGAAACCCAACAGAAGAATTAATTGGAGGACTGCAAGATGAAATATCTATATATTTGATTGCTTGCCCAACTTCAGGGACAGTATAGTTTGTAGGATCAATCCAACCCAAGTCACCGCCGATCTCTTTTGTGGATTGGTCAGATGTGTGTTTTTTTACAAACGCTTTAAACTCTATCAATGTTTTGATTGAATCTTTAATAGAATTTGAAAAATTAAATGCACGCTCATTATCATCTTTCGTTATAGTTGGTGACATTAGTATGTGGCGTACTCGAATTTTATCCCCCTTTTTTTCAAGTGTTTCAATGATATGAAAACCAAATTCAGTTTCTACGGGGTCACTCACTGTGCCCACGCCCAATGTAAAGGCTGTCGTTTCAAAGTTTTTAACAAAGGATCCGCGACTAACCCACCCTAATTCACCGCCATTTGTTTTAGACCCAGGATCAATAGAGTGTTCTTTAGCTAAGTCCGCAAAAGAAGCACCATTTTTAAGTTTATTTTTTAAGGTAACAAGAAAATCGAAAGTTTCTTGTTTTGCTTCTTGGCTTGGCAAGATAGCTATTTGTAGGTGTCTTACCTTTGCGCGCAAAGGTAAAACAGGGAGACTGTCTTTGTAGGTTTTGTAAAAATCTTTGACGTCGCTTCGCGTAACAGATACGGCGTTTAAAAGCTGTTGTTGATATCTTTCGGAAATCATTCTGTCTCTCATATCAAACCAAAATTCTCGACGGAAATCTTTTATAGACTGCCCCAAGGACTCTTCGGCTTGTTTTTCACCTCCCGCCTGAGCAATTAACATTTGAACCTGCTGGTCTAAAGATTGGTTTACTTCTTTTTCATCAACAACAATAGAGTCTAGCTCGGCCATTTCAAGCATAATTTTTTGATCTATCATGGATTGTACTACCGAATTTTGAAGCTGAATAAAAGCTTCTGGATTTGTACGGGGGTCTATGCGGTTTTGAATTGCGGTCATGTTAATCATTTGCGCAAGGTCACTTTTTAATATAACCTGGTCTTCGATAATCGCAGCTACGCCATCTATAACCTGTAGGTCTTCCTGAGAAAAAGAACCAGAAAGAACTAAAATAAGAATCAGATTTTTATAGTTCATAACTAGCGATAGTTTGAGTTAATAAATACATTGGTTTCTTCCTTTAAGCTGTCGAGTAGGGACGTAAACACACCGACTCGTTTTTGTTTTATAATGCGTTGATAAATCTCATCATACACACTTTCTAAGCCACGCTGAGATCCTTTTTTATATCTATCTATAACATCAACTACGTGAAATCCAACACCGGTTTTAATTGGTCCCACTACACCTAATTTATTAGTTTTAAAAATAGGCAAGTCTAGTTCTTTTATTAGCTGTCCTTTTGTAACGGTTTTTATTTCTACATCGAATGTCGAGAAAAGTTCATCAATTTTTTCTTTTGAACTTTTTTTGTTTTTCTTTCTAAGTATTGATGTTATCTTTTTTGCGTCAGACAGACGAATAGCCTTAAAGAGATGTATAAGCGCTTCATTTTCATGACGAACAAACCCTGAAGAAAAAGAATCATAGTAGCTCCGAACATCGTCGTTAGAAACATCGCCGGTCATAGAGCTCGCCGTTTCTAACAAGGCGCCCACAACAATTTTTTTGTAATATTGATCCCGAGAATCTAGTAGGCGCTGTTCGTTTAAAAGGCCTCGGTTTGCAGCTGCTTGGAACATTAGTTCGCCATCAACCCAGTCACCAACGAAGTTTTTTATACTAATATCTGCCCTATCTTTTGCGGGCAAAAGTATTTCGAGTTTTTTAACGGTCAACACCTGGTTGCCTACCCGCGCCAAAACGACGGAATCATCTTTGTCTTTGGTTGTACAAGACACAAATAAAAAAAGAACGCTAGTTAAAATTGTAGTTTTCAAGATAGGGAAATTACTTTTTTTTATTAACAAAAAACAAATGATAGCATTTAAATAACAGACCCATTGACGCCTCAATTGAAAGCGTTGAAAAAGTTACGGTAAGGTTGTCGGACTTGGTTTTTCCGTAGTGAACACCAATGCTTTCTTTTGATTTAAAATCAGAAACAGCACCGAAAAGAGCGTCTAATGTTTTGTATGGAAAAATATCATCTAAAACAAACCCAACGCTCGTTTTATCAATCGAAAGATTTATTACTGATGTGTTTTTGAATAAAACTCGCGCTTCAGCTATAAACAACAGTCGAGTTGTTTCTTGTGGTATTTTTCCGAACCGGTCCTTTAATTCGTTTTTTGTTTTAATTACATCTTCTTTGTGGGTTGCCTGAGACAGGCGACTATAAAACCCTAGCCTTTGGGTGGGGTTTGAAATATAAACATCTTCAATAAGAGCGGCTTCACTATAAACAACGTTTGGAAACCGGTCTTTTTTGTCTCGGCCCATTACACTGTCTACCTCGTCTTTTAATAGACTGCAATATAGTTCGAACCCAATTGATGATATATGTCCGCTTTGTTTATATCCAAATAAGCTTCCAGCGCCCCGAATTTCCAGGTCTTTCAAGGAAATGTCATACCCAGAACCAAGAGACGTATATTGCTCAATTGTTTTAAGGCGTCTGTGCGCATCTTTTTCTAAGGGTTTTCTTGGGATTAACAATAAGCAGTTGGCTTGGCGATCTCCTCGCCCCACCCGGCCGCGTATTTGATAAAGTTGAGACAGTCCAAAGTTTTGTGCGTTATTAATAACAATACAGTTTGCGTTAGACACATCAAGCCCAGATTCTATAATTGTAGTACAAACGAGAACGTCAATGCCGCCATCAAAAAAAGACAGTATTTTAGATTCTAATTCAGAGTTCCCCATTTGTCCGTGAATGTTTTCAATTGACTTGTTTGGAAACCTGTCCTTTAATTTTTTTGTGTAAAAAGGTATAGATGCTATATCATTGTGTAAAAAGTATGTTTGTCCGCCCCGAGCTAATTCTCTTTCAATGTGTGTATAAACAGTGCCCCAATCATAATAACGAACAGACGTTTCAATGGGGAGGCGTGAGCGAGGCGGGGTTTGAATAAGGCTTATGTCGCGAATACCAACAAGGGACTGTTGAAGGGTTCTGGGAATTGGAGTGGCAGATAAAGAAATCACATCAACACCGCCCATTAGTGTTCTTATTTTTTCTTTATGTGCGACTCCAAACCTGTGTTCTTCATCAACAATAAGTAACCCAAGTTCAGGAATAACAACATCTTGAGATAACACGCGATGGGTTCCGATTAATACGTCAACATTGTGTGTCTTTAATAAATTGATAGTAAAAGATTGATCTTTTTTTGTTTTAAATCTCGACAAAAGACCAACCTTAACCCCAAGTTTTCCAAGTCTTTCTCTGCAAGTTATATAGTGTTGGTCGGCTAATATAGTAGTAGGACACAAAAACACAACTTGTTTTTTTGATAAAACAGCTTTCATGATAGCTCGGATAGCAACTTCTGTTTTTCCAAAACCGACATCACCACATATGAGGCGATCAATCGGTTTGTTGCCGTTCATATCGGAAAAAATATTTTCAATGGCTAAACGTTGATCTGGTGTTTCTATAAAAGGAAAAGATGCTTCAAGTTCGCCATCCAGATCATTGGACTTGTTATAGTTAAAGTCCCGTTTTTTGTTTTTATTGGCATATAACTTCAACAGCTCGGCAGCATAAACCTGTACTGATTTTGTAGTGTTTTTTATACTGGTTTCCCAGTTTTTTGTGCCAAGCGTTGATATCTTTGGTGCTGTATTGGACCCAACAAACCTATGAATTAAATCCATCTTTTCAAGAGAGACAAAAACGCACGAATTGTTTTTGTATTCTATTTTTACAGCCTCACGCTCTCCGGTTGGAGTCTCTTGGACAATGAGTCCGCGAAAAATTCCGATACCAAATACGGTGTGAACGACAGGATCACCGTTTGTGAGAGATGATATATCACCAATGGAAGCACTCGGTAGGGATTTCGTTTTCACCGGTTTCCACTTCTCGACTAAAACATTTTTATTTATAAAATCAGACGCTGATATTACAACAAGGTTTTTAGATAACGAATAAAACCCGTGACGTATACTCCCTTCAACCCAGTTACTGTTTTTGTAGTGTTTAGACAATAAAGAACGGGTTTCAAACCCACCAATTACATCTATATGTGTTTTTTCGTTAAGTAGAACGTCTATTTCCTTTTTTTTGTTTTCTATTGTTACGCCCTTAAATAATATTGGAACAATATCTAACGATTTGGTTTTTCGGGCTTCTTTAAATGCAAAATTAACACAATGGCTATTTATAGAAACAGATGCAATAACTGTATTTGAAAAATGTTCTATAACGTTATTAAAAACAAGAGTTTCAGCGGTTTTTGTTGATCCTTTTAATGTTAGGCGCGAAATGGATTTTGTCGTCAATTGGGTTGTGGGATCAAAAAGGGAGATTCTTTCAATTTTATCATAATCAAACAAAATTCTAACAGGGTTTCCAAAATAAGGAGGAAAAACATCTAATACTTCACCGCGAGATGCAATTTTTCTCGGCTCGTAAACAGTGTCTGTTTTTTCGTAACCCCAAGAACACAACAAAGTAATAATGTTGTTTTTTTCATCGGTTTTACCGGGAAAACATACCAACGATGATGTGTTTTTCTGAAGCCCCAGGTCAATGTCTTTTTTTGTAAGCGACGAGTTGGTGCCTATGCAAATATATCGATTATTGATATCTCCAAGCTTTATAATGGCCTCCGCACGGTACCGATCGCTTTCAGCGTTGAACCCCGGAACGCCATCGCTGTCGTCGACATCGGGATAATACAAAAAAGCATCCCTGTTTAAACCAAGACAAGTCAGATAAAATTGATATGCGTCTGGTTTGTTGTCAAACAATAAAAATGTGTTTTTTTCGAGATCTTTATAAATTGAGTTTAAAAACAATGCGGCCGAGTCTATGGTTTGGTTTTTAATGTTATGCTTTGAAAAAAAAGAAAAACCCAGGGACCTGTTAAGGCTTTTTAGATCTGAAATTGTATTGGACTGTTTCACGTGAAACGGGACGTTATTTAGAAAGGTTAACTAAAAGCACGGATATATCGGCGGGTGTTATGCCTGAAACACGCATTGCTTGACCGAGATTTTCCGGTCTAACAAAAGAAAGTTTTTCTATTGCCTCATTTGATAGCCCTGTAAATGTGCTATAATTCACGGTTTTATTTATTACTAGACCCTCGTTTCTTTTTTGTTTTTCGAGTTCACTTAGGTGTCTTTTGATGTAACCCTCGTATTTTATTTCAGCTTCAAGATCTAGTAATATTTCTTGAGAAGACCAAGTTGGTGTCTTTTTGTTGGTTTCGAAAAATCTAGATGGAAAATCAGAAATTAGGCATTCATTTCTTTTAAGAACCGTTTTAGCTGGCATTGCGTGTTTAATTTTTATTTTTTCAGGTAACTCACTGGGTCTAACGCTCCGAGATAGAGCGGCTCTGGATGTGTTTTTTTGACTCAGTCTTAATTCAATATTTTTTATAGAAGTTTCGTTTAATAGGTTATATGTCTTTGCGACTTCAAAGAGCCGTTCGTCCACATTGGAATAACGTAACATCAACCTATATTCTGCTCGAGAAGTAAACATTCTATACGGTTCCAAGGTATCTTTTGTAATTAAGTCGTCAATCATTACCCCAATATAAGAAGACGCCCGAGACAAAACTAAGCCGCTTTTTTCGGCCAATCGAAGGGATGCATTTATTCCAGCTAATAAGCCCTGTGCTGCAGCCTCTTCGTACCCGGATGTGCCATTTATTTGTCCAGCTAAAAACAATCCGCGGATGTTTTTTGATTCAAGCGTAGACCGAAGCTGTGCGGGCGGAAAAAAATCATACTCAATTGCATAGCCTGGTCTAAAAAACTCAACATTTTTTAATCCCGGGATTTTTCTTAGCGCTTCGAGTTGAATGTTTTCAGGTAAACTAGTTGAAAACCCATTTAGATACAACTGATCTGACATGTGCCACTCGGGTTCTAAAAATAGATGGTGAGAATCGTGATGCGAAAACCGATGTACTTTATCTTCTATGGAAGGACAATACCTTGGCCCAATACCGGAAATATCTCCTGAAAACATTGGAGAGAGTTCTTGGTTCTTTTGTATTACATCGTGAACAAGTTTGTTTGTTCGAACCGTGTGACAAGCTACGTTTGGCGGAGAAAACTCACCGGTTTGAAAAGAAAACGGTGTAGGAAACTTATCGCCCATAGCTACGGCAGTTTTAGAAAAATCAATTGAAGATTTTTTTAAACGAGGAGGTGTACCTGTTTTTAGTCGCCCCGAAACAAACCCGTGCGAAACCAGAGACTCCGTGATTCCATCAGATGCGTCCTCACCCATTCTTCCGGCTAATATTTTTCTTGGCCCAATGTGGATTTTCCCGGATAAAAATGTACCACAGGTTAAAACAACGTTTGTTGAGCTTATTAGCGCCCCACATCGTAATTCGATACCGGTTACACAATAGTTTTTTATAGTTAACCCAACAACATCTCCGGATATGATTTTTATATTGCTGTTTTGTTTTATTTTGTTTTTAGTCTGGATTTCATATTGTCTTTTGTCTACTTGTGCTCTTGGAGACCAAACGGATCTTCCTTTTGATCTGTTTAAAATTTTAAATTGAATACCGGACTCGTCAGCTGTTTTTCCCATCAAACCACCAAGTATGTCTATTTCTCGAACCATCTG
>JABIHN010000020.1 GCA_018649625.1 Fidelibacterota bacterium | reverse complement strand
CGTATGGGCTTTGCGAGAATACTATTATTATTAAATATTTCTTCGGAAAAAATAATAGCTGTCAATGATGGATTCTTAATGAAGCGATCGGTGTGTCCTTGTATCATTTTTTTAATTTTATCTATCGTAGGATTATTTTCGTCCACATGAGATAGTTCTTCTTCTGTGTTTTGTTTCATGGTTGAAATAATTGCAAGAATAATGTCATCTTTATTCTCAAAATGTCGATATATAGCAGGCTCAGAAATTCCAATTGCTTTTGAAATATTTTTTATGGTCAATCCCTGAATACCCTTTTCAGCTATCAATTGGATTGATTCCTGTATTATTTGATTTTGTCTCTCTGTGTAGTTGTTCATAATCTTATTTCTATATAAGGTTTGTTAGTATTCACTAACTGAGTTTACATTGTAATATTTTCTAATACAACTAGTTTTTATAATATTCATATAAAGTTGGTGGTTTTCGTTTATAATGTTCGGGTAATATTTTGTTTATTTTAGGAGTAACTTCATACTAATAATATATGAAATACATCCATCGCACTTTACTTTTAATTGGCATCGGCTCCCTTTTATGGACTATTTGGGCCATTGATCAGGAAGCAGGGAATTATTATACTGCTAGCCAACTAGATCGTCCCAGACTTGAGACGCATTCAGTATGGAAACCAAGTGGTTTATATGGACATGGACTCGGTATCATTGGAAGTTCTATGCTCCTACTTCTTTTCGTTTATTCGATAAGAAAACGAGTAAAAATATTTCGCGTTTGGGGACGACTTCCCACTTGGCTGAATTATCACATATTCCTGGGAATTGCTGGCCCTATTCTCATTACTTTTCATACGACCTTTAAATTTGGTGGACTCGTTTCTATTTCCTATTGGTCCATGATTGGCGTCATGTTAAGTGGTTTCATTGGAAGATATGTTTATGTGAAAATTCCCCGTAGAATTTCAGGCAATGAATTATCATTAGACGAAATTAAACAAAGAAAATTTGAATTATTAGAAACATTGAAAAAAGAATATGGACTTAAAAAAGATCATTTAGAAATTATTGAACATTTCTCGGGTGCAAATGCACTGCAGAATAACAAAATAATTGGATTTTTCTCATTTTTGTTTTTAGATTTATTTGGCTGGTTCCGATATCATACTTTGGTAAAACAAATTGCTAAAAGTTTGAATATTTCACAGAATGATTTGAAAAAGTTAAAAATACTAATTAAACAAGATATCAAATACACTCGACAAATTGCATTTTGGGACGCAGCACACACTATTTTTCATTATTGGCATGTTATACATAGACCTTTTGCTTATATCATGATTATCATAATGCTTATTCATATTGGTGTATCTATCACATTAGGATATACGTGGATTTTTTAATACAAAATGAAACTGCAGCCACATTTCTTCTTGGCACGATCATTATTTCTATATTTCTCTTTCCTTATATTTATTCATTGAAAAAGAAAGAATCATCTACGAAAAAAAGGCTAAAAGAGACAAAAGAGAAAGGACAAGATAAGCCTCTTCTACAACATCCTATCATTAACCAAAGCGCCTGTATTGGTTGCGGAATTTGCGTAGATGTATGTCCCGAAGGTGATGTATTGGGCCTCATCGATGGCAAGGCAACCGTAATTCATGGCAGCCATTGTATTGGTCATGGCGAATGTGCAGAAAACTGTCCAATTGGTGCCATAGAAATTGGGTTGGGTGATATTAGTGAACGGCAAGATATACCACGAATCTCGAAACAATATGAAACCAATATTCCTGGAATATATATTACAGGCGAATTGAGCGGAATGGCCTTAATTAGAAACGCTATAGAGCATGGTGTTATCGCCATTAACCATATTCATTCAAACACTAATAATTCTAATAATAATCTAGATGTACTCATCGTGGGCGCTGGTCCATCTGGTTTAGCCGCAGCATTACGTGCAATTGAACTTGGATTAAATTATCAAGTAATAGACCAATCTGATATTGGTGGAACGATTCTCCATTATCCACGCCAAAAAATGACACTAATACAAACAGTTGATATTCCACTATTTGGTCGTTTAAAACAAGGTGAGTACCAAAAAGAAACGATATTAGATTATTGGGAAAAAATAATTTCGGACTATAAAGTAAAAATTAATACCAGAGAAAAACTTATAAGTGTTAGTCCAAATGAAGAAGGATTTCACATTGTCACAGCAACAAAAAAATATAAAACAAAACATGTTCTTCTTGCATTAGGACGGCGGGGAACTCCACGAAAATTAGGAATTCCAGGAGAAGAGTTTTCAAAAGTAATGTATAAACTGCTTGATGCTGAATCTTATAAACATAAAAACATTCTTATTGTAGGTGGTGGGGATAGTGCTATAGAAGCGGCACTTGGACTCGCACACCAAGAAGGAAATTATGTCACTATATCTTATCGCAAACCCAATTTCTTTAGACTCAAAACGAGAAATGAAAAAAATATTGAAACTGCTATTCAAAATAAAAAAATAAATGCCATTTTTGATTCTACTGTTACTGATATTAATAAAGATTCGGTCACGATAGCTTCACAAGGAAATATAAATACCCTTAAGAATGATTTTGTTTTTATTTTCGCTGGCGGTGAACTCCCCTTCCCACTACTGGAATCCATCGGTATTGATTTTGGAAAAAAAATAAACTCTACTTTAAAGGAAATTAGTAAATGAAAAACTTTTTACATTGGATCGTATTGTTTTTATTAATTAGCTCTATCTTAACAGTTACAGTTGGGTGTGAAAGCCCTCTTACTGAAACATCCAAAACAATAAATGATGATGATGACGATGATATTGAAACATTGGAGAGTTCTTATTATGATGATGAAAGTCATAATAATGGTCAAAATTGTATGAGTTGTCATATTGCAGGCGGTGAAGGTGAAGGAATTTTTACAGTTGCCGGAAGTGTTTTTAAATCCGATTTTATAAATCCTTATCCTAATGCAACGGTAAATCTTTATAAATCAGATTTAAGCAGTATTATTTATACCCTTCAAGTCGATGGTCTTGGAAATTTTTATACGACTGAATCTGTTGATTTATCCTTCGGATGTCTGCCGCAGGTTTCCGCTTCGGGGAATACGGTACAAATGGCAACTGCAACAACTGTTGGTGCATGTAACGGATGTCATAATGGAATAACGGAAAGTTTTATTTATTTAACAAGTGAGTAACATCATTAAAATAGTACCAATAATTGTAATCCTTCTCTTAGAAGTGGCATTTGCACAATTTTCACCGGGAAAATTAGCAAAAGTCCATTCATTTTTAGAAGGCACAAATAATTGTACTCAATGTCATGAAGTCGGTGGAAAATCTCTATCAAGTGGCTGTGTTGAATGTCATCTTCCTATCAAAATTCGTATTGATCAACAAAAAGGATTACATAAAGATAAACAAGAAGATTGTGGAACATGTCATCCTGATCATAATGGCCTAAAATTCAAATTAGTTTATTGGAAAAATGGAGCGGAAAATTTTGATCACAAAGATATTGGATTTGATTTAACAGATTCACATCAAAAAGTTGAATGTCGAAAATGCCATATACAGAAGAATATGATTGAAGAATCCATTCTCAAATGGATTGACAAATATCCCGAAGAACTCATTGTCGATAGAACTTGGTTAGGTGCAGCAAATACCTGTAACGGGTGTCATGAAGATATTCATCGTGGAGAAGTTTCTCAAGATTGTGCTTCTTGTCATACTACATCAAAATGGGAAGAAAGCAAAACTTCATATAATCATGATTTGGCAAAATTTCAACTTACAGGAGAGCATCAAAAAGTATCCTGCGAAAAATGTCATACTATTGATAAAAAACAAAAACCTGCCGTCATGAAATTAACAGGATTAAACTATCAAACATGCGGATCCTGCCATACTGATATTCATAAAAGTGCTTATGGAAATACATGTGAAAAATGTCATACAACCCAAGCTGGGTGGACTAAAAATTTAATTCCATTTGATCATAATGATACAAAATATCCATTAAAAGGTCGTCATCTTAAACAAAACTGTACGGCTTGTCATACAGAAAAATTACTTGGTTCTCTTCCATCTTATAATAAATGCTCTGATTGTCATGTAGATAAACACCAAAAGCAATTTAATGAACGTCTTGACCAAGGTGCATGTGAGTCTTGTCATACCGTTGATGGGTTTATTCCAACATCTTATACATTTGCGGATCATAATCAATCCGAATTCAAAATAGATGGAAACCATTTCGCCATACCATGCGTATTATGTCATCAAACACAAGAAAAAGGGCAACTGAAAGGATTTGCACAATTCAAATGGGATGTTCTCCAATGTAACTCCTGTCATACAGATATTCACCGTGAACAATTTGTTCGTCGGGAAAATCCTAAACTATGTGAGACATGTCATACTACGAGTTCCTTTAATATTGTAAATTTCAATCATGAATCCACTGCTTACCCTTTGGATGGTGAACATATTAATGTAAACTGTGAAAAATGTCATTTATCTGTAAAAGATCGAAATGGTAACTTTACACGTTATTATCCCATTGCACATAAATGCGAAGATTGTCATTCTTTTAATGAAAAAAATAAATAATTCTATTCTATCTATTCTTTTTTTGACTACCCTATTTGGTATTCAAGATTCAGATATAATCGTTCCTGGTTTTGATTGTGGCGACTGCCACGGCTCAGGTGGCTGGGATAGACTAACCTTAACAGGGTTTAACCATAGCACAACAGAATTCCCGCTAAAAGGAATTCATAAAATACAAAATTGTTCCAGTTGTCATTTGGGTGAAACGAATACCGAAAAGCATCAATTTCAAAAAGATAATTCAGATTGTATTTCATGTCATATTGATATTCATAAAAGTGAATTAGGTGATAATTGTTTACAATGTCATACTGAACAAACTTGGACGGTTAATTCACAATCCTTTGATCATAATCAAACACAATTCCCCTTGCTAAATGGACATAAAAACGTTCTATGCAATCAATGCCATTTTGGAGAATCATCGTCTCAATTTACTGCTACACCAACGGATTGCTATAGTTGCCATATAACAGATTTTTCATCGACCGGTACAATCCAATATCCTGAATCCCCAAACCATTCTTCTCTCAATTATTCACAAGATTGTTCTTCTTGCCATACTACAAATAAGTGGCAAGATGCAATTTTTAATCACGATGAAACCAATTTTAGTCTCAAAAATGCACATAACAAGACACCTTGTTTATCGTGTCATGCAAATGGCGAATATTTTCTTCCCCTTTCTTGTGATGGATGTCACGTTGCTGATGGTATCGCTGAAACAAATTCATTAACATCTACATATGATCACGAGTCTCACCAAATAAATGAAAATTGTGAATCGTGTCACACAAGTACTATTTGGTCATCTTTAATATTCGAGCATTTGAATTTCTCATCTCAAAATTGTGAAGTATGCCATTTACCTGAGCATACTGATTCACAAGATCCACCACATGCCTATGAAAATATTAATACGGATTGTCAATTATGCCATGCCACAAGTTCCAATTGGGATATTTTTCTATTTGCACACTCTGAAACTCAAACAGGGTATTTATTAGAAGG
>JABIHN010000003.1 GCA_018649625.1 Fidelibacterota bacterium | reverse complement strand
TTTGCTTCCTGGCGACATCTTGTACCGGGGCTATTTGTATCAAGCATACTTTTATCTTTTTTCATTTATTTTTTAAATGGAAATCTATTTAGTTTTAAATTGATATTCATTCCATACATAGTAATCAGTCTAGGATTTACAGTTATTGCTTTTTTCAAATCACCTAATAAAATACTTTCAGTCTTTCTTTTGCCATTTACATTTTTCATCCTTCATTTTTCATATGGATTAGGCTTTTTATCAGGACTCGTTTGGTTTTGGAATAAATGGGGAGACACTGAAGTGAAAGATAGTCATTTCGTTTTCGAAAAGTTTAAATCTAATTTTGAATCAAAAATATTATAAGGCTAATAATTTTAGTAAATTTTAGATTATGAATATTCCATTTCACAGACCTGATTTACCCTCTGATTTTAATGAGATTGCTACTGAGTCCATTCAAAACGGCTGGTTAACAACGGGGAAACAGGTTGAATTATTTGAACATGAGTTAGCAACCTTTTTAGATGTAAAACATGTTGTGGTTGTTAATTCTTGTACTGCCGCATTACATCTTGGCTTGGCATCCCAAAAATTTGCACCAGGGAGTAAGTTTTTAGTCCCGAATTACACCTTCGTTTCAACCGTTGAGTGTGGTGAATATATAGGAATGATTCCTCGTCTCGTTGATAGCGCCCCTGATGGATTTAATATCGATTTAAATCAAGTTGAAGATATGTTAAAACGGGAGACAGATATTAAAGCCATTCTTCCTGTTCATTACGGTGGAATTCCTGTGGATATGAATGCAATTTTTTCGTTAGCTGACCAATACAATTTATTTGTGCTCGAAGATGCTGCTCATGCCTTAGAAACAGTATCGAATGCTGGAAAAGTAGGCAATACAAATCATGGCGCTGCATTCTCATTTTATGCAAATAAAAATCTTACAACTTTGGGAGAAGGAGGTGCATTTGCTACCAATAATGAAGTTTTAGCTCAGTCTATTAAAAACCTATCGTTACATGGCATTACGAAAGATGGTTGGAAACGATTTGATTCTGGGGCAAAATGGGAATATGATATAATTGATTTAGGGTATAAATATAATATGCCAGATATGTCTGCATCATTTGGTCGATGGCAATTAAAACAAGTGAATCATTGGCAAACATTGAGACACGCGATAGTTAAGCAGTATGTGAATGGATTAAAAAATCTTGATGGAATTCGTATTCCATCCTATGTTCCTGGGGATGGAAATGCGTGGCATTTGTTTGTAATCCAATTTAAAAACACGAATTGGAGATTAAGTAGAAATGAATTTATTGATGAATTAATTAAAAAAGGGATTGGAGTTTCCGTTCATTATAAACCTATACATATGTTGGATTATTATCATAAGAAATTGGGCTATAAATCGGATGATTTTCCAAGGTCAAAAGATTTATTTGAATCGGTGATATCGTTGCCATTATACCCGAGTTTAACCCAAGATGAACTTGAATATATTATTTCCACCATTCATGAATTATTTGAACAATATTCTGTCTAATTATTATCTCCCTATTTGCATATTAATTGATTAATATATAGTATATGGAATTTATCTCTCGCGCTACGGCTGTCCTTCTTTTAGTCGGTTTATCACCTTTATTACTCATTGTCGGTCTTGGAAATTTAATCATCCAGGGTCGCCCAATTATATATAGGCAGAAGCGCGTAGGTAAACATTTTAAAGAATTTTTTATTTATAAATTTAGAACGATGCATAATGATGATGCAGGTGTAAATACATTTAGTGCTGGTCAAATAATTACGCTCACAAAGTGGGGACGTTTTTTAAGAAAAACAAAAATTGATGAACTTCCACAGCTCTTTAATATTATTAAGGGTGATATGCGTTTTATTGGACCTAGACCTGAAATTCCTGAATATGTATCAAAAGAGTCATTTTCATTTTTAAATATAATTAAACCTGGATTATCTGGGTTTTCATCAATCTTATTCAGAAATGAATCTGAGATATTTAAAATGATTGATTCTAATTCACCTTATAAAGATATTTTGAGCATCAAAGTAGGACTTGCAAAATATTATGTGAACAAAAAGAGTTTTATTCAAGATTTAAAGTTGGTTTTTATTACAGTTATTTCCCTATTTATTCCAAAAAGGATAGGGCATTATCTTCTCATGAAATTGTTGAAAATTAATGATAGCGTTGAATTTAATATAAAAGAACTAATCAGCGCTGTCAAATTAAAGGAGATTTATACTGAGGAAGATAAAGAGAGTATTAAATCAAATCGTCGTCAATTAATTTTTGCAGATATAATTGGAATATTATTAGGATTTATATTTGCAAGTTTTATCCGAAATGATTTTCAAATTCCAGAATTGTTAATTTCGCCGGATATATTTTTAATTTTAGGAACGATTGTGGTTGTGAAAGTACTTTCCTTTCAATTTTTTAATTTGTACAAAGGAATGTGGAGATATACCAGTGCAGTAGACCTTTTAAATATATTTAAAGCTAATGTGGTTGGGTCTCTAATTGTTATTGCGACCATCGGCTATTTTAGGGGATTTCAAGATATTCCTAGATCAATATTATTAATTGATTTTATATTAACTATTGCTTTTGCAAGTTTGACTAGACTTGGGATTCGATATTATTTTTCACATCTTTTAAATCCGCATCCTTATAAATTAGAATTGTCAAAACGAGTCATTTTAATTGGAGCCGGGAGAACCGGTGAATTTATTTGTAAAGAATTACTCAGTGATTCAAAGCATCATATTGATCCAATTGGTTTTTTAGATGATAATCTTGATTTACACCAAAGATTAATTCATGGGAAAAAGGTATTTGGTAAAATTAATAATTTATCTGATTTTGTGACCCAATATGATGAAGTATTGATCTGTTGTCCCAGTGCACCTCGAAAGGAAATGCATAGAATTATCGAAGTTTGTAAAGATGCCGGAAAACCCTTTCGCACTTTACCATCAGTATCTGAACTTATTTCGGGACAAGTTTCTGTCAGCCAATTTCGTGAAGTTTCGTTGGCTGATCTTTTAGGCCGAGATGAAATCAAATTGGATAAAGCTTTAATTACTAATTACATCCATGGGAAAAGGGTTATCATAACAGGAGCTGGGGGAAGTATAGGTTCAGAGTTAGTTCGTCAGTGTCTTAGTTTTAATCCGGCATTACTTGTTATATTGGATATTAGTGAACTTAATTTATTCGAAATTGAAAGAGAGATCCTAAGTATTCCATCTAATGTTCTTGTCAAGCCTGTTTTATCTGATATTCGTGATCTTAGAATTATGAATAAAGTATTTCAAGAATTTGAACCTCAGGTAGTTTTTCATGCAGCTGCTTATAAACATGTACCTATGCAAGAAGCATTTCCATGGGAAGCAGTAAAAACAAATGTAATCGGCACATCCAATGTCGTTAAAGTATCCCTTGAACATAATGTTGAAAAGTTTGTTATGGTTAGTACAGATAAAGCTGTAAGACCTGTGAATGTAATGGGCGCTACAAAGCGATTAGCAGAGTTGATTTGTCAAGGTGCAAATTCGAAATATGGCACTCGATTTATGGCGGTTCGGTTTGGAAATGTACTGGGAAGTTCGGGGAGTGTAATTCCTATTTTTCAGGAACAAATACGTAAAGGCGGGCCAGTGACTATTTCCGATCCGGATATGGAACGATATTTTATGTCTATTCCTGAAGCGGCACAATTGATTTTGCAATCAGGTGGAATTGGAAAAGGTGGAGAGGTATTTGTGCTTGATATGGGGAATCCAATTAAGATTCTCGATGTGGCAAATGAACTAATTCGTTTATCCGGCCTTGAACCAGAAATTGATATAAAGATTAGTTATATTGGGGCTAGGCCCGGTGAAAAGAAATTTGAAGAACTTGTATTAGATTATGAACAGATGGATGATACATCTCACAAAAAAATAAGTATAGTTACATCTTCACTTCCTTTAAATGAAGTGAAAGAGATCACAGACAGAATTAAGAATGGCGTATTAAATGAGCATGGTTATGATAAAACTAAATTAAAAAATACACTTATATCGCTTGTGCCAGAATATCAACCAGAAACAGACATGGATGAAATTCAATATTTAAGGAGTAAACCAGAAGTTCAAGCATAAGAAATAGTTATTAGACTTATTTAATAAAAACAAACAATTTTGAATTTTTAAAAAGGCTCACATGATGAGCCTTTTTTATTTTGTGATTTATTTGAAGATATGTTTCTTTTACTGAAATTATTTTGGAATTAGCAATCGGCTTAAAATAATCCACCCATCACTCATTTTCAGTTTTTTGCCTTCCTCGACACTTCTTCTATTAAATTGGATAGGGAATTCCATAATATTACAATTATTTTTAACAAGGATAGATGCAATTTCCACATCAATATCAAATCCATATGACTGTATAGAATTCAAATTTATATCTGACTTATAAAAAGCCTTACATCCACATAAAACATCCGTAAAATGTTTTTGATGAATAAAATTGAAAATACCATTCAAAAAAAAGTTGCCAAAGTCTAACAGGGATACAAACGGGTTTAGAACTTGAACACGTGCACCAAAAACTGCATCAATATTTTTATTCTTGTTTAAAATCATTCCCTTTTCCATTTCTCTCAGATCCATTTCAAGATCCCCATCAAATAAAATAATTTTTTCATGTGATGCATTTTTGATTCCTGATTGTATGGCATTTCCTTTCCCTTTATTTTTGGGGATAGAAATCAGAGTTATAAATGAGCATTTTTTGAGAAATAGAGCCGATTGATCTGTGCTCCCATCATCTACAATGAGAATTTCATTGTCTTGAGAAAAATATTCTAAGCTTGAAATGAGAGACGGAATGCTTTTTGCTTCATTATGAATTGGAATAATGATGGAATAGGACACAAAGTAATTTAAGGATGTGAAATATAGTAATTATACTTCATTCTTGACTTTTTCTTTGTGAAATTAGTGGCATATATAAAGTTCATGTTTAAATAATAACAAAAGATTACTAATAGGAAAAATTTTGCGTAGTACTATTCATTCTTACATGATGGACCCAAATCCGTTTACACTCTTTGGCACAGATCATATCATTGCCAGTATACTATTCCTAATACTTTGGATTTGGTTGCCGAAAATCGCTAAACAAAATTTATCTCCTAAAATGCAAAATAAATTAGGAATCATATTGAGCCTCATTGTGATGTCTAATTATTTAATGTGGGTTCTCCTTGAATCTTTAGCTGGTACATTTGATCCAAAACTTCACTTACCTTTTCATTTATGTCGCGCAGCAAATTTGATGATTCCAATTGTCTTGATATGGAAAAAAGAACGCTTGTTTCAGATTCTATATTTTTGGGGAATGTCAGGCATGATTCAAGGCGCTATTACGCCGGATGTAACACATGGATTCCCACATTTCCATTTCTTTAGATTCATTATTGGACATAATGGAATGGTATTAGTTTTACTATATGCTATTATTGTTCATGAGTTAAAACCAACGCTAAAGGGATTAAAAGAGTCATTTATTGCGCTGAACGGTTTTCTTATATTAGCAACAATTATTAATTTAATTTTAGATTCAAATTATTTTTGGATATGTGCTAAACCACCCACTGCATCTTTATTAGATTATTTAGGCCGTTGGCCTTGGTATATTTTGAGTACAGAAATTGTTGCAATTTTACATTTTATTGTAGCTTATTTACCATTTTACTTTATTGAACAAAGGAATAAATCTTGAAGAAATCAGAAATAATATTAACAATTTTTTTTATTGGAACCTTAATTGCAGGAATAATAATGTCATCAAAAAATTTAAAAATAATGGCGCCTATTGCGCCAATCATTAAAAAAGATGTAACCGTACATGGTGATTATAGAGTTGATAATTATTATTGGCTTAAAGAAAAGGATACGAAGCCAGTATTGGATTATCTAAATGCAGAAAATGAATATACTGATTCAAAAATGAGTCATACAGATCATCTTCAAAAACAACTTTATACAGAAATGCGTAGTCGAATCAAGGAAGATGATTCAACAGTTCCATATCAAGCTGGGAATTACATGTATTATAGTCGAACCGAAGAAAGTAAACAATATGATATTTTTTGTCGGAAATATAAAACAATGGAATCCGATGAAGAAATTACGCTCGATTTAAATACCTTAGCTCAACACCACAAATATCTTGTTTTGAATTCTTATAAAATAAGTCCTAATGAAAAATATTTAGCTTTTACGATTGATACATCTGGTGCAGAATTACATAAAATGATAATAAAAAATATTAAGACTGGAGATATTATTGATGATCATCTTTCAAATCTAGATGGTTCAGTTGAATGGGCAAATGATAGCAAAACATTATTTTATACCATATTGGATGAAGCTCATCGGCCGTTTCAACTATGGCGCCATCAATTAGGAGAGCAACAATCCAATGATGTATTAATCTATCAGGAACATGATGACCGTTTCTTTGTAGATCTGTCAAGAACGAATAGTGGAAAATATCTAAAAATGGTATTGGGAAGTCAGGTTACTACAGAAGTTCATTTCTTAGATAGGAATAATCCATTGGATTCTTGGAAATTGATTCAAACTCGTGAGCAGGGAGTCGAGTATTTTGTATATCATCATGGTGATTATTTTTATCAAATAACGAATAAGGATGCCTTAAACTTTAAATTAATCCGCAAGCCTATTTTAGGGGGCAAGGAAGACGTTATTATACCAAATCGA
>JABIHN010000019.1 GCA_018649625.1 Fidelibacterota bacterium | reverse complement strand
ATTGGCAATTCCATCTTTCTTTAGGACCAATCCCAAATCAAAAGATATTATTTCCTTTTCATCACTCTCTTTTTTAAATCTAACTAATTCTGCTCTTTTCAAATAGGTACGTTTTTTGAACTCTTCATCCATAAATCCACCATATTTAAATAATAAATCATAAAGAGTCATATTTTCATACAACCTATACCGGCCAGGGGTTTTCACATGTCCATTCAGTGTAATATTATAAACAGGAATCATTTCCGAATATCCATAAACTCTGACACGATCCATCCAATTCAGTTCAATATTATGGATTGGATCACCTTCTAGAGCTTTCCCGAGATGAATACTAATTTGTTTTTGCCGAAGATCCTGATTTCGAGTCCGAATAATATCACATTTTTCGAGATACACATCCCCCAATACACCCCCAGCTTCTTGAATTAAATCTGCAATTCGCATCCCAGGGGATAGCTCGTATCGACCAGGACGTGAAATAGAAGTTCCTACAATATATATATCATTCCGATGCATATCCATAATTGAAAAAATTTGAATTGCATCTGAATCTCTTAATTTTAAAGGTCGATCATCTTTTAAAATCATGCCTAAATTAAAATCTTCCAGAACTCTGTCATTCCAAGAATCAGTTCTTTCATTAAATGGCACAATTCGATCAATCTGCGCTCTATCTAAATAGGCTGTGTTTTTTAATCCACCTGCCATTGCAAGAAGATCATTAAATTTTTCTTTACCCTTTATTTCAAATATTGCATTCCGAGTCACTTCACCTTGGATAGAAACAGTTTTTCCACGTTTTGGAATAAAAATGACATCATCCAATTGCAACTTTTGATCTTTTGGCTTTTTACCGGTTAGCAAATAATCATAAAAATCAATGGATGCTATTTTTTTACCGCCACGAATGAGATGAATATCTCTAAGTGATCCTAAAGTCGTTGGACCATTAAAATAATATAATGCAGAAAATAATGTGGCAGAAGGACTCACAGTGTAAGCGCCCGGTTGAGCGACTTCTCCGAGAACTTGAATCCGTAGAGGACGAAGATTCCCCAAGCTCACATCTAGAAATGTGGTTGGTCTTCGGCCTTCAGGATTTAAACTCGCGTAAGATTGAGATAAAACACGAAATAATTTTGATTCTAATAAACTAAGATTTAAACCATTTACAAATACCTGCCCCACTTCAGGAATAAAGACAAAACCTTCTCTATCTACAGACATGACTTGTCGAAATTGTGTCTCTCCCCAAAGCATGACTATAATTTCATCTCCCGGCCCAATTAAATATTCAGGATCAACCGCGCCAACCGAGCTTGCCTGAAACAATGCAGGATCACGTTTGAAAATATCATAGCCAAAATAAGTAAGTGCTTTCGTAAACGGTTGTGCTTCCGATTCAACTTCAAGGCTAGATTCTTCTTCAATCTCCATCATTTCATCTTCAATAATTGGTAACTCAGCATCTTCGAATGTGGCCGGTTCTTTTATTTCATCGCCTTGGTCCACATCATTAGAAACCCCCAAATCGGGTGCATCAACTTTTTCAATTAAATCAGGAGTTGGTTGAACTGATGTTGATTTTGATGCTTTTTCTTTTTGAATTGCAGCATTTATTTGTTGATCAGAATATCCCCGATCTTTAGCAGCGGATTTTACTTGAGATTCTGACATTCCGGTTCTTTTAATGACACTTTTAGCCTGTTGTATTTGATCCGCAGTCTGACTCAAAAGCAGCCCAGAACTGAGCAATAGTATTGTTAAAATATTTTTCATAGTTTTAAAATCCTTAATTGATTTAATAATTAATTAGTATGCTCCAAAGTAGCCACATGGGTTGCTATCGAAATATTCACCTTCGACTGGATTGTAGGTAAACATTGCTAACCATGCCTTTCTCTGTGAATTGGTTTGTATTTTTGTTTCTAATCCTTTTGCTAACCGTTGCCCGAATTGATCATTAGCGTAAAGACAAATTATAATATTTGAGAACTCATTATAATCGTCTTGTATTTTATT
>JABIHN010000103.1 GCA_018649625.1 Fidelibacterota bacterium | reverse complement strand
TACTTTGCCGAGTGGAACTGAAATGGTTATGCCTGGAGATAATGTAGAATTTGATGTTGAATTAATCACACCCATCGCTATGGATAGAGAATTACGATTTGCTATTCGTGAAGGTGGACATACGGTTGGTGCAGGTGTTGTTACTGCAATCGCTGAATAATATATCGAAATGGCTAATCAAACTATAAGAATCAGCCTTCGGGCATATGATCACATCTTGTTGGATAAATCAACCGAAAAGATTGTGAAAACGGCAAAGTCAACAAGTGCAATTATTTCGGGTCCTATTCCATTGCCATCAAGGCGATCAGTATATACTGTTTTGCGTTCTCCTCACGTAAATAAAAAATCTAGAGAACAATTCCAAACAAAGATTCACAAACGATTAATTGATATTTTGAATTCCACCCCAAAGACGGTTGAGTCGCTCATGAAGTTGGATTTACCAGCCGGTGTGGACATCGAGATTAAGGTATAGTTATGCGTGGATTAATTGGTAAAAAAATTGGGATGACTCGAATTTTTAACGATCAAGGACACATGGTTCCTGTAACTGTATTGCAAGTAGGACCTTGTACTGTAACGCAGGTAAAGACTGTCGGGAAAGACGGGTATGAAGCTGTTCAGGTAGGATTTGGTGTTCGGAAGGAAAAGCATACCACTAAGCCTTTGCAGGGGCATTTTAATTCTGCAAATGTATCTCCAAAAAAGATTTTAGCTGAGTTCGAAAAGGTATCAGGATTTGAATATAAAACAGGGCAATCTTTTCATGTCGGACTATTCCAGGAAGGTGAATTTGTTAGTGTGTCTGGCACATCTAAAGGTAAAGGATTTGCTGGTGTTATTAAGCGACATAATTTTGCTCGCCAAAAGAAAACTCATGGAACAGGTCATACTGAAAGAGCACCAGGGTCTATTGGTCAAGCTTCAGATCCGTCAAGAGTTTTCCCTGGAATGAAGATGGCTGGGCATCATGGAAATTCAAAAGTAACTGTTGAAAATCTTGAAGTAGTAAAGGTTGATACGGAAAATAACCAATTATTAGTAAAGGGTGCGGTTCCCGGCGCTAAAAACGGAACAATAATAATTACAAAATAACATGAAATTAAACGTACTTAAACTAGACGGAACAACCGCAGAAGCTTTTAAAGCTGATAAAGCTGTTTTTGGAATTGAACCTAATGATGCAGTTATTCGACAAGCAGTTTTGGCTGAAATGACAAATATGCGTCAAGGAACTCACTCCACGAAAAATCGTGCAATGGTTAATGGTGGTGGAAGAAAGCCATTTAAGCAAAAAGGCCGTGGCGGTGCACGTGCGGGTACAATTCGTTCTCCATTATGGCGCGGAGGTGGTACCGTATTTGGTCCAGAACCACATAGCTATCATCACAAATTATCAAAAAAAGTAAGTCGTTTAGCACGTCGTTCTGTCCTGTCGTCAAAAATTGCAGAAGATAAATTGATTGTTGTAGATGAGTTTTCATTATCATCGCATAAGACATCGGATTTTAATTCAATTCTATCTGCACTTAATTTGCAAGATAAAAAAATAACAATATTAGTCACGGGAAGAGATGCAAATTTAGATAAAGCGTCTCGAAATCTTCGAAATGTCTATCTTGTAGATGCTGCAAAAGTTAGCACATATGATATAATAGATTGTGATACTTTGGTGGTTGATAAAGTCAGTATGTCTGTATTAACGGAAATTTTAAAGAAATAATCATGTACTCGAAAATTATAGTAAAACCAATTCTCACCGAAAAAATGGCAATATTGGAAGAGCGTCAAAATAAGTTCGCCTTTCTTGTATCGTCTGATTCTAATAAAACGGAAATTAAAAAAGCGATTGAAGCTAAATTTGATGTCAAGGTAACTAAGGTTGCTACAATGAATCAAATCGGTAAAGAGAAACAAATGACAGTTCGTAGTGGTGGTCGTACAATTCGTACATCCGGAAAACGTGCTGGTTTTAAAAAAGCAATAATAACACTTCAATCTGGTTCAACTATTGACCTAATGCGCGGAGAAGCCACGAGCTAATTATGGGATTAAGACAATTAAAGCCGGTTACCCCGGGTTCAAGATTTGCTTCTCGTCCTGATTTTGCAGATCTTACTACTGACAAACCAGAAAAAAGTTTAACAAGAGCTTTAAGGAAGACTGGTGGAAGGAATAATACGGGACGTATTACAATGCGTCGTCGCGGTGGCGGACATAAACGTCGTTATCGGTTGATTGATTTTAAACGTAATAAATTTGATATTCCTGGAAAAGTTGCAACAATAGAATATGACCCCAATCGTTCCGCATACATTTCTCTAATTCATTATGCTGATGGTGAAAAAAGATATATTTTATCCCCATTAGGTTTGAAGGTTGGAGATCCTATTTTATCAGGAGAGATTGCTCCTCTTAAAGTGGCTAATGCTCTCCAGTTAAAAAATATTCCAACAGGTTTATTTGTTCATAATATTGAAATGGAACCAGGAAAGGGCGGACAAATGGTTCGTTCCGCTGGAGCAGCGGCTCAAATTATGGCCCATGCAGATGGGTTTTGTACATTGAAATTGCCATCAGGTGAAGTTCGGATGGTTCGAGAAAATTGTATGGCTACAATTGGACAAGTGGGTAATAGAACTCATGAAAAAGTTGTTTCAGGTAAGGCGGGTCGTACTAGATGGCTCGGTCGTCGTCCGAAAGTTCGTGGTGTTGCTATGAATCCAGTTGATCACCCAATGGGTGGTGGTGAAGGTAAGTCTTCTGGTGGGCGTCATCCGTCTACACCTTGGGGGAAACCAACTAAAGGGTATAAGACCCGTAAGAAAAATAAAAAATCTAACGCAATGATCGTTAAACGGAGACGATAAGAAATGGCACGATCTCTAAAAAAAGGTCCATTTGTTGATGAAAAACTTTTAAAAAAAGTTCAAAAAATGAATGAAGGTACTAAAAAGAAAGTAATTAAAACATGGTCACGTAGGTCAATGATTACTCCAGAATTTGTAGGACATACTTTAGCAATCCATAATGGAAACAAGTTTATTCCTGTTTTTATTTATGAGAATATGGTAGGGCATAAGTTAGGTGAGTTTTCACCCACTCGTACTTTTAGAATGCATTCAGGTGATCGGAAGAAATAATTATGGAAGCTAAAGCAGTAGCAAGGTATATACATCAATCTCCTCGTAAGATTCGCAAAACACTTAATAGTGTACGTGGGTTGAAAGTAGGGGATGCGCTTAATCAACTTCACTTTTCAAAAGAAAAAGCTGCAGTTGTAATCGAAAAAACACTTCGGTCTGCGGTCGCAAATTTGATGAGTCTTGAAGAAGAGTCAAATATTGATCCAGCAGGCTTAGGTGTAAAAGAAGCATTCGTTGACGGTGGTCCAGTAATGAAGCGTTTTAGAGCTGCCTCAATGGGGCGTGCATCAAGTCTTCGTAGGCCAACCAGTCATGTCACTATCGTCGTAACTGACGAAAATTAAAGAGGTTCTCTTGGGTCAAAAAACACATCCTGTTGGATATCGACTAATCGTTAAGAAAAATTGGAGTTCCAATTGGTTCGCAGCGAAAAATAATTTTGCAAGCGAGTTGGAAGAAGACGTTCGTATTCGTAAATATATTAAACATCGTCTTCCAAATGCTGGGATTTCAAGAGTGGAAATCTCCCGTACGTCTAAAAAAGTTACTATTACTATTCATACTGCCCGACCAGGAATTGTCATTGGTCGTGGAGGTGAAGAAGTAAATCGCTTAAAAAAAGAATTAAGGCAGTTGACGGGTAAAAAAGATGCTCAGATAAATATTTCTGAAGTAAAGCGACCGGAGCTAAATGCAGCTTTAGTTGGATCTAATATTGCTCATCAGTTGAAAAAGAAAATATCATACCGTCGTGTTGTAAATAAAACTATTCAGGCTACAATGAGGATGGGGGCGGAAGGTATTCGTATTAATGTTGCAGGACGTTTAGGTGGAGTAGAGATTGCTAGGAGCGAAAAATTCTCCGATGGTAGTGTTCCTCTTCATACGTTACGTGCTGATATAGATTATGCATTAACAGAAGCGCATACAGCCTATGGAGTTATAGGAATTAAAGTTTGGATTTGTAACGGACAATTTAGTCGATAAGAGAATTTAAATGTTAGAACCGAAAAAAGTTAAATTTAGAAGAGTACATCGTGGAAACCGTCGTGGTATGTCCATGCGTGGAAACTTTGTTGCCTATGGAAGTTATGGGTTAAAAGCACTTGAATCTGGTTGGGTTACAGCCCGACAGATTGAGTCATCTCGAATTGTTATTTCTCGAGTGGTGAAAAAAATTGGAAAATTATGGATTCGAATATTCCCAGATAAGCCAGTTACTTCTCGTCCTGCAGAAACAAGAATGGGTAAAGGTAAGGGTGCATTAGACCATTGGGTTTCTGTTGTTAAGCCCGGGCGAATATTATTTGAAGTTGATGGTGTTACCCGAGAAGAAGCTGAGCATGCTTTTCGTGATGCGGGGCACAAACTTCCTATTAAAACAAAAATTGTAGAACGGAGAAAATTGTAATGAAAGCTGTTCAACTCCGAGAAATGAATGAGTCAGAATTGAAAACGAAATTAAATGATAATCTTGAAGCCTTGCAGAATCTGAAATTTCAACAAGCGCTCCAACAGTTAGAAGATGGAACCTTGATTTCTAAAACAAGAACTGAGATTGCACAAATTAAAACAGTACTAAATGAGTATAAACTTGGAATTCGAGTTGCTCAAGGTAAAAACTAATGAGACCTGAACGTAGACGACAAACATTGGTAGGTGAAGTAGTAAGCACAAAGATGGAGAATACGGTGAATGTAAAAGTGACCCGTGAAATACCTCATCCTATTTATCACAAACGAGTTAAGAGATTTAAGAAATATCTTGCCCATGTGGCGTCAATCAGTCCCAAGGACGGAGATATAGTAAAAATCTCAGCAATAAGACCAATGAGTAAACGTAAACGCTGGCAGGTTAGTGAAATAATTCGTGAATCGGTAAAATTGAGATAATAAAGTGATTCAACAAGAGACAAGATTAAAAGTAGCAGATAATACCGGAGCAAAGGAAATTCTTTGTTTTAAGGTCCTAGGTGGTTCAAGACGGAAATATGCTAGTATTGGCGATCAAATTGTAGTTACGGTGAAAAAAGCTATTCCAGGTGGAATGGTGAAAAAGGGTGAAGTTCATAGAGCAGTTGTGGTGCGTACCCGTAAAGAAGTAAGTCGTCGTGATGGAAGCCGTATTCGTTTTGACGAGAATGCAGCTGTATTATTAAACGCCGCTGGAGAGCCGCGCGGGACTAGAATATTTGGTCCAGTCGCTAGAGAATTGCGCGATGGCGGATATATGAGAATTATATCTATGGCACCGGAGGTTCTTTAAGATGCATGTTAAAAAAGGAATGATCGTTAAGGTTATTAGTGGAAATAATAAAGGTATGGAAGGAAAGATTCTCTATGTCTCCACTCAGAAACAACGTGTTATTGTAGAAGGTGTAAATTTTATGAAAAAAGCAACACGTCCATCTCAGGAAAATCCTGCAGGAGGAATAGTTGAAAAAGAAGCATCGATTCATGTCTCAAATGTGATGGTCGTTCATGATGGGCAAGCAACGCGAATTGGGTATAAAAAATTGGAAGATGGTTCAAAAATACGAATTTCAAAAAAAACTAACCAAGAAATTGAAGTCTAAACATGGCTGAAACAAAGAAACCTAAAAAAGCACCCGCAAAAAAGAAAGCGCCAGCTAAAAAGAAAGTAGTCGTGACTGTGTATTCACCTTCACTTCGCACTTTTTATAAAGATACAATTGTATCGGCAATGAGCGAAAAGTTTAATTATGGCAATGTTATGAAAGTGCCAGTAATCACAAGCATTTCCCTTAACATGGGGCTTGGTGATGCAAAAACCAATTCTAAATATTTAGAAAGTGCGATAGAAGAGTTAACACTCATATCAGGTCAAAAGCCAATTGTCACTAAAGCCAAAAAAGATATATCAAATTTTAAAATTCGAAAAGGGTGGCCTGTAGGATGTAAGGTAACTCTACGATCTAATATGATGTATGAGTTTTTAGAAAGATTAATTTCAATCGCTTTACCGAGAACGAGAGATTTCCGTGGCTTGTCATTTAAGTCATTTGATGGTAGAGGAAATTATAATTTTGGGATTAAAGAGCAAATTATTTTTACTGAAATTAACTATGATAGAATTGAATCTATTCGTGGTTTAAACGTAACTATAACAACATCAGCTAAATCAGATGATGAAGCCTATGAGTTGTTAAAACTCTTTGGACTTCCTTTAAGAGATAAACCAGTAAAACAAGAAGTGGAAGAGGCAGCGTAATGGCCAAGAAATCACAAATTCATAAATCAAAAAAGACAGCGAAATTTTCTACTCGAGAAAAAAGTCGTTGTTTTAAATGCGGTCGTCCTCACGCTTATTTAAGACGTTTTGGACTTTGCCGTATCTGTTTTCGAGAAATGGCGCTAAAAGGTGAAATCCCTGGCGTAACAAAAGCTAGTTGGTAGGAGAAATAATTTATGTCAATGTCTGATCCAATTTCAGATTTTTTAACAAGAATCCGCAACGGTCTATCTGCAAAGAAAAGATGGGTGGATGTTCCAAGCAGTCTTTTGAAAAAACGAATTGCTTTGGTATTAAAAGAAGAAAAATATGTTGAAGATTTCTTTTTTATTGCTGGAGATGGCAATAAAGAAACTATTCGTGTATTTCTAAAATATGATTATAATGGGGAACCGGTAATCGTAAATATAAAACGTATTAGCCGTCCAGGTCTTCGTATTTATGTAGGTGCAGGAGAAGCACCGCGTGTATTAGATGGTCTTGGCATTTCAATATTATCAACTTCCAAAGGTGTTTTGTCTAATAAAAAGGCGAATAAGCTTGGTGTTGGTGGTGAAATTCTTTGTGAGGTTTATTAAATACGATGTCTAGAATAGGAAAAAACCCCGTAATCATACCCGATGGAGTCAAAGTTGAACTTTTAGGTCAATTGGTTAAGGTAACAGGTCCAAAAGGATCACTCGAATTCAATGCACATAAAGATATGAAAATATCTAAAAGTGACAATTCAGTTTTAATTGAAAGGCAATCGGATGAAAGGTTGCTTCGTTCCCTTCATGGTACTACTCGACAAATGATTAATAATATGGTTATTGGAGTATCCGAAGGATATTTTAAAGAACTCGAAATCATTGGTGTTGGATATATAGCAATGGTTCAAGGAAGTAGGCTTCAGCTCCAGTTGGGATATTCCCATGATATATTTTTTGATATGCCGGATGGTATTACTATTACTGCCAATAGAACAGAAGTTAAGGTTGATGGTATTGATAAACAATTAGTTGGTGCAGTTGCTGCGAAAATTCGTTCTTTTAGAAAACCTGAACCATATAAGGGTAAAGGAATTCGTTATAAAGGTGAATTTGTCCGTTCTAAACAAGGTAAAACTGTAGGAGCTAAATAATGGCAAAGCATCGTTCAATCGCTCGTAGAAATGAAAGAAGAAGAAATCGTAGTAAAAAAACTTCTCGTTTACACCCTGGGCGTCCAAGATTGGTGGTTTATAGAAGCTTAAAGCATTTTGAAGCTCAAATCATTAATGATTTCGAAGGTCAGACCCTCGCGTCAGCATCATCTCGAGATAAAGATATAAAGTCTGCTATTAAAAAAGCAGAAAACAAAACAGATATCAGCCGCATTGTAGGTGGAGCTTTGGCTAATAAAGCCAAATCCAATAAAATAGGTCCAGTTGTATTTGATAGAAATGGATATCCCTACCATGGTCGTGTTAAAGCATTTGCAGAAGCCGCTCGTAAGGGTGGTTTAGAATTTTAAGGAGAGTTTGAATTGGCTATAATAAATCCAGCTGAACTTGATTTACAAGAAGAAGCGGTAGTAAAAATTAATCGAACTGCGAAAGTTACATCTCGCGGTAAGCGATTTCGTTTTTCCGCATTAATTGTGGTTGGCGATGGAAAAGGTCACATAGGAGTAGGTTTAGGAAAAGCTAACGAAGTGATTTCTGCGATCAATAAAGGAAAAGATATTGCAAAAAGAAATATCGTTAAAGTTTCCGTAGTGAATGGTACAGTCCCTCACACGATTATTGGCAAACATGGTGCAAGTCGAATTTTATTAAAGCCGGCATCTCCTGGTACTGGAATTATTGCTGGAGCATCTGTACGCGCAGTTATGGAACAAGTTGGTATTCATAATATATTAACCAAACGTCACGGTTCCAAAAATACAATGAACCTTATTCATGCAACCATGGATGCGTTGATGAAAATGAAGGATGCCGTAGCGATTGCTAATAAACGAGGAATTACCATTGGTGAGGTTTTTAACTAATGGCCAAATCTAAAATTTTACGTATTACTCAAATTAAAAGTGGTATTGGGTATAAAATTAAAGCAAAAGCAACTTTGAAAGCCTTGGGTCTTCGTAAGATGCAACAAACTGTTGAACATAAAGATTCTCCCACAATTCGTGGAATGATTAATGTAATCCCATATTTATTAAAGGTTGAAGAAGTATGAAACTAGATTCATTAACACCTGTTCCAGGTTCGACTAAAAATAGAAAACGCGTTGGACGTGGTCACGGATCAGGTTCAAACAAATCTGCCGGACGTGGAGACAAGGGTGCACAACAAAGGTCAGGATTTAAAAGACGTCCATGGTTTGAAGGTGGGCAAATGGCATTAGCTCGTCGTCTTCCAAAGCGTGGTTTTACTAGTATATTCAAAAAAGAATTTCAAATTGTAAATCTAGAAGATATTGAAACTTTAGGCCTTAAAAAAATTGATGCAAATATTCTAAGAAAAAATGGATTGGTTCGCTCAACCATGAAACCAATAAAAATTCTTGGTAATGGAAATTTAACAATTAAAGTAGATATCACAGCAAGTGCTTTTAGTGCAGCAGCAAAATCAAAAATTGAAAAAGCAGACGGAAAAGTAACAGTACAGTGATTGATAAATTTAAAAGTATCTTTGTAATTCCAGAACTTCGTCAAAGAATTCTATTTACAGTTGGAGTTCTTATTATAGTGCGGGTTGGTGCTCATATACCAATTCCTGGCGTAGATGGTGAAGCTCTTGCTGGAGCATTTACAAATCTTCAAAATTCCCTTTTTGGTTTATTTAACACATTTGTTGGTGGTGCATTCCAAAAAGCATCTTTATTCTCTTTAGGTATTATGCCTTATATTTCATCTTCAATTATAATTCAATTGATGGGATCTGTTATTCCATATTTCCAAAGATTGCAAAAGGAAGGAGAGGCTGGTCGTAAAAAAATCACTCAAATTACTAGATATGGAACTGTTTTACTGGGTTCTATGCAATCATATGGAGTTGTAGCAGTTTTTCTTCCAAGTTTAACTGCAAATGGACAGTCTGTAGTCGTTAACCCGGGTATGATGTTTACATTTACGGGTGTAGTTAGTATGATCACAGGAACTCTCTTCTTAATGTGGTTAGGCGAAAGAATTACAGAAAGAGGTATTGGCAATGGAATATCACTTATCATTATGGTTGGAATTATATCTGCTTTTCCAAATGTGATATTAAATGAAATAACACTAGTTCGAGAAGGCGTACGTGGTTTATTGTCGGAGTTCATCTTAGTTGGTGTCATGTTCATGATAATTAGCTTTGTAGTACTGCTAACTCAAGGAACTCGTAAAATACCCGTTCAATATGCAAAGCGTGTTGTTGGGCGAAAAGTATATGGCGGACAGAATACTCATATTCCGATGCGTGTTAATACAGCAGGTGTAATGCCAATTATTTTTGCTCAGTCGATCATGTTTATTCCTAGTACAATATCGACATTTTTAGGAGATAGTCCATTCGCTCAATCTTTAATGAATTGGTTTTCATTTGATCATCCATTTTACTGGGCATTTTTTGGTCTAATGATTATTTTCTTTACCTATTTTTATACAGCAATAGCATTCGACCCTGTTCAAGTTTCTTCTACTATGAAGCAACAAGGTGGATTTATACCAGGGGTTCGTCCAGGGAAAAAAACTGCTGAATATATTGATAATATTTTAACTCGAGTTACATTACCTGGTTCAATTGCACTTGCATTTGTAGCAATATTTCCATACATCTTAATGAAAACAATGAATATTAATTATGATTTAGCATCCTTTTTCGGTGGAACAAGTTTGTTGATTATTGTAGGTGTCGCATTAGACACACTTCAACAAATTGAATCACATTTAATGATGCGCCATTATGATGGATTTTTGACCAAAGGTAAGATTCGTGGAAGGAGACGTGTGTAATGGTTTATACTCGTTCTCCACGTGAAGTAGAAAAAATTGCTCGCAGTTGTCAGATAGTTGCCGACACGTTAATTATGTTAGAACCATATGTTGTTCCTGGTGCTCGTGTATCTGATTTAGATATTAAAGCAGAAGAATTTATTCGCTCTCAAGGTGCTAGACCTGCATTCAAAGGATATATGGGATTTCCATCAACTTTATGTGTTTCGATTGAAGATGCTGTAGTTCATGGAATACCAGATGAAAATATTTTACAAGATGGTCAAATAGTGGGAATTGATTGTGGAGCAGAACTAGATGGTTATTTTGGTGATCATGCTAGGTCATTTGCTATTGGCTCTGTAGATCCTGAAAAGATTAAATTATTGACTACTACTCATGAGTCACTCATGAAAGGAATCGAACAAGCAATTCCTGGTAATCACGTAGGTGATATAGGGTTTGCTGTTCAAACCCATGCAGAAAATAATGGTTTTTCAGTTGTTAGAGAATTAGTTGGACATGGAATCGGTAAAGAACTACATGAAGAGCCACAAATTCCTAATTATGGGCGTGCAAAGCAAGGTTATAAATTACGTGCAGGAATGTGTATTGCTATTGAGCCTATGATAAATGCAGGTGTTAAAGAAGTTTATACAGCGAAAGATGGGTGGACGGTATTAACCCAAGATGGTAAAGCATCAGCTCATTTTGAACATACAATTGCCATTACAGAAAATGGCCCAAAAATTTTAAGTGTTGGAACAAATGGCTAAAGAACAACCAATTACAATTGATGGAGTTATTAAAGAAACATTGCCTGGTGCTATGTTTCGTGTTGAAGTTGAAATCGGTGGAAATGCTCATGAAGTTTTAGCACACGTTAGTGGAAAAATGCGAATGCATTTTATAAAAATTTTACCCGGAGATGTGGTGACATTAGAAATTTCACCTTACGATTTATCCCGGGGGCGTATTACATACAGGCAGAAATAAAATAGAATGAAAGTTCGACCATCAGTAAAGAAAATATGTACTAAGTGCAAGGTCATTAGAAGAAAAGGCGTTGTATTAGTAATTTGTGAAAATCCAAAACATAAACAACGGCAAGGATAAAAGAAACCTATGGCACGTATTGTAGGTGTAGATATTCCAAGGAACAAAAAGGTTCCTTATTCATTGCGGTATATTCACGGCATTGGCTTAACCACAGCATTAAAATTGTGTGAGCAAGCTAAAGTTGATGTGGATTCCCGCGTTCAAGATTTAACAGAAGAGCAAGTAGTTGCACTTCGAGATGCTATTTCCGAACTAGGATTTTTAGTCGAAGGTGAATTGCGGTCACGAACTGCAATGAACATTAAGCGACTAAAGGATGTAGGAGCCTATCGAGGTCTCCGTCATCGCCGAGGTCTTCCTGCAAATGGGCAACGTACAAAAACGAATGCCCGTACGCGCAAAGGGAAGAAACGGACTATCGGTTTAGGTAAAAAGGCAATTTAATAAATAGGAGAATCTATTTTGGCTGATAAAAAACCAAAAAAGAAAAAGAAAAAAGTGGTCGAGCCTCACGGCATGGCCCATATTAAATCAACATTTAATAATACCCATGTTACACTTACTGATATTAATGGAAATGTAATTGTTTGGGAAAAGGCAGGTACATCTGGCTTTAAAGGTTCGCGAAAGAGCACAGCGTATGCCGCAACAATGGCAGCAGATAAAGCAGCACAAGCTGCAATTTCACTGGGTCTTTCTAGCATTGAAGTTGAAGTTAAAGGACCTGGCACAGGTAGAGAATCCGCAATTCGCGCTCTAGCAGTAGCAGGGTTGCAAATCACAAGTATTAGAGATGTGACACCATTACCACATAATGGATGTCGCCCTCCAAAACGTAGACGGGTATAAGGAATAATAATGGCCAAAACAAGAACTGCCAGAGGTAAGCTGGTTAGGAAATTCGGAGAAAATATATTTGGAAATCCTAAATATGATCGGCTCTTAAATCGTAAACCTTATATTCCCGGTCAACATGGTCAGGGTCGTCGCTCAAAATTATCTAATTATGGAATTCAGTTGCATGAAAAACAGAAAATTAAATTCATGTACGGTCTATTGGAAAAACAATTCAAATTAAATTTCGTAAAAGCTGATAAAATGAAAGGTGAAACTGGGACTAATATGCTTCAATTGCTTGAAAGTAGATTAGATAATGTTGTTTACCGTCTAGGATTTGCACCTTCTCGTCCAGCTGCACGACAATTAGTTAGTCATAAACATTTTCTTGTAAATAATAAAGTTGTTAATATACCTTCGTTTATTGTTAAATCTGGAGATGTAATTGAAGTTAGAGAAAAAAGTAAAAAAATGGATCTTATTCTTGAATCCATGCGCAGAATCAAAGGAGATATGGACCTTCCATGGCTACAACTTGATAAAGCAAAAATGCGGGGTACTTTTGTAACTGTCCCTGATAGAGATGAAATGCAACTCACTGTAAATGAGCAGTTAGTTGTGGAATTATATTCTAAATAATTATAATAGGAAAACATTTATGGCTACTAAAGCAATAGAACTAAACGTTGATATAAATCTTGGAAAGAAAAAAGATAATATCGGTACATTTGTTGTCCAACCACTAGAGCGTGGATATGGTACTACTATGGGAAATGCAATGCGTCGTGTATTATTGACAAGCATTCCAGGTGCAGCAATCACTCACGTTAAAATTGATGATGTACAACATGAATTTTCTACCATAAAAGGTATAAAAGAAGATGTTGCTGATATCATTATGAATTTGAAAAAAGTTCGTTTTAAATTGATGGATAACAATCCTGATAAAATATCTTTAACATTAAAAGGCAAGAAAGTTTTCACTGCACAGGATATTCAAGATGCCAGTGATCAATTTGTAATTTTGAATCCTGAAGAATATATTACAGAAATTATTGCTAAAACAAAATTAAACATTGAACTTCGAATTGGCATTGGAAAAGGATATGTACCATCTGAAGAGAATAACTTTCCCAATATGACAGTAGGTACCCTTTCTATGGATAGTATTTTCAATCCAGTTACCAATGTAACTTTTAATGTTCAACCTGTACCTGGTGCAAAAGAACCTATTGAAATATTAACTGTGACTGTATCAACAGACGGTTCAATTACGCCTGATGATGCATTTAGTTATTCAGCTACTTATCTTCGTGAACATTTGAAATTTATTGAAGCAATTTCTAATCCAGCCGTACTAGAAATATCTGATGGAGTTTCAGAAGAAACATTAGCATTACGTAAATTGTTGAACCAAACAATTGACGAAATGGAATTATCTGTACGTAGTTATAATTGTTTACAAGCTGCTGGTATTAAATACATCCATGAAATGGTTAGTAAAGAAGAGAACCAAATGTTGAAATACAAAAACTTTGGAAGAAAATCTTTAACTGAGTTGGTTGAAAAACTAGACACAATGGGACTACATTTTGGAATGGAAATTGACAAAATTATGGCGGAAGAAGGCTAATTCATGAGACATAATAAATCCGGAAGAAAACTTGGTCGTAAAACGGCTCATCGGAAAGCATTAATGTCAAACTTGGCTTCAGCTTTGATTACACATAAAAAAATCAAAACTACTGATGCAAAAGCAAAAGAACTACGTATGTTTATTGAACCATTAGTTACATTTGCAAAGAAAGGAGACATTCACGCTCGTCGACAAGTTTTGAAACGAATTCGACACAAAAATATTGTACGTGAATTATTTGATACGGTTGGACCAGCATTTGAAAATCGTAAAGGCGGTTACACTCGAATCACAAAATTAGGATTTCGTGATAACGATTGCGCACCAATTTCTATTATCGAATTTGTAGATATGGTTAGCGAGTTAGCTCCTCAAGGTGAGACCGATAATTAAGTTCATCCTATTAACTTGATTTATTGAGTGAACCGAAAATGGAACACATTTGGAAGGGCAACAATAGTTGCCCTTCTTTTTTTATCTTCAACTATTCTTTATTCAGAATCTTTCGATGTTCGAGCATTATGGGTGGTTCGAGATCATATTATCACTAAAGAAAAAATAGATAGTATTCTCGAATTTGCTGAAGCGAATAATTATAATCATCTTTTTGTTCAAATACGTGGTCGGGCCGATGCATATTATAGTTCAAGATTGGTTCCACGTTCACACTTACTTTCAACAACAGATTTTGATCCTTTAGGTTATATTTTAAAAAAAGCCCATAAAACTGACATTAAAATTCATGCTTGGTTTAATGTTTATTATCTATGGTCTTCCCCTCAAATACCTTCCCAATCAGATCATTTACTTTTGTCTCATCCAACTTGGGTAGATACAAAGTCACCAGATCCAGTTGATATTGCCAATACATTAGAAAAGATGAGAATAAACAGACAATCTAATGGTGAAGGATTTTATTTAGCTCCCACTCATCCAGAAGTCGATGCACATCTTCAAAATGTAATAACTGAATTATTACAAAATTACCGACTTGATGGAATTCATTTTGATTATATCCGATACCATGATTTAGACTGGGGTATGAATCCAATTGGGCTTAAATATTTTTTAAATTTTAACAAAAGTATGCCAGGATTACCATCTTTAGAATTAATAGAAAAACCGTCATTTTCTGAATACAAAAGACAGGCTATCACTCAGTTCATTAGTAAGGCATCTACCCGCATAAAAGCTTATCAACCGAACTGTATTATTTCTGCAGCGGTGAAACCAAATTTATTACAGGCAAGGAATATATTTGGGCAAGAGTGGGATGTGTGGCTAGCTGGTGGTTATATAGATTGGGCAGTTCCAATGAACTATTCAAAGGATTTGAATAGGTTTGATAAAAATATAAAAATCATGAAAGAAAATCTTCCTGAAAAATATATGGACAGAATTATTATGGGCATTGCAACTTATAATCAATCGGCAAAAAAAGCTGGGAAGAAAATATATCATACGGGCAAAAATGATTTTGGAGGAATTAGTATTTTTTCTTATACTGTATTTAAAGAGGAACCGGCTTACGCTAATAAATTGATCAAATATTTGGAATAAATTATTATTTAAAATTGGAGTTAATCATGTCTCGCATTATACATCCACCTACTGGAACAAAACTCTCTTGTAAAAATTGGCAAATAGAAGCAGCATATCGAATGATTCAACACAATTTGGATCCTGATGTAGCCGAACTTCCTGATGAGCTTATTGTATATGGTGGAAAGGGGAAAGCCGCTCGTAATTGGGATTGTTTTGATTCTATTCTAGAAACCTTAAAAAGATTAGAACCAGATGAAACTTTATTGGTTCAATCAGGAAAACCTGTGGGTGTCGCAAAAACACATACAACATCTCCGCGAATATTAATTGCAAATTCTAATCTAGTTCCGAATTGGGCAAATTGGGAACATTTCAATGATTTAGAAAAACAAGGCCTCATGATGTTTGGCCAAATGACTGCAGGTAGTTGGATTTATATTGGGACTCAAGGAATCTTACAGGGCACCTATGAAACATTTATTGCAGCAGCTAAATCACATTGGAATACAGACTCATTAGCAGGAAAGTTAACCTTAACAGCAGGGCTGGGAGGAATGGGTGGCGCCCAACCTTTGGCTGTATCAATGGCAGGTGGTGTATCCATCACGATTGAAATTGACCCTTGGAGAATTCAAAGACGACTTGAAACAAAATATTTAGATAAATCTACAGAAAGCGTAGATGAAGCTATAGAATGGGCTAAAAAAGCCATGAAAGAGAAAAAAGCACTCTCTATTGGTTTATTAGGAAATGCAGCAGATATAGTGCCTGAATTTGTTAATTATGATATAGTCCCAGATTTAGTTACAGATCAAACATCGGCACATGATGAATTGATAGGATATTTACCGAATCATTTTACGTTTGAAGAAGCCAATGCACTTCGTGAGTCTGATCCGGAAAAATATGTTAAAGAATCTGTTAGAGCTATGGGAGAACATGTTCAGGGAATTCTTGATTTAAAAAGTAAAGGGACCATTGCTTTTGATTATGGGAATAATCTTCGTGCTCAGGCTGAAAAAGCAGGAATTGAAAATGCTTTCGATTATCCCGGATTTGTACCTGCATATATTCGCCCGCTTTTTTGTGAAGGGAAGGGGCCTTTTCGCTGGGTTGCTTTATCTGGCGATCCGGAAGATATTTATAAAACAGACAGAAAAATATTAGAAATGTTTTCAAAGGATGAAGCTTTATGTCGTTGGATAAAGATGGCGCAGGATCAAGTTCAATTCCAAGGGTTGCCTTCTAGGATTTGTTGGCTAGGGTATGGCGATAGAGCCAAATTTGGATTGGCCTTAAATCAAATGGTTAGAAGTGGTGAATTAAGCGCTCCAATCGTTATCGGTCGAGATCATTTGGATTGTGGATCTGTTGCATCTCCAAATCGAGAGACGGAAGCAATGAAAGATGGAACAGATGCTGTGGCGGATTGGCCTTTACTCAATGCAATGGTTAATATTGCTGGTGGCGCAACTTGGGTATCATTTCATCATGGAGGTGGTGTTGGAATGGGATATTCGCTCCATGCTGGCCAAGTAATCGTTGCAGATGGTACAAAAGAAATGGATTCTCGGCTAAAATCAGTTTTAACCAATGACCCGGGAATGGGGATTTTTCGTCATGTAGATGCAGGATATGAAGATGCAATTGATAATGCCAAAAAATGGGATGTTGACATTCCAATGATGGATTAGGAATTATGAAATCTCTTAAGCTAAGAAATATTGGTCAACTGGTTACATATGATTCCATTCAAGGTGAAATGCTTTCACTTAACAATTCAGAAATTGCAATTGAAGGTAATCGTATTGTTGAAATCGGTCAAAACCTAAATGATGCAGATAAAAATATTGATTGTAAGGGAAAATTAGTTTCACCTGGATTTGTTGATTCACATACACACCCTGTATTTTTAGATGGAAGGGAAAATGAATTCACTCTGAGACTTCAAGGCGCTGAATATGAAGAGATTTCAGAAGCTGGTGGTGGAATTATTAATAGTATAAATGGGGTACGGAATTCATCTGAATCTGCTTTAATTTCACGGGTAAAAACCCGAATGGACAGGTTTCTTTCTTTGGGGACAACTACTGTAGAATGTAAAAGCGGATACGGTCTTAATACTGAGTCAGAACTCAAATCACTTAAAGTGATAGATGAAGTTAATAATGCTCATAAAATTGATATGATTTCAACATTTATGGGCGGTCATGCTTTTCCACCTGAATTTGAAAATAATCCGGATGGTTATGTTGATTTAATATGTAATGAAATGATTCCTGCTGTTGCAAAACAGGGTATTGCTAAATTCAATGATGTCTTCTGTGAAGACGGATATTTTACTCTTGAGCAAACACGTAAAATCTTACAAATAGGAAAAAAATTCAAATTGATTCCTCGAGTTCATGCTGATGAATTTAAAAACTCTAATGCCGCAAAATTGTCAGGTGAAACCGGATGTACTTCCGCGGATCATCTCATGGCTGTAAGTGATGAAGGGATTCGGGAGATGGCAGAAAAAGGTGTGATTGCAACTTTACTTCCAGGTACGACTTTCTTTTTAGGCTTGTCTCAATATGCACCTTATCAAAAATTGAAACATGCTGGAGTTAACGTTGCTTTGGCAACGGATTTTAATCCGGGAAGTTGTCATCTTCAATCAATGCCATTCATCATTTCACTATCATGTATTTACATGAAAATGTCAGTATTAGATTCTATTAAAGCATCGACTTTTACTTCAGCCAAAAGTTTGCAGTTAGATAATGAAGTTGGCTCAATTGAACCTGGGAAAAAAGCTGATTTAATTATTTGGGGTATTGAAAATACAACTCAAATCCCGTACTTGGTTTCTGATCATCCAATTCAAATGATACTGAAGAATGGGGAAATTATTAGTTGAGCTATTGTTATTCTTAATTATTTTAATGAAAAACAAAATAAAATAATCTGTATTTACTCCTTGATTCTCGTTTAAAGTACAACGTAAAATACCAGCGAACTATTTGAACAGAACGATGCAATCTAAACGAATTATAATTTTGGCGCTATTTGCGCTTATGATATCTACTGATGGTCTTTGGGCTAATTATGCTTTTAAGAAGAAAGTCAAAACTGTCTGCAAAACTTACCGTGTTACGGTAGAGTCATCCCAATTTTCACTCGGTGAAGATGAATTTTCGATCAATCTTGAAAGTGGTCGGAATAATTTTGAAATGGTAATGCTTGTTGGCTTTGCAGCAGCAGGACATGCAATTGAGCACCAAATTCAAATGGGGAAGACAAATGCTTATACACCTGAAACTGTAATTGTAACAGTTGCAGCTCCAGCTTCAAAAGGTGAAACTAATTTCTTTGTGGCAACGTGCACAAAAAAAATGGCTATTGACTTAGCCAATGGAACGATGGATTCATCTGATTTCATGCAAAAAATAAAAATGGAAATACAATAAGGAGTTTACTATGCCTGACCCTAATTCACTCATGGGACTATTAACACAATACGGAAGAGCAGTTGGTTGGTCTATTACAGCAGCCGTTGGTTTTGCTTTTGGTATTGGAATTGCGTTAAAAGTTTTTGACATGCTATCCACTGAAATTAATGAATGGGAAGAAATTAAAAAAGGGAACATGGGTGTTGCCTTAATTTTTGTTTCTCTAATTGTTATGGTTGGATTGCTCGTTTATAAAGTTATTTAAAATAAGCTTTTACCTATCAATTTAAGAAGCCTTTCCGATTGGAAAGGCTTCTTTGTTTTATAAATAAATCACCTGTCTTAGCCTATTAGGAGTTTTTGTCTAAATAATATGTCTAAAATAACTGTAAATAAAAATACATTACAAAAGGCGCATAAACTGTATTCAAAAGATTCACTAGATCATTATTAATCCATTTTACTCCTGATTTCAAAATAGCTCCTTCCTCTGGAGTCTCTACAATTTTACCCATGGATGTTTCATATTTTGCTTGAAAAATAGCTCCTAAAAAAGAATCAAAAATAGATCCTGTAAAGCCACATATAATTATTCCGTAGATAATGTATGATGGGGTTGGAATCACGTACCAGATTGTTAATCCAATTAAACTGGACCCAAGAAGGGAGCCCAAGATACCAATTCGAGTAATTCCGCCAGATAATCCATGGTCCATTTGTTTGTAATTCAAGATAGAAATTGGTTTTTTAGGGGAAAGCTTCCCAAATTCAGTTCCCCACGTATCAGCCATAGCTGCGGCAATAGATGCAAGAAATAGAAAAAAATTAATTGGGTTTGGATGTAAAAAATCATAAATGCAAATAACTAATGCAATTCCACCATTAGCATAAACTTGTATTATATCTCTTTTAGAATCTTTTGTTCGATAAAATGAAGCACTCTTAATTAATTGACTTAGGATAGATGAAAGGATAAAAAATACTGAAAGTGGCACAAGAAAATGCCAATTACCAATTATTGTAATCAGTATTCCCATAATCAATGCGCCATAATAGCCACTTCGATTTAATGATCTAAAATGATATGCTATAGAAAATAGTAAAATTATTACAAAGATAAATAAGGATGCATTAGATATCGATAGGTTAAATAATCCACTCGATTCAGAAACATTGTTTAAATATCCAATCATAAATAATAGACTTACCAACGGAATGGATATATTATCAGTACCTTTATTACTTGTGATTTCGGCAATCGTAGCGCCTAATCCAGTAAAAACTGCTAATCCCAAAATATAACTATTAGAAAAATCAAAAAAGAAGTGAGCACCCATATAGATTATCATAACTGCAGATGAGAAAAATGCAAGCGTACCTTGAATTGTTTTTTCATCGTTCCATATTTTAAATTTTATAGGCTTGAGGGTTGATTGTCCTACTTGAGCGGCCAGAGGATCTGATATGGCTAATATTCCTAATGAAATAGCTAATAATTCAGAATAGTCCCAGAACCAGATGACAATAACCAAATAAGCTATAGGGAAATAAATTGTTCCATAGGAAACTCTGCTCTGACTATGTATTCCTTTAAACTCGTCTCTATAATAAGCAAATGAGTTTAAGATTATAAATATAATAGCTAAAAGAGCTGGTTGAATATTAGATAAAAAATATAGTGGAGAAAGTGCAAGAGAAATCCCCACAAGAAAATGAACCCATTTTCGAGTTGCTTCTGCAGAAAGAATACCAAACTTCATGGTTATATTGCTTAGGCCAACAAACATGAGTATAGTGGTAAAAAAAGCAGAAAATGTTAACCAATTATTCTCAAAGGGAATCCAGTAAGGGAAAGTCATTCGTTAAATTATCAGTAGTTGAATTAAATGGCAATGATAGAGACCAATATTTTAATTAATTTTCAATGATAAATTTGGGTTATAATTACAATGAAAGTTGCAGTCAATAATTTTGTTCGAAGACAAATTAAAGGTTCAGGGAAAACGTACTCTGAATTTATGGATTTTAATCAAATTGCAAAACATGCTGAATCTCAAATG
>JABIHN010000102.1 GCA_018649625.1 Fidelibacterota bacterium | reverse complement strand
TTTTCAATTAAGTTTGTTTCAGTGATAGTTTTTAATATCGTATTAAATCGAATAGTTTTTATTTCGAATTTTTTAAAATTCAATAAAAATTCTTTGTTAAGATAGGGGAATTTAATTACTCCAAGTGTATTAAGCCCGTGTGTTTCTGAAAGTCGAATAATTAATAAATCAGAACTTTCGGCTTGTTTTATTGCATCAACGTGAATGTTGTTTTGTTCACATGATATTAATGAATAGGGTGGCTTAACTTTTCCAGTATGTACCGTTGTTAAATGTTTTATAGATGGAAATAAAAATTCTTTAGCTAACAGAGGAATACCCATATTTTCCCAAGAATTATTGTGTGGAATAATTTGATATTCAAATTCATGTATTCCTTGATCTATTAGATTATATCCTTGCCCTTCAATATATTTTTGAGGATCGTGTTGATTATAAGCAGGGCTCCTAAGAATCGTTAATCTAAATTCGTTATTGGTACAACTATAGCTAGACTTTCCTTTTGTCATCCAAGAAAAACCATGAGGTTCATCTGTAAGGCTAACCCAAGATTGAAAGGGCTCTTCATTTCCTGAATTAAGACGGCGTATTGCTCCTGCTGGAATTCCAGCAAAATGTGATTTTGAATTAGTTGATGGATTAAAACATAGTTTAAGAACTTTGTAAGATTCATGCCAATTCACTTTTGTATGGCAATGTAAAAATAACTTATTGTGGATTAATGAAAATGTTTGAGAAATAGTTGACTCTGAATAATTTAATTTTATTTGAATTCGTTTTCTTAAGTTACCCCACTCTAAAATAGTAAAAGTAGCATTTCGAAATTGACCATCATATTTATTATAGGAATCAATCTTGTGACCCCAAGTATCCCCAGGATCATCAAATACTTTTGGTATGGCGCTGTCCGATAATAAATATTCATGATTGGTATGTTTATTTATATAAGAAGTCATATACCCTGTTTCAAGATTAAATCGAATTACTACCAGATTATTCTCCAAAATCCCATTAAAAGTAGATGGTGTTTTTAATGTTTTTTTGAGTTTATTATTTAAAAAATCAATGGAATATGATTTAATTGAAAAAGAAGGAAGGTTGGCTATAAATAAAATTTTGATGCGTTCAGGAATTTCAATAGCATCAGTTTTGATTATTTGATAGGGTATATCATTCCCCAATTCATCTGTTACAATAGGATTATGATTTAGAATAACTCGTTCACATTCTAATTCTATTAGTTCATTTCTTTTATGTGATAAAGGATTAAATATCACGATGGGTTGTGCGCTCTCTTTGTTTATCCATGATGTGTCGATTGATAAGCAAAGAATACTCATTTTTTGTGTAATAATATGACTAGAGATTGAGAGTGAAAATCCATAATCATTTTTCACATCTTCATAACTGGATTCAATTGACGTCCCTGCTAATATATCATGGAATTGATTGAATAGAACTTTTTTCCAAGCTTGTTTTAATTCTGTTTTTGGATATGGTGATTGAAAAAAAATAAATGAAAAAGAAGCTATATATTCTGCAGTAAGTAAAGATATTTCAGCTTGACGATTCATTTCTTTTACAGTTGCATGTAACGAATAACAGCCACGAGCATGATGTTGAAGCTCACCGGAATAGATTGGCAATTTAGATTGAATATATTTAATTGAAGCTGAATAATCATTTGCTGTTGAAAATTGGAATGATTCTCCTTTCATAAATTTTGTATTTTTAATCGCATCAATTAATTTTCGAGTTGGACCTCCACCGTGATTTCCCCATCCAATCATCATTCCAATATTATTTAAAGATAGTTGAGAGTCTTTCACAGTTTTGCGATGAATTTCTAATCGTTTTTCTAGTTCATATTCAGTTGTATTATATTCTGAAATAATTCTAAATGAATTAATTGATGATCCATCCAATGATTCCCATTTAAAAAGTGGACCTGGAATTTTATTATTTTCATGTGGACCTGGGCGTAAGAAAAAATATGACGTAAGCCCTTGGCCTTTTAATAATTGAGGAAGAGATGCGGGGTGTCCAAATGCATCAGGGTTAAATCCTACAGTGGCATAGAGACCAAATGTATTTTTAAAATAGTGCTGCCCATACAATCCCTGTCTAATTAATGATTCTCCTAGGGGGCAGTTTAAATCAGGTTCAATCCACCATCCTCCAACGATAATCCATCTTTTTTGATTAATGAAATTTTTTATTTCATTAAAAAGATTAGAATCAATGTGTTCAACCCATTCATAAAATTGAGCAGAACTGGCATGAAATGATAAATCGGGTTCATCATGTAGAATATCTACAGCTGCGCGAAATGTTGCTAATATTTCTGAAATCCCCTCTTGAATTGTCCAACGCCAAACAGGATCTATATGACCATGACTTATGAACCAAAACTCGAGAGTTTTTTTCATATTGTTAGTCTAGATTAGTTTCTTTTTATCCGTAAGAATTATTGCTACTATTATAGCAATAGTAAACATAATTATATTTCCAATAAGACCTGTGTAATACAAATCAAATGGAACATGCATCCAATCGGGAACCCAACCTCGACTAGATAAAATTGTCCATGTTGTAAATAATGATGTAGCAATAAGTCCAATCCAAACTGATTTTGCATTCCCGTATTTTGTAAAGAATCCTAATAAATATAAACCGAGTAATCCACCTCCTGTAATGGAAGCAAGGATTGTAGCAGTATCTTGGAGTGTTTTTGTTTCAGATACATTTAGAATAAGTGCACCGCCTACCATAAAAATTGCTGCACACCCAGCAATTATCCATGCGACCTGTAAATAATGACTATCTTTCTTATTTTTCTTTAAATGGCGTCTGTAAATATCTACAACACCAACAGTAGAAATTGCATTAATACTTGAGTCTAACGATGACATGGCTGCCGCTAGAGCAGCTGCTATAACCAAGCCGGTTAAACCGGGTGGTAAGAAGTTTAAGATAAAATAAGGAAATATTTGTTCAGCCTTCCGAGTCCCATCTAGCATTTCAGTTGCTTCAATAGTTGGAAATATTTGAAAGAAAACATAAAGAGACGTTCCAAGAAACATATAAAACGCCCAAATTGGTATACTGGATAGTACGCAGACCAACATTGCCTTACGGGCTTCATAGGTGCTTTTGGCAGCTGCGTATCGTTGAATAATATTTTGGTTAGCGCTGTACTCTGTCAACCAACTTGTAAGTCCAACTAAAAAAAGCATTGTTCCTGTTTTTTTGGTTATGGATAATCCCCAGCCAATAGATCTAAACCCTGAGCTTGTCATTTCGGACAAGGATAATTTTCCATCTGCAATAGCCACTGAAAAAATTTGTCCCAATCCTCCAGGCAAATGATTGATTATTACCCCAAGTGTTAATAACCCGCCTAAGACGAGAACAATAGTTTGAATTACATCCGTCCAAATAACAGCATTAATTCCACCAATAATAGTATAAAATGCAACAAAGACACCACTAATTAATATACTTGTTACAATAGAGAATCCTGTTATTTCATGAAGTAATAAAGATACAAGGTAAAGTATGATGCTAACACGAACAAGTTGAGAAAAAATAAAAGTAACCCCACCATAAACTCGAACGGATGGTCCGAATCTATCTTCTAAATATTCATAGGCTGATGTAACTTTGTTTCGCCTGAAGAATGGAAGAAACATATAGGCTGCGATAAGTACACCTAATGGCATGGACCATGTTGTAATAAATCGAATCCAGGTTGTTTTATATGCATCAGCAGGGAAGGAAAGGAATGTAACAGAACTAATGGATGTACCCACAAGACTTAGACCAATCACCCACCCCGAGAATGAACGCCCACCTACGAAATATTCTTCAGTTGTTATGTTTTTCTTTGAGAAATAATAACCCATTCCCGCAACGAGACTAAGATACCCAATTAATACAGTTAAATCAATCCAGTGTAGTGTCATAGTAAAAGCCTATATTAATTTAAGTTATTAATTAGTTTTCTATAAATATTTTGGTTGGTAACTGCGCCCTAATTAACTAATAAAAATCAGTTTAAACTAGAAAGAGCCACCAATTGAAATACGTAAAGGAGGAGTGAAATACTTAGCGAAATTTGAATATGCAATATTTAGCTTTACTATATGATGGCTTATTTTAAGATTAAGCCCAGCACCAATTGTCCAATCTTCAGTATCATAAAAAAATTTATAACCGCCACGTAAAGCGACTAAATCTGCAATCCAAAGTTCTGTACCAATATGGTATCTATCTCGGTAATCAGTCGCAAATGCGCTTTCAACTGATGCTAATAAATGAATTGGATTACCTTTTTCACCTATGACATTCATGGCTGTATTAATATTAAAGTATAAGGGCAGTTTAAACTTTTTAGAAAGATATTTGGCTTCAGGGCCAAAATTTTTCATGACCATAGCTACAGTTAAATTTCTAAAATCAGATTTGTAAAATGTTGAAAAATCAAAGGCAAATCCTTTTGCTTTATCACTATCAATATTTTCTTCTAAGTACTGTCCCTTAAGGCCAAATGAGAGCCCATCGGTTAACCGAATTGCATATGCCATTGCTAAAGCAAGGTCCCCGGCATGAATCATACGCCCTGTGCCTTCCGGTTCAAAAATAGTTGTTTCTTCAAATTCATCTACTGCAAACTGTATTGCACTGAGTCCAAGAACGCCTCTAGAGCCTAGTGGAAACCCAATAGCTGCAGATGTTAGTTTGGAGTTAACTATCCAGTTTGTATGATTAAAACTAAAATTAAATGAATTGATATTAATTAGACCTGCTGGGTTGAAAAATATTGCTGTAACGTCATCCGCGACGGCAGTGAAAGCATCACCCATTCCTGCTGCCCGAGCAGACGGACTAATTTTCAAAAAGGAAAACCCTGATTTACCTAATCGTTTGAATTCATTTTGTCCGAATAGAACAGAACTGCTTATTAAAACAAGAATGAAAAATTTATAAAGGTGTATAGTATAATTATTTCTTTTCATAATCAATATTATTTAACAATGGCTAAAGTACCTTTCTGAATTTTTCCCATGCTGGCTGGATCTAAAGATTCCACTACCCAAAAGTAGATTCCACTTACAACATTTCCAGAAAAGGAAATAGTATTTTGTCTCCATGATGTTTCTGCAGCAGTTTGTTTAGTATGCTCTTTTTCATAAACAAGATCTCCGGATGCAGAATATATTAATACGTTACAATGTTTTGGAAGATTGATGAAACGAATCTTGTATGGGTCAGCTACATCTGGATACATATGAGCATTATCCATGAAATCTAATCGGTATGGGTTTGGTACAACTCGAATTTTTTCCGTCATTTGATCATACAAGGCAGAAGATGGTTGAAAAGGTGTTTCAGCAACCATGTTTTTTTGTTCTGGAGATGTATATCCACTTTCTAAAGATGGGACTGGTCCATGATCAATTCCAAATTTATCAACCCAATGATCATGGCCTGTATCAAAGGTTCGAATACTATAATAATAATTATATCCTGCAAAAGAATCATCATCAATAAAAGTATATCTATTTGTTGATGGTTCATAATAATTAATATCTTTTAATTCAATCTCAGCTACAAATTCCCATGGACCATAGTGCCAATCGAATGAAGGAGGATTTGACCGATAAATTCGGTACCCAGCTACGTCATAAGCTTCCTCTCCAGTATAATCAGGATCTCGTGCAGTATCCGCTCGAGCTTCCCAAGAAATGATCATATTTCCAGCGGCACTATTATTAAAAGTAACTGCAACATCAGGTGGAGGATCAGGAACATCAAATCCCATATCATAAATAAACTGTGCCTTTTTATAGTTGCGAAAAATAGAATTCTCACCCTGTTTTAAGTCAAATTTTGCAGTAGGCTCTTTTGACCATGTTATCTCATCTTTATTTTGCCAGTCAGCAGGAGACCCAGCGACAAATGCCAATACAATTTTTGCTTTTTCTCCTGGGGCAAGAGAGTAGGGGCCAAATACCAAAGCATGAGTATTTAAACCTGAATAGTCTGGGTTATCCGCAATTGCTGGAAGTGTATCTGAGATTTCTGTTAGCATTTTATACATTTCTGCTTCGGTTTCTCTTGTTTGATTTGGCTCAGTCCAATCTTGACCAGCACCATTATGCCACCATCTATAAATAAAAGGTTGATTTGACGATTCAGGACTAACATAGTTTTCTTCAGGGTCATTTACAAAAGGCGGGTATAGGTCTAGTGGACCAAACCCAACATATTGATAAGCTGTTATTTGATCCTGAACTTGCCCTTGGTATTCATTATAACTGGAGAGGCCCATATCTGCTTTTTCTTTGTCCCAAGGTTGACCCGTATCGTCTTCGGGTGATCCAATCCAATCACCGTCACGTTGGTAACAAAAAATTAAATCAGAATAAACAGAAGTACTTTCTGGAATATCAGCTTCAAAATTTGGTGCTTTGGTAAATAGCATTATATCATCTTGTACTGATTCTTGATTTCCTCGCCAATCACCCCATCCGGCACCATAGCCAATTGTCCATTGATGTCCAGCACTGGAAACGCTAAAACTATTCATAAATGCAAAATATGTATCTGTAAGATTTTTTGAACCTGTATTTTCATAAATAATTTCATGAATCATAAAATCATCATAATCTTGATAACTCCAAGCGTAAGCTTTTCGAGTCACTGTTAATCCCATTTTATTTTCCCAATTACTTATAATAATTTCTTCAGGGAACTCATCATTGGGTATGTATCTCCCGTGTGCGAAATTATGAATTTCGATAGGTTCATTCCCTTGAATGTTACTATGATAAGGAGAATAATTAGCTCTTTCCTTATTTGGCCAAGAAGAGTCTCCCACGGCTTCTTCTATAGACCCACTCATTGTATATCGTTTGTCATCAACATCATAGGTTACGTCCCGAGGTCCAGAATAAGAAACCATGGTATCATCTTCTGCCACTGCCAAAACCCAAAGTCCAGTTCCTCGGGCATTTTGGGGAATAGTGGCACGAGAAACATCAATTAAATTTGGGTCTCCATTAATGTATGCTTCAACATCCATCCAATATTCCATAAAATCAGATGATCGACCGGCATTACCGGGATATTGAAATGCAGTTTGATCATCACTTTGATATCTCGGAATATTTCCGCCACCTTGAAGTCCATTATTTCTAAACATTTCCCAAAGTTTTGCTCTTGTGGAAAATCGTGGAGAATATCCGGTAACGGGATCAGCTTGGGCTGAAAGCGATGATATCATTCCCACCATAAAAGTGAAAAATAAGAAATAATTCTTGGTTTTATTCATTGGTGAATATTTCATCCTTAGAATGAAGAACGAATCCCAATTTTAAATTCTCGAGGTGCACCGCGATATCTTGAATGAGCATTGAAATCACCAAATTCTAAATATTGTTCATTATCGGGTCGAGGCATACTCATGCCCCATCGAATAAACTCGGCCCCATTATCACCACCTTTAATATCTCTTTGATTAAATAAATTTGAGACTTGTACAAAGATAGTTGACTGATAATTTTTTTCGGTAAAGAAAACTTTTTCTAAGCTTAAATCTGTTCGAGTTGTTAAGGGACCATTCCTCCATTCTATAGCCCGAGTTGGAGGAGAATATGCAAAAGGTGTACCTGTGGACATTTTATAAATCATATTGATTGTAATATTTCCAAATAAGCCCCAAGGTCCTAAATTTTCAGGCGTAATAAGATATAATTGTGCTTTTCCGTAGCTACGAATGTCAGATTCGGGTTTAGGTGCTTCTTCCGTTCCACCCCAAAACTCGACTACCCATAACCCAGTGGAATCTAATTGTTGAACATCTAAACCTAATGTTTTTAATGAGTCAATAAATAAATTTGCTTTAGCAGCATAAGATCTTACTAAAAAAGCTGGAAACAACGGTTTTGCACTTTCAGATCCATCTTCATTATCAATATATTGTGTCCAGTATTTACCATTGACTATAAAGTTTGAATCTGGAATCCAGAATTGGCTTCCAAGACCAGCTTCTCCTTGAACTGCCCACTGTAAATTATATGATAAGTTAAAACCAAAGTTATCAGAAAAATTCTTTCTTAGGCTAAATTCAAATCCTTGAATATCTTCATGAATCCCATTTCCTGCCATGTGAGTAAATTGAAAATCAAACATTTGTTTTGCAGGGTCCCACCAATTCAATTGAACTGCCCCTGGATTTGTTACTTGATTATTAGAGCTTTTATAAAAAGTGGAAATTGCTAAAATATAATCGGAGTAAAAATTCCAATCTAAACCGAGTTCAAAACTAATGGTTTTTTCATATTGAAGTCTTGGATTTCCAAAATTGCCAAATTCGATTGTATTATAAATTTCAGTGGGATCAATTATGCCATTTTCGTTGATGTCTTTATCTTTTGTACCATCGTTTTTCCATGATTCCCCATAGAGGGTGTAGAATCCTGCTTGTTGGTAAATATGGCCATAAAAGAAATGAATCATAGACCGATCAGTGATTGGATGTGCCACACCAACCCTCGGACTCCAAACTGTAATTGGGTCTACTTGTTTAAGGAGGCCAAATGCATCAAGTGAATCATATTCAAATCTCGTAAATGTATTAAAAAAGAAATCAGAAGCACCCATGGCAGTTGTCACGGGGTATTTAATATTGGGATCAAATCGATCCATTCTAAGTCCCGCATTCACGACTAATCCTTTATACTCCATCTTATCCTGTATATACCATGCTAGTTGCTGGGGATTAATCGGCGATTCTAATTCATGATTATTTCCAATATATGAAAATGATCGGCGATTTAAAACATCATTATAGTTAAAGGCCCATACGTTATAATCTGTAAAGTCTAATCCAGTTTTTAATAAGTTGCTTGGTGTAATCTGAGTTGTGAAATCGAATTTCACACTAAATCTTTTTCTTTCTCCGCTATTAAAGGCATGGATATCCCGAGGAAGATAAAACCAATCATCTTTATCGGTTCGAATGTCTGTAGTAGAATCAGGTACACCTTCTGGCGTTTGAGAATTAATTGAGTTTGAAATTCGCAATTCATAAAATGTTTTTTCACTCAACATATGTGTGAATGAGAGATATTGCATTTGGTCTAGATTAACTGTTTTTCCAGCTGCTGCATATCCCATGGGTAAAAAATAACTTTTTCCTCCGCCACGAATACCGCCGGTACCGCCTCCAGAGTTAAATCCCCAACTTGTGGAGTACATACCCCCAATTTTAAAATTAATTTTTGGGTGTAAGAAAAAAGAAAATTTCCAAGTTCCATCAAAGTTGTCTGCAGAATGGGTGAGTGGACCAATACCATTTACTGATGCATTGCTAGATCTTCCGCCCAAAAAGAATGAAATATTTTTTGTGATTGGACCAGATAAATTTCCTTGAACTGCATAGCCCCAGTTGTTTACATAATCAGGTGCTTCCTTGTGGGCTAGTTCACCTGTTAAACTGTCTTGTTCATTTACCCATTCATCGTTGTCCCACTGCATTTTATCTAATAAGTCATAATCTTTGGTGTAATTCGGACCCCAATGGCGTTGTCCAGGTAATTCATTGGTGTATTCAAGGTTCCCATGAAATGCATCGGCACCTTCTTTAGTAACAATATTAACAACACCTGCTTGAGCATTTCCATACTCGGCACTTAAGCCACCCGTGATGATAGAAATTGATTCAATATCATATTTTCCAACACCTGTATAGTTATGCAAACTTAGACCGTCGTTACTAATCATTTTGATTCCATCTACATAATAAATAACATCTGCAGAAATGGAATTCATATCGCCTCCACGAATCATTCCTCGGCCATCAATATCCATTCCGGGTTCCAATGATATCAAATCGCCAACATCTTTCATCATAACAGATCGCTGAATATCATCAGATGTAATAATATATTCGCTATGAGTTCTGTCAACTTGAACCATGGGTTTGGATGCCATTACGATAACTTCTTCACCTGCAATTGCTTCTTCAGCCAATGAAAAATCAATTTGACTTGTTCTATCGGGGCTCACATTAACACCCGAAATAGTGACTTTTTTAAATCCAATCATTGATGCGGTAATATTATATTGTTTTGCGGAGACATTTAAAATTATATAATAGCCATTTTCATCAGCTACGGCACCTCGAGATGTTCCTTCTAAAACAATATTTGCTCCTGCGAGTGCTAAGCCGTTGTGGTCTTTAACATGTCCATTTATTTTTCCAGTAGTTCCACCAAATAATTGGGCTGTGATTACAGAAAAAATGATGATAGAGAAAAATGTTTTTTTCACAATATTTTTTTGATTAAAAATTAAAATAAAGAAACCATCCTGATAAAAATCAGGATGGTTTCTAAAAATAACTACTTAATTAACAATAGTTTTCTTGTCTGTGTAAAATTACCAGCAACAATGCGGTAGAAATACACGCCTGATGGATTATTTCCAGCAGACCAGGTTGCAGTATGCGTACCTGATGTAACAACATTATTAACTAGAGTGCTAACTTCTTCACCCAATGCATTAAATATAGTTAGATTAACTTGTCCTGCTTCAGGAACAGTGTAACTGATATTTGTAGTTGGATTAAATGGATTTGGATAATTCTGACCTAAACCATAACCGCTTGGAAGTATTGCATCGTCCCCTAAAGCTAATACGGGAGCCTCGTTATAGTACACATCACTTATATGTAATGTTGTAGAATCATCGTCAAAGGCACTCACAAGAATCAATGTTGCTGCAGGATCTGTAACAGCATCAGTTGTAAAAACATGATCTGGTGTTTCAGCTGGAGAACCACCATCTGTAAATGTCCAAATTGAAACTGTTTCATCAACTACGGTGATTTTTTCCCAAAACCAAGAATTATATGTGACTGCTTCACTTGCAGCTGGACCACTAAATTGATCTGTAGCGAAATGGTACCCTCCAACGCCTGCTTCTTGATGGATTGCAGCTGTATAAACTCCATAGTTTGTTAGGAAATCAGGGTCAATAGCAACACATGTATGGAATTGATCTCCATTTACAGTACCACCTTCTCTTAAAAATTTCATTTTAATCCAGATTTCAGCATTTGTTGGAGTTATTTCGGCATTTGCATCTATTGATTGATCGATTTGAATCCAATCACTGTCAATATCAAATGGATCTGTACCCGGTTCTGGGAAAGACATAATAAGCTCTCCATCGGCTACTTCAACACCTCCCCAGCCCCACCAAGCCCAAGACATATCACTGGTAAAAATACCATCGTCGTTTGGCGTTGCATCGGTACTGAAGCTTTCATGCCAGCCAAACAGACTTGTCTGTAGAAACAGGAAAGTCATTATCGTTAGCGTTTTCTTCATTGTTTACTCCTTTTGTTTGTGTTATTGAGTTTATTAATAATTATATTTAATTCCCAGTTCAAAAGTTAAAAACTGTAGGGGAACAACTTCGAATAATTCCCAATCTTCGAAAGATCTTACATAACCAAGAGCATTATGGTAACTAAGCCCAATACGGATATCCATTTTTTCATTAAAGGATGTTGTAGCGCCTAAACCTAGGTTTCCACCCCAAGCCACACGCCGATCAATAATGGGTTCCATTAAAAATGATTCATCTAATTCAATATATTGCCCAGGATAAATTAAACCTTTTACTTTATGTGCATAATTATAAAAACCAAAGCCATAAGAGAAAGATGGGATAATTCTTTTGCCAGATAGTTGAGTCGATTTGTTTTTTAAATGTTTACGTACCTTAAATATAAAATCATTCCAACTCATATTTGCACTGGCTTGGTCACTTTTATAATATTCGTAATCTACGACCCAAAGAAATGAGCGATTTTCAATATCGCCATGATTATATTTTTTATAATGAAATTCATAGATGAGTTCCGTATCATCATTTATATGATATGAATATTGAATCCCCATAACAGGTGTAATGTTATACCAGCTATTTAATCCCATAATTGGAATACCTGTTCCAGTATAAAAAGAGATACTTTGATTATTAGATTGTTTTGCCTTGGCTAAGGAAGGGAGTGAAAGAATCATTATTAAGCATAATGCTAATTGGTAAACGGGACTGATTCGATGTATCACTGTTATATATATATTGTAAATGTTAGGACTGTAACCTAAGATGATAAATATTTTTAAGCAATAGAAAAAAATATTCAAATTAATGAAAATTGTATAAGTTAGATGAATGTTTTATTATCAATTTATATTAGGTGGTATTGTTTTTTCAATTGGGCTCTTTTTTGCCTATCGTCAAGGTTATTTTTTTAAATCATCTCACGGGCTTCGAAATCTTCTATTTGTACTAATTCCCTTGTTTTTTTATGTTGTACTTCAAGGATATTTACAATTTGGGCAATTTGAATCTGTTAGCCCGAGTCCTTATACAGGTACAGTAGACTATAAACAAGGAATGGGAACTCCTTTAGATTATGGGATTATGGTTTTTTATTTTCTAATGATTTTATTGATAGGAACTTATTTCGGGCGTCAACAAAAAACAGTAAAAGACTTTTTCTTTGGAGGACAAAGATTTTCGTGGTGGTTAATTACATTTAGTTTAGTAGCCACCACCATTGGATCTTATAGTTTTGTAAAATATAGTCGCGTTGCGTATTCCTATGGGTTAGGAAGTAGCCAAACTTACTTGAACGATTGGATTTGGTTGCCGCTTTTACTTTTCGGGTGGCTTCCCATTTTATATTTTTCCAGAGTAACATCCATTCCAGAATATTTTGAAAGGCGATTTGATTCTACAATCAGGAACTGGGTAACGGCATTTATTTTAATTTATTTAATTGGTTATGTAGGCGTAAACCTTTTTACCATGGGGAAAGTGTTAAATATTTTACTCGATTGGCCTATCTTTTATTCAGCAATCTTAGTTGCAACTGTATCAGCTATTTATGTCACGGCCGGTGGACAAACGAGTGTAATAATGACAGACCTTTTTCAAGGCGTTATGTTACTTGCATCGGGAATAATGATTTTATTTTTAGGAATTAATTATTTGGGAGGATTAGATTCATTTTGGCATCATCTTCCAAGAACGCATAAACTAGCTTTCCCCAATTTTAACCAAGATCCATCTTTTCCTAGTGTTGGAATTTTTTGGCAAGATGGGATAGCTAATACAGCCATGTTTTATTTTCTGAATCAAGGAGTGATTATGAGGTTTTTATCGACCAAATCACTTCAGGATGGTAGAAAGGCGATTGTAACAGTGGTGCTCGTATTAATGCCAATTGCAGCTATTGTCGTTGCTTCTGGCGGTTGGGTTGCGAAATCTTTAGTACATGCAGGGGTGCTACCACCGGATATTAAACCCGATGAAGCTTTTTTTATAGCATCAGACTTTTTAAGCCGACCGGGTGTTTTTGGATTAATACTTGCAACATTAACAGCAGCACTAATGTCAACGGTTGATACTTTAATTACGGCTGTAGCTGCCATTGTTGTGAATGATATTTACCAGCCCCACTTTAATCCAAAAGCCAATGAGAAGCAGTTATTGAAAATGGCACGTATAAGTTCAATATCAGTTACTCTTTTGGGGATTATGCTTGTTCCTCTATTTATGTCATTTAAAACTATTTATTCGGCGCATGGTGCATTTACTGCCGCAGTGACACCTCCTTTAGTTATTACATTACTCTTCAGCGTTTTTTGGAAACGATTTACCCGGACCGCCGCATTGTACACATTAGTGGGCGGAATGGGAGCTATCATATTTTCATTATTTGTGCCGGAAGTTATTATTCCATTTTCGCATGGAGTTCCTATGATTGAAGTAGATGATGGATTTTTATCTGGAATGAAGCAATTTAAATTTATGAGAGCATTCTATGGAATTGTCGTAAGTGCCTTTATTGGAATTTTGGTGACGTTTTTTACAAAGCCTGAAGAAGATGTTAAACAAAAAGGATTGGTTTGGGGCACAATAAAAGATGCAATTTTCAATTATAAGGGTTCGGTTGGAGACGAAAACTCACAAAGTACGGCTTTTGCATCTCCTATAATTTTAGATCATCCCAAACAAATTAAAGGTGCTGGAAAATTGCCAATCGTAACAATTTCTGATTCCCTCGCGTATGAATTAAAAGCAAAAGTCGGAGACCTTATATATGTAAGTGATAAGCGCAGCTGGCTGGGCGGATTATATTCTTCTCATTTGATTATTGATTCGATTATTGAAGATTCAAGAAAAACTATTCAATTGGATAAGGAAACTGGGAGTGTCATTATTAAAAAGAAAAGAATTCACCATGAAGTTCTTGTCGAAAAGTTATATTAATCCTTTCCAATAAGAGAAAGAATTGCCCAGATGGAATTGTTATTTCCGACGAATGTTTAGTGCCTTTAGCACCAAATTTAAACTATCAGGATAATCTGTAATAATTCCGTCAACACCCAAATTGATTAATAATTCCATTTCACTCCGTTTGTTTACGGTCCAAGGAATTACAGGGAAGCCTGCTTTTTGAATTTCTTGAACAGTGCTATGAAGGAATAGAGAATCTTCTGGTGAAACTAACCGCCAAGATGGTGAAAAAATATCAATATATGATTCTGCTTCTCTCAGAACACTCAAAGCAGATCCACCATCATTTGAATATCGAATCCCATTTAACCAAGGGCTTGGTATTGAATCATTGATCATTGAGAAAGACCCCGAGCCTAACAACCCGGCTGTTTTTATTTCTGGATCAATTTTTTTTACTAAAGCCAACGAATGCCAATTAAAGGATTGTAAGTTGATACGATTCTTCATTCCACTGTCTTGTATAACTTTAACCACGGCATTTACAAATTCAACTTCAGGGATGGTAACATCATATCTGGGGTCAATTTTCATTTCAATATTTAAATGAACGTTGCTCTTCTTTTTGTTGATTAGATCAAATACTTCTGTTAATGTTGGCATTTGGGCACCTGGAATATTTATTCTAGGAGGTTCAAGAAATTGTGATGGATTTGGATTTATACTTCCACAATCAAATTTTTTAATTTCTTCCAGCGTTAAATCTCTTATAAGTGGTCCTGAAAATTGAGCCCCCGAGTCTGCTTGAATTATCGATCCATCTTCATTCAAGCATAAATGAGCAGAAACATAGGGATTATGTGTTACAAGAACATGACGATCTTTTGTAACCGCTAAATCTAATTCTAAAGTGCTTACACCAAGATCCATTGCGAATTCAAATCCTTCTAATGTATTTTCGGGTCTAAGCCCGCGTGCTCCTCGATGACCTTGAACATCTATAGTATTCATTGTACATGATACAAAAAGAAGAATTAATCCAGGATAGAAAATTGTTTTTTTCATTAATTAAAATTTCCAATTATTGTTTTATTAACCAAACTTCACTTAGGCGAGATTGCCTCCGCCAATTGATGCCAGGTTCTAGCGGAATATCAAAGGTTAGAGTTATCGCTCCATCTTCATAAAGTGCTTTAGGTATTGAGAATTCTTTGATTTCACCAATTCCTTTTCCATCAATAGTTGGAAAAATGCTTTCGTCATTAATTTTGGCTAAACATTGTCCATAACCAGTAGTGCGTAATATATATGTAGCAGTTGTGTCAAGGTCATTGTATTCAAGTCCCACAGGCCAGTCCATCTTACTAATCCATGATTGTCGCACACGAGACATCTGATTTTCCCACCACATAAAATCCGGATTGGGGTTCGTTGCCATGAGCGGATCTTCAATAAATGGTTTTCCCCGCAATACGTGCTCAGATTGTGCCACATTACCAATGTCATCATAAAAACTGCCTGGACCGGGGTTCTCCCACATTCGAATGATATCTAATCTCTCAACTTTTTCTTTTTCGGAGTCTAATAATCTGATTTCCGCAAATTGATCTTCTACCCACCAGCGATTATTAAGCGGGTAATCTAAATAATCTAAAACGGCACTACGTTCATAGCCATTGGCTTGATATTTATTTACACTTGCTTGATAGCCGATACTTTTAAATAGGTCGTCACATAACTTCACAATATTTTTTCTTAATTCCGGTGCGACATTTTTTTCATCTGCTTTGGCAAAAATGGCTAAAGCCTTATCCGTTGCATTATTAGCGCCAATGGATTCCGCTGTTCCAAGAATTGAGTTGACTTCATTTTCCAAGTTTTCTTCGAATATTAATCTTTCTTGAGTATATGCATCATAATATGCTTTTAACTGAAGTAATTGCCATCTCCAATTGGATTGAAGCTCTGGGCTTTCTTGATTTACATATTGAAATAATTTGAAGGAAGGTATAAGGTATGGATTATGAGCTAACGGTCCATCCCAGTTTTTTTCAAGACTAAATATCCCTTCTGTGATTTCATTCACATATTTGGGTCCGAAGAAAAAACGATTATAATCTTTAAGAATGCCACTTACATCCATGTTATGATTCCACCCTAAACCGCTATAAATAAATTTATTTACATCATCATGATTACCATCAGAATAGGTAATAAATCCGTCGATGTATTTTTGATTGTGGCGAAAAATTGTACTGTATTGAATAGGTGATGGGTTGGTTCCTTCTCTGCCGGATGTAAAGGCTATGGCTGGGTCTATCCATGGGGCAGGATGCTGACAACGAATTGTGTGAGTAATGTCGGGGTAATCCCGAAGTTGATATTTTTCTGGAAGTCGCTCACGCATAAATGGTAAAGGTGGACTTGATGGGCCACCTACCGCGCCACCAAACCAATCTGGCTGGTTTTGGGTAATCCAATTGAAAAAATAATCAATTCCTTCATCTTCAAATCCTTGCAATGACATCCATATCTTGGCTTTTGGATGATGCTTTTCTAAAATCCCAGATAATTCTTCTAAAAAAGGCATAACATCTCTGGGATGATTATGCCCAGGGTCTCCGCCCGGGAAAAAGACTGCATCCAGATTTGTACATTCTTTATAAAATGCTTCATGCTCTAATAAATGGGATTGCTTCTGCTTGGGATTACTTAAGTCAACAGTTGCTGGAGTCCAAACCCAGTATTGCATGCCATATTTTGCGCAAATATTTCCCATGGTTTGATTCATTTCACCAGGTGAGATTGGCATATGGGGACTGTCGTTTGCTGACATTGGAATATTTTCAATGGCATTGGTCCCAAATATTGCCAATTCTCGAATATATTGGTCATACTGTTCAACCGTCCACGCATCGTAGGAATTAGATAAATTTCGGTACCCTAATTGATGTCCGCGTATCGCATGGTCTGGTGATGATGATATGTTAATTGGGTGCGGAAGAATAATTTTTCCAGGTGACATTTCAATAGTCCGAAGAAATTTGCCGACACCATTTAGGACACCTTTTGAGTCAAATCCTTCAATAAGTGTAGAATATGAATCGATACTTATTCGAAAGCTTTCACTTAAGGATAAAGATTCATTTTCTTGACCATTTAAGTTTTTTATAAAGATTGAATAATCCTTATTAAACTTTTTCGTATGTATCCTCAATTTTACACTCGTTCGTTTTTCTACTTCTTCAATTAAAACTGCAATTGCTGTTTGCTCAACCAGTGGGATTTCGCCATCGTTTATGATAATTGTTGCATTCGTTATATCAAGTGGAAACTGAATCACAGGATGAGTTTGTGGAGTTGGTGCGCAAGACTTCACCAACCATGAAAAAAGTATAAATATAAATGTTAAGCTGTATTTATTCATTTTCTTGTTCTCTTTTGTGCATTCTGTGCTTTTTGTGGAGTTATTTTCTATCAAAACCGTAAATGACTCCCCGAACTTGGCATATCTCGAATAGTTGTGGCCAAATAAGTTATTCCCAAAATAATCGCCGGGACCAAAATCCATAAGATGCGATTCAATGGATTTGTCTTAAAAATAATATCTGGAACTTGCTTCCCACCTGATGGGATTGTGCCATCATTTGGTGCAAGCAACAAAAGCCAGACTGAACCCAATGCTAATCCAATATGAGACATGAAAGCAAAGAAAGAAGAGTGACCACCGATTTCGGAAAGCATTTGAGCATTGGCGGTTCCTAACGTAAATAAAAGTGCATAAATCATGACTAATTGCGCCCGACCCAATGGATGGTTTGGAACAATAGGCAGAGGAGATTCCTGATGTTTTCGGTACAAGCAAATTAAAATAAGTGCATAAACTGCAATGGCACTATGAATCCAAATCCAAGTTGGTATGCCAAATAAAAGCCCAATAGCTGTTGTAGTAGTTGGTGCTTTTCCAGCCACTAAATGAATATTGTCAGTTATCCAAGTATAGGGATCATCAAATAAGGCAAACCATGGTAACCAAATAAGCACCATGCCATAGCCCAACGCATTGGATGGAAATGTGTTTGCATTTTCTTTGATTTCACTGGGATTATCCGATAGATAGCGTTTCATGGCTAAACCGATTCCTAATCCCATGAGAAAACCAAAAAACTCTTCCATAAGACGCCATCCGCCTACTGGCCAACCTGCCACCTGTTGAATCGTCATAATAAATGCACCAATGGAAAAACCAAATCCACCGAAAAGCGCACCTGACCAACCCATGTATATAGATGTACAATCTTTCTTATTATAAAGATAAATCATGAGTGCAACAGCTAAGCCAACAATACCAGACCAATTATCGCTTCGTGGCGGTGTCATACGTAAACCAAGCCCTAATGTTAATATTGCAAATCCTAAAATCCATCCAATAGAGAGTATTGCGAAGAATTTTGCAGCTTCAGATTTTTTTATACCATAATAAATCCCGGATACCAATAAAGCTGATATAGCTGCGTACCAATCCACGTCCCATTTTGTCAAGACTTCCCAGTCTTCCATCATTTCGGTTAATCCGGTGAAGTCCATCAATCCCCAAGTAGCTGCAATAAGTAAAACTGGCCAGACAAAATCATTTAATCGAGAGCGGGAATATGAAAATGCCATGCCTAAAAAGGCACCGCCAACTAACCCCCAAAGCCCACCGATGATAAAAATATTTCCATATCCATACGCTGCATTCCAAAAATCAGTATGTTGCGTGTATCCTAAAACAATTCCATAACTCATGGATCCGCCGAATCCCCAACCGATGGCACCAAACAGTCCAAAAATGGGAAGTCGTTTCCAAAAGTCTTGCCTACCGGATGCAATTGCAACAGCCAATGCCACTAAAATTCCTGGAATCATGGCGCCCGTTTCATGCCCATAATCTCCGCGCCATCCCCAACCATAGCCCATAGCAATAGCTGGTAAAATCACAATTAAGTTTTGTTTAATCCAATTCATGGTAATAGTTGCTCCATTTTTATTATTATTTTGTTTTTTTTAATTAGATAATATCATAAATCTTCAATACGTAGAAGAATTAATGAACTTATGCCAATTGCAAATTTTTTAGTTAGGGATGCTCTTATCATGGGTGATGGACCTTTCCCCACCAATTTTAATTCATGTTTCCCTTGTTTAAGATTAAATAAGCCAAAATTATAAGGTTTCCAATTTTCACTTTTACTGACCATGTCTAACTCAGGCCCGGCAGAGATATTGTCAATAAATGGCTGGTAGCGACACCCAAAAATTCCATCGACAAGAACAGCAGATATTTTGTATTGACCCGATGTACTCACATCAAATTCAAAAGTAATTTCGCCATTCGGAGTTTCTGGCTCAAAGAAGACTGCAACCGATTCAGTTTTTAATTTATTAGGTGTAGCATGAACTTTTAAATTCGAAGCTAATAAAATTTGATAGGGTGGTATCCTTTTTTTAGCGGATACAATCTCATTTTTCGAAAAGGTGATTGGTGTTTGGTACCAAAAAGCAACTGAGCTAATCCAATCTTTCCTTTCACCAGAACTTGAAATCTGATTACCTTTTTCGTCAATAATGCTACCGCGATGTTCCATGCTAAATTTTAAGGAACTTTGAAATCGAATTGGATCCATGATATGCCAACGATAAGCGGAGACTCGATCTCCTGCTAATGATCCTTCGTATAATGAAACTCCTTGAAATGGTCCTGAAAATTCTCTAAAACCCCAAGCATCTCCAAAATAATCTTCAGTACCTGTTCCTTGAATAGAGGGCACTTTTTCATCATTAATGAAAAACCGATCATCGCCTTCCCCAAACCATCCGGCCTTTACTTGCTGGACAGAATAAACTGTACCCACATAATTTCCTTTTCCTTTAGTGTCAAGTATGACATGATCACCAGGTTTTGCGGGAGATTGTTGGTGATATCTTGCATGAAAATAAAGAGTCTCTTCAGGGAGTGTTTCTACTTTTTCCCAATCAACGTAATAATAGAAAAAGACTAAACCGAATTCTAAACTTTCATTTGTAACTGTTATTTTCGCATGTTTATTAAATGGCATTTCCCAAAAAGAAGTACGAGAACGGCCGTGAGACGATATGCTAACAGGAAATGATTGAAAATCTTTTTTTGCACCATGACCTACTCCAAAAAAATCTCCAAGTGGAACTTCTACACTGGGCTTTTCAGATTCATCCCAATAGATTCGCAATATAAGAGACCTTGTGGAAAATGGGTTCACAGATGCAGATGTATTCCAAATATGTTTTATAATCCCAGGACCTTCTAAATCAGCCAGTATAAGTGTTTCCCCTGGCATAATTTCTTTTGAATCACCATTACTATTATAATCTAATGCTGTACTTGATACCCTTTTGCTTTTATTATTTGAAGGAATTGTAAGTTGCCCGAGGTGGGAATAATTTCCTCCAAAATTGGATTGAGCATCAAGGTTATTTATTGGTAAACATAATAATATAATAATAAAAAAAGAGTAGTAAATATCATTTTTATCGCATTTTAAAAAATTAATTAATTGATTGAATAAAATAATTTTTTGGGTTTTGATTGTTTTTTGGATCATGGCAATAATTGCTCTAATCGTTTAGTTAATTGTTCATTCGTCAAATTTTTATTTAGAATAATCCCATCGGGATTTATGAGAAAATTTTGTGGGATTGCCATTACACCATATTGTTTAGATACTTCGCCCCAACCATCGAGTTTGGATAAATGTGGCCAGTTCAAACCATCATCTTCAATGGCCTTTAACCATCGATTACGATCTTCATCCACAGAAAGTCCAACAATGGTGAAATTTCGGCCCTTAAACTTATTTTGTAGTTGAACCAAATCTGGGCTTTGGGCTCGACAGGGTCCACACCAAGAAGCCCAAAAATCTAGTAAAATTGTTTGTCCACGAAAATCACTCAAACTGACATCATTCCCATTAACGTCCGGTAGTGTAAAATCCGGCGCTGGTTTTGATGAAGCAGTTGCTTCTAGTTTTTTATATAATGAAGATACGTGGCGATAGTAATCTGAATTTTTAACTTCATCGGAAAACCCATTCATGATTAATTGCATAGAATCCAATGAAATTTGATTCACTTGAAATTGGTAATAAGCCACAAATGCAGAAAAAGTATAATCATTTTTATTTAACATCAAATTCATTCCTGTTTCTTTTTCAAAAATGTCATCCAAAGAAACAGAATGAAATAAACTATCTTCTCGTGAGCCGGTAATGGTTGCGAAGTCTAAAGAGTCAATAGATCCTGTGATTTGAATATCGGAATTATCTAGAAATAAGTGGATTTTCCCAAGAGTATCATTGATAAAAATAGAATGGAGATAGGCACTCTGAACTATCCCGGAAAAAGAAAATATTCCATTGGTGATTTGAGTTGAATCTACATTTATTTTTTGGTTGGTTTCTAAATCTAATTTGGATAAAACGGCTTTCCCGTTTTTTAATCCACGGATTTTACCATTGATTGTAAATTCATTTTCTGGGACCGATGAACATGAAAAAAGAATAATTAATAAAAAGGATGTGAGTATTTTTGGCATTAGAATTTTGGGAACCATATAGTTAAGGATAATTAATTAGTAAGAGATTTTACCCAATTAAACAATGAAATCAAATGGAGTGAATTATATCAAATTTTCTATATCGTATTTTCTATTTAGATTTCATAGATTTGCGATTCATTTTTACATTAATTAATATTGACGACTAAATTAAATATATGTTTTCCGCTATAAAATTGCAAAACGAATTAAACACTGAATCCAGCTCCAATATGATAAAGTGGGATGTGATTTATGGAAATAATTTGGAATTAATTCGAGAAAGAAAATCAGCACTTTCACAATTAGTGGAAAATTTTATTGAGATATTTAGCGAAGACAGAATTGTTTATATTTCTCGGGCTCCAGGCCGTGTGAATTTGATGGGGCGGCATATTGATCATCAAGGTGGATTTATCAATACTGTTGC
>JABIHN010000101.1 GCA_018649625.1 Fidelibacterota bacterium | reverse complement strand
TTAAAGTGCGGAGAGGGAGAGATTCGAACTCTCGATACGGCTATAAACCGCATACCCACTTAGCAGGCGGGCGCCTTCAGCCACTCGGCCACCTCTCCATAATTATGGTTTTTCAAGGGGGAAAGTTACTTATTAATTATTCCGTACCAAATGATTATGCACGTACAAATTGTTTTCCTCCAATCTGATGAACAGCATTTTTTAATTCCAATTTTAAAAGAATTTGCAACAAGGCTGTAATTCCTATTTTCATTGATTTAGCTAATTCATCTATATGCACTGGATCATGTCCTAGATGGTCAAAAATTAATCTTTCTTGCTTTGTTAGTTCAATAGAAATTGTTTTTTGGACACTTTTCAAAGGATTGAATAAACGAGGATTAATTTCACTAATTATATCATCACCATTGGAAATAGGTACAGCACCATTTTTTATCATACGGTTTGAACCAATACTTTGTTTATCAGTAATACGGCCTGGAACAGCAAATACATCTCGATTTTGATCCACAGCGTTGAGCGCTGTTAAAATTGCACCACTTCTATCACCTGCTTCAATAATAACTGTTGCATGACTTAACCCAGAAATAATTCTATTTCTCATAGGGAAATTTCCCCTATCAGGTTTTGTTCTTAAGGGGAATTCACTTATTATAGATCCTTTATCACAAATTTCATCAACAAGTTTTTGATTTTCTGCTGGATAAATAACATCAATCCCCGATCCCAGAACAGCAATAGTCCTTCCACCAAATTTGACAGTTTCTTTATGAGTAATAGTATCAATCCCTCTCGCTAAACCACTCACGATTGAAATATTAGATGCTATAAGATCATTTGTTATTTTCTGAGTAACCATTTTACCATAAGGTGTAAATCGTCTTGTTCCAACAATTGCAACGCAATCTTCTTTATATTGTAGAGGTTTTCCTTTGCAATACAAAATTACAGGTGGATTATAAATCTTTTTAAGAAGCATCGGATAATTATCATCCCAAAAAGAGAGTATCGAATACCCTTTATTTATTGCACTTTCATACTCAATAATTCCATATTCAAAATCAAAATATTTAACTATTTCGTTTGCAGATTGTTGATCTATTCCTTTTACCTGACATAATTCTTTGATAGATAACTCAAATGGATTTAAATCTTGTCCAATATGAGAGATTAACAAACGAATGCGTTGTTGCCCTATTTTAGGTACATTTAATAAATTTATAAGCGTTATTAGATTCATTTACTGAATTGATTTAACTAGCGTTGAAATTAGATTATTTAATCCTTCTCCTGAGACAGCTGAAATTACAAGGATATCTTTATCGAATTTTTTCCATTCATCAGATAATTTATTTCCAATATCTGATTTAGTTCTACAAATGATGAAGGGTTTTATTCCTAAATCTGGATTAAAGTTTAATATTTCCTTCTTTAAGGTATTAAATGACTTGTAAGGTGTTTCATCTGTCCCGTCGATCAAATAAAGAAGTACTTTGTTTCGTTCTATATGTTTTAAAAATTGATGTCCTAATCCTTTCCCTGCACTGGCACCCTTAATTAAACCGGGAATATCAGCCATTACAAAGGAATTGTAATCTCCATATTTAACAATTCCTAAATTTGGAACTAATGTTGTAAATGGATAATCAGATATTTTAGGTTTAGCCGCAGATATGCGAGATAATAAGGTGGATTTTCCAGCATTTGGCAATCCAACTAACCCTACATCTGCCAATACTTTTAATTCAATTTCATAATTCCCTGTTTCACCAAATAAACCCGGTTGCGCCGTTTGGGGAGCTTGATTAGTAGATGATTTAAATTTGACATTTCCTTTTCCGCCTTTTCCTCCATGACATACGATAAAAGATTCGTCATTATTGACCAAATCAGCTACAATAGAATTATCAAGTTTGTTTCTCAGTAAAGTGCCAATAGGAACTAATACGACCACATCTTTACCACTTCTCCCTGACTTCCTTGAGCCTCCGCCAGAAGAACCATCTTCAGCCTTATATTTCCGTCTATAACGCACATCTTGAAGCGTATGAAGGTTTGAGTCTGCTTTGAAAATAATATGACCACCTCGCCCGCCATCACCTCCATCAGGTCCACCCAACGGTGAATACTTTTCGCGTCGAAAATGCACCGCACCTTTTCCGCCTCTTCCAGCGATAAGTTCTATTTCTGTAAAATCGATAAACATAATTTTTTTGAAAGGATTATTCTGTCATGAATTTATAATTGAAGCGCTATGACGTAATCAAGACATGTTGGCAATAATTTCATTTCCAAATTCGGAACATTTTAATTTCGTAGCACCATCCATGAGGCGATGGAAATCATAAGTAACTCTTTTCTGTTCTATAGCACCTTGGATACCCTTAACAATAATATCTGCTACTTCTTGCCAGCCTAAATATTCAAACATCATAGCACCGGATAAGATTACAGAACTTGGGTTCACCTGATCCTTACCTGCATATTTTGGTGCGGTACCATGTGTTGCTTCGAAAATAGCATGCCCAGTGATATAATTTATATTTGCACCTGGCGCAATACCAATGCCGCCAACAATTGCAGCGAGGGCATCCGAAATGTAATCGCCATTTAAATTTAGTGTCGCTATTACATCGTATTCTAAAGGTCGTAATAAAATTTGTTGTAAGAACGCATCCGCAATTACATCTTTAACAATAAGCTCTTTTCCATCTTTATTAATTATTTGCCATGGACCACCATCCAAGTCAGTTGCACCGTACTCTTTCTTTGCAACATCATAGCCCCAATCTCTAAAAGCACCTTCGGTAAATTTCATTATATTCCCTTTATGAACTAGCGTCAGGGACTTTCGATTGTTTTCTAAAGCATATTCGATGGCAGAACGTACTATTCTTTGTGTACCTTCAATGGAAACAGGCTTTACACCTAAACTGCATGTATCCGGAAATCTTATGTTACTCACATCCATCTCATTAATTAGGAATGATTTAACTTTTTCTAATTCTTCTGTACCTTGCATCCATTCAATACCTGCATAAATATCTTCTGTATTTTCTCGAAAAATAACCATATCAACTAGATTGGGCTCTTTTACTGGAGACGGTACACCTTCAAACCATCTTACAGGTCTAACACATGCATATAAATCTAATATTTGTCGTAATGCAACATTTAAAGACCGTATGCCTCCACCAATTGGAGTAGTTAAAGGACCCTTGATTGCAACATAATGACTCTTAATTAAGTCAAGAGTTTCATCTGGTAACCAATTGCCAGTTTCTTTAAATGCTTTTTCACCCGCTAAAACTTCAAGCCATTCTATTTTTTTAGAATCACCATAAACAGCTTCGATTGCTTTATTGAATACATGAACTGATGCATTCCAAATATCAGGTCCAATTCCATCTCCAATTATAAATGGAATAATTGGGTTATCAGGTACATTCAATTTGCCATTTTCCATTGTAATTTTATTTGCATTATTCATTTTTTTGTATCTCCAATTTTCTTTTTTGTCTGAGGTTTAGGATTATCAATCTTTCCTTTTTTTGTATTACCAAGCTTATCCGTTTTTACTTTGTTTTTATAATCAGTCAAATAAAAACCAGTACCTTTAAATATTAGACCAGTTCCACCACTTACCACTCGTTTTACATTACACTTATCATCTTCACAGCTTGGCTTCTGAGAAAGTGTTGTGGATGTCATAGATTGAAAGTGTTCAAACCTATCCCCACATTGTGAGCATATATAATCGTAAGTTGGCATTAAAATAGATTAATTATAGTAAAAATCAACGCCTAAGTTTAAAAATAATTATTGAGAATATTTAGATAATAATGCTTTATTTACACCGATTGGGACAAATGCCGAAATGTCCCCGCCATTCTTTACAACATCCTTTACAACTGTTGAATTTAAATGGATATATTTTTCATCTGGCATCATAAACAATGAAGCAATATCAGGATCTAAATGAAAATTCATCATGGCCATTTGGAACTCAAACTCAAAATCGCTTACATGCCGAAGACCACGAATAATTGCAATTGCATTAGAATTTTTCGCATGGTTAACAACAAGCCCTTTGAATTGGCTTACTTTTATGTTTTCGATATGTTGAGTAGAATCAGAAATTAATTGGCTTCTTTCATCTCCGGAGAATAATGGGTTTTTCTCAGAATTATCTGCGACGACAAATTCTAAAGAATCAAATAATTTTGCAGCTCTAGTTGCAATGTCTATATGGCCATTGTGAATTGGATCAAATGTGCCTGGATATATTATTTTTCTAATTATTTTGTCCATAGTAAGATTCGTGTATCTCCATAATCTAATACGTCAGAGTTTATCAAAGGGGTTTGTTTTTTTTCGCATTCTAAAATGAATTTACCATTTTTATTTAAATGATTAAGGACATTATCCGCAAGTAAATCTAAATTTGTTTCCCCATAAGGTGGATCCGCAATAATAAGATCATATAAAATATTATTATTTTTTAAATATTTGTATACATTTGAACGGACAAATGTATAACTAGGTCCCGAAAACTTTAAAGAATTTTCTTTTAATAAATCAATACATTTACCATGCTGTTCAACAAATGTAATTGAATTTGCACCTCGGCTAGCAGCCTCAAACCCCATGATTCCGGTTCCAGAGAAAAGATCTAAAACTGAATCATAATGAAAAGGTGATAGTTTATCAAATAAACTTTTCCTTACAATTGATTTTGTAGGACGATAAGGCATTTGGGGAAGCGACTTAATTGGTAGCCTTTTAAATCTCCCACCTAATATCTGCATCTAATCTTCTAATATTGAAACATAAAACCCAGCACGAGGGCTTGGGTGATCTGCTTCATTAAATAATACAAATTTTCTTAACAGAATATTATCACCTACATTTGAAATTATTGCACTAGCTTGTAAAATATCTGCTTTATTTTTCACCCAAATGAGTAATGGTCCATATATTTGATTTTCTGTAAATACTTGTTCAAAATATTTCAATGAATAGTCAGTTAATGCTGTGTCCAATTGAATCATCAAATCTAGTTTAGACAATTCTCCACTTGAAATATCTCCAGAAATGTTTGGTAGGTCAAAACTGTAATACCATAGAAAGATAGTACTATCTCGTCCTATTGCTTCCACTGAAAAAGATGTAGGTTCTACACCAAGTATATTTTCAATATTAGGATTGGTTCCACTTAAATATTCTAAACTTAAAAATGATTTTGTAATCGTTAATGAGTTATACCGATTTAAATCTGTTTGTGTCAATATTGATAATAATGCTGAAGATATTGATTTTGACTGCAATAATAAATCATAGGATGGTTTATTTGAATTCTTTACAATTAATTCATCTATTTTAGATTCTGATAATTTTACTGAGTAATTTTTATTTATTCCAAAAAACGAATTATTTAATTCTTTTTGCAATTTGAAATAATTAATACCAATAAATAACATAACAAGCAATATAAGTGCCAATACAAAAGGCGTAGATTTTTGTTGAGAATCTGTTTTGTTTTTTTCTTTAGGCTTTTCAATTAGTAATCTTTCACTATTATCAACATCAATAACCTTAGGCGGTATAACTGATGTGAAAAAGAAATCTGTAATACCCGAATCATCAAAAAAATTGAATGAGTTATTTACTGAGGTGCTAATCATTAATTGAGTTAAAATATTTGCTTCGTATTCAGGAATGTCATCAACACTTTGATTGTTAATTTCTATGCCATCAAATGGAATACTAATTCTAAAATCCGATGTTTCCCATGCTGAGATAGCTTGCCGGCCTAATTTTTGTGGACAAAATACCGGAATATCATCTAGATACGAATCTTCTAAACCTAAAGCTGCTAAAGTAATTTCTTCTTTATCATCAGTTGTAGAGATTATTTTTGCAACGCCGCCCGAAAAAGCAATTATCCCCATATCGAATCTATTATTTTGAACTTTTAAGAATGAATATCGATTGCCGTTACGTTGAATAATAGCGGCTTCTGACATTCCTGACCCATCTAAATAAAGAGAGCTAACTGGTCCCATCCAAGACGGATTTCCTCCCAGTTCTACAATTGAAAGTTTTATGGTTCTTATAAGAACTTTTGATATTGTACAAATATGGATATTTGATTCATCAGGTAAATAAACTTGACCAAATATTGAGATTAATTGAGAATCAAGTTTCCCTTTTTTAGATTGAATCCATTGAATGTAATCTAGGCTATCACTTTTCGATAAATCAAATTCCGATTCTATTACAGAATGATTTACAAAATCGTCAGGTAAACCAACAATAACGTCCTGACCATCAATCGGTAAGGTTTCTCTTGCTTTTCTAAGAGCAGATCCTAAAATAGAATTAAGCTCCGATTCATCATATATATTTGAAGAAACAGTACCAGTAAATGGCACTTTAACTATATTCTTGAGAGTCGAGTTTTGCTCGCTAGTGTCCCAAGTTCCACATAGTAAAAATGTGTCTGATATAACTAAACCGACCATAGCTTATATGTTAATTTAATCCCAGCTTTTTTGACCGTCTTTAATTAAACCATGACTAATAGCGTTAAATGAAAATAATAAATAGCGGGGCTCTATTATAATCTCAGTAATTGGACTAGAAACCTGAATTCCAGTACCATCTTCACTAATTTCCAGTTGATATGGGTTGTTGGTTAATGGACAATAGTAGGTAGATGAATCTGGTAAATATGTTTTGTAGTATTCAATTGCCTCAACACGTTTCATGGGTTCTTCTTTTACAATAGCAATAAAATTTTCATTACTTTCGTAAGTAGCTAAATCTTTTATTCGAATAAAAGATGTATCGTTGCGACCTAAATCTTCCATGTAAACAGCAATTTGCAATGTTGTATCTAAAACAGTATCTCGACGAAAACTTTTGAAACCAAATGTTGTATCAAATTCAAACGTAAATGATTCTGTCACATCTACCAAAAACTCTTTATCATTAAAATATATTTTTTGTTCACCAATAAATAAGGAATCAGCAACTGTTGAATCTCGGGTAGAATTAACTAAAGTCATTGCTTCTAAAAAATTAGGATTATACTCTCCCGTTAATTGCGAATAAAATACTTCAATATCATAAAGATTCTGCATTCGATATCTACTTTCGTCCTGAAAATATTCTTCTTCTTCCCAAATTGCAACAGGAACATAAATTACAATGATTAGAAAGAACATAGCTAAAACGATAGCAATTTCGAGTAAATCTGTTTTATTTTGTTTTGATAATTTCATAGTGATATTTTATAGTGTTATTAGTGGTTTCATTTTCTCAAGAGTTTTAGGACCGATTCCTTTAACTTTTAATAAATCATCGATAGTTTTAAACTGACCATAATCATCCCTGTGCCTAATAATCCGCTCAGCTGTAACGGCACCAACCTTTGGAAGTTTAATTAATTCTTTCTTTTCAGCGGTATTGATATTAATGATTTCTTCCTTCTGTTTATAATCCTTTTCTTTTATAGAGTTAGATTCATTTTTAGATTGTTTTTTCTCTGTTTCATAAGCAAGGTTTGCCACAGCCATAAAATTTTGTTTTTCTTCAATAGAAACAGAATTAAACCCATCATAAAAATGGGAAGTTTTGTAAAGTTTAATACCATAACCCAAAATCAATGTACAAATCAAGAATAGTACAACTTGTTTTTCTTGGCTGGTAAAAAGTGTCATTAAAGTTTAAGTTTTGCAAATGGGTTTAGAATTGGATTAAGATCACCTTCTAAAGTTTCAATTGTTTTTTTAGCACTTCTAGAAAGTTTAATTGGAGTTTCTATTTGAATTTTTACTAACTGATCACCATTCGATCTACTTCTCAAACGAGGAAAACCTTTTCCTTTCATTCGAAGGACTTGTCCCGATTGAATTCCAGGAGGAATTTTCAACCCTGCTTTTCCATCTACTGTGGGAATTTCTACCTTCCCACCTAATACAGCGGTTGGGTAAGATATATTTACTTCAAGCAGTACATTCTCACTATCCCGGATAAAATAAGTATGTTCTTCTTCTATAAAAACGACCATCAAATCACCAGGGTTTCCTGTCACATCTTCATTCCCTTGTCCTTGCAAAGTCATATAATTTCCTTCTTCAACACCTGCCGGAACTTTAACCTTAATGGTTTCTTCTTTTTTAATCATACCATCCGGACCTGCTCCTGGAGGACGATTTCCAATTCTTTTACCAGAGCCATTACAATGAGGGCAAACTGAAGTAGACCTCATATGTCCCAGAATGGTGTTCTGAACGGTAGAAACTTGGCCTTGCCCTTGACAGGTTGGGCAAGTGATAAATTGAGCCCCGGGTGCAACCACTGAACGTTTAACTTTAATTTTTTTTTCTATGCCTAGTGCAATTTCTTCAAATGTTAATTTTAATTTTATTCGAATATCACTGCCACCACTTCGAGCTCTTCCTGGACCATTTCCACCAAAAAATCCTTCAAATGATGTACCACCGAAAATATCTCCAAACTGAGAAAAAATATCATCCATACTCATGTGAACACCGCCACCACTAAATCCACCTCGACCGCCGTCATTGCCCATTCCTACACCTGCATGACCAAATTGATCATAGCTAGATCGTTTTTGATTATCACTTAAAACAGAATATGCTTCTGCAGCATCCTTAAAATTTTTCTCTGCTTCTTGATTATCGGGGTTTCTATCTGGATGATATTTCAAAGCCAATTTTCTATATGCTTTTTTAATTTCATCCTTTGATGCATTTTTAGAAACACCAATTATGTCATAAAGATCTCTCATCTTTTATTTACAATAACGTTTGCATGGCGAATAACTTTTTCATGATAGGTAAATCCTTTTTCGAATACATTTAGTATTATATGGTCTTCCACTGTTTCATCTGTTTGTGTCATCATTGCATTATGAATTTCAGGATCCATCTCATCCCCTATATTACCAAAGGATTTTACATCCAATGATTCTAAAAACTTTTTTATTTTTGAATCCATCATTTTAATACCGTCTTTTAACGAATTCTCTGAAGCCGAAGACGATTCAATCATTCTTTCAATATCATCTAAAATTGGCAAAAAGCCTTTTATAACTGACTCCCCTTCAAATTGAAGTAACGAAGATAATTCTTTCATTTTTCGTCTACGAAAATTATCAAATTCGGCTTGAAGTCGCAGATGTTTATCTTGTGCGTCTTCTAGTTGTTTTTTTAATTTTGAAATTAGTTCTAAATCTTTTGCCGATTGTTTTGAAAGTTTGTTTTTTTCAACTTTAGATTTCGGTTTCTTTTTTTGTTTTTTATTTGGTGATTCTGTCACGTTTTGCCCTAAATATTAGTATCAAACACATGAAAGTGTTCGATTATTAAAAAATGTTCAGCTTGAAATTTAAGAAATAGACTTCAGTCTGTACAATAATAGAAATAAAAAATCATTTCAGAAAAGATGATGCAGCTCGATAGCTTCCGACTAAGGTAATAACAATAACCAATATTAAAATCCATATCCAAACTAATGGGTTAAATATTAGCGTCACGTCCCATGATGTAAAATGAGCAAAAACATAATTGATACCTTTTACCACTCCAATTAATGACGGATAAACCAGAATAGATGAGATTAACCCAATAAGCATTCCTTCAATGATGAAAGGCATTTTTATAAAAAGTCTAGTAGCACCAATTAGTTGAAGTGATCGTATTAAATCTCGACGAGAGTAAACAGATAGTTTTATGGTGTTATAGATAATTAGAACAGCGATAAAAATAATTATTCCGGCCAAGTAAGGAAATCTGTCTATAATTCGTTTATAATTCTGTTCTATTTTTCCTATTAAATTCCCTTGATATCGAACTTCTTCGATTCGTTCAAGAGACCTTATCGCCTTGATTATTGGTCCGACAGTAATAGCGGTACGGCTTGTGCGAGTTAAGTTTATAACCGCACTTACGGGTAAAGGGTTATACCCTAAAATCTCTGTAATATCTTCACCAAATTGATCTTTAAAGATTCGAACAGCATCTTCTTTTTCAATAATGGTTGCTGTACGAACTCCCTTTATTTTTTTAATTCGATGAATTAGTCCTACAGCTTCTTCATTTGAAACATCTTGTTTGAAAAATACTTCTATTTTGTATTTTGAACGAAGATATTGAAGAACTTTATGAGTGTTTTCTCCTGCAGTTATCAATATTCCAACAAAGAAAAGAGCGATAAAAAGTGAAAAAACGGCCGTAAAAGAAGTCATTTTGTGACGCCAAATGTTTTTTCCTCCTTCAGAAATTAAATAAAGAAACTTATCCATTACCTACCTCGTATCAATCCATCTTTAAGCTCTAAAATGGGTCGGCCTCTACCCTTAATCAAATTGTAATTATGAGATGCCATCAAAATAGTCGTTCCTGTTTCATGAATTGATTCAAGAAGACGTACGAGTTCAAACGATGCAATAGGATCTAAATTCCCTGTTGGCTCATCGGTCAATAATACATCTGGTTCTTTTATGATAGCTCTTGCAAGACAAGCTCTCTGTTGTTCTCCGCCAGATAATTCATTTGGAAAATGATTATTTTTTCCCGTTAATCCTACTAACTCCAATGATTCTTCAACTCTGTCGGGAATTTCCCTGCTTGAAAAACCAAGCACATGTAAAGGGAGTGCTACATTTTCAAATAAATCACGATCAGGTAATAATTTATAATCTTGAAAAACCATCCCAATGGATTTACGAGCTTTAGGAATTTTACGCCGTGTCATTTTACTTGACGAAAAACCATTTACATTTACGATTCCTGCATCTGGAATTAGATCAAAATAAATCAATCTCATTAAGGTCGTTTTTCCTGAGCCAGTAGGTCCAATAAGAAATGTGAATTCACCCTCGTCTATTGACAAGTTTAAATTGTTCAGTCCGTATCCCTTTTGGTGGGTGTATGTTACATTTTGAAATTCAATCATGAATAAATCAAGTAAGATTTAAGATACCGAAAATAGGTAAAATTCTCGGCTATATAATGAATTATTTTTGATATAATTCAAGAAAAAAATATTTAATAATTTTATAATATTCAATCATTCGTTAGTGAGATTATTTTGTATTTTTCATACTGTTGAAAATCTAAAGTAAGGTTATATGGACACATTAAATATTATCGATTGCATTCTTGTTATCCTTTCCATCGTAATGCTATGGAAAGGAGCTGATTGGCTTGTGGATTCTGCTTCTGAGATTGCCCACTCATTAAACGTCTCTGATTTAATCATTGGACTTACCGTTGTCGCATTTGGTACATCAGCGCCTGAATTTGCTGTTACAATAAGTGCCGCATTTACGGGCCAAACTGATATTTCTATTGGAAATGTAATTGGATCAAATATTTTCAATTTAGGCTTTATCCTTGGTGGGACTGCAATAATTCGTCCAATAGTAACCTCGGAAAAATTATTTAATAGAGATGGATTGTTTTTACTTTTCACTACTGCACTTATATTCTTTCTATTTTTCGGTTTTGATGGTGCATCACCTGATGATTCATTTACAATATTTGAAGGAATGTTATTATTTTCATTACTTGTAGGATATATTGCATTCCTTTTTATTAAAAAAGACCCTCCCGAAGAAGTCCACCCTCACAATGCGAATTGGAAATCGTATGCATATTTTTTCATTGGTCTTTTCCTGATTGTTTACGGTGGACATTTAATGGTAAAACATGCTTCAATTGTTGCTCATGCTATGGGTGTATCAGATTGGGTGATTGCTGTAACAATCGTTGCTGCAGGAACATCAGCGCCTGAATTCGCTACTTCAATATCAGCTGCACTTAAGGGACGACATGGTATTGCACTAGGAAATCTTATTGGAAGTGATCTTTTCAATCTATTGGGTGTATTGGGATTAGCCGGAATGATAAATCCCACATTAATTGACGGAGATATTTACAATAGTGTCTTTCTACTTGTTCTAATGGTGGGTCTTACTTTGTTAATGATTCGCACAAACTGGAGAATCAGCCGTAAAGAAGGTGCTCTTCTTGTAGGAATTAATTTGGTTCGATGGTATTTCGATTTTGCATCTTAAAAAAATAATTTATTTTTATTAATATAACGCCAAACAGGCAATGTAACCATGTATCGAATTGTTTTATTTTCGACCCATCGATGTCTAATGTTGCTAGAAGAGATTTCAAATCTAGGAATATTTGCAAATTGAATTTGCTGTAGTATCGATGATGGAATATCACTTGGGCGAAACCCGGGTCGAATTGCTACAATTACTTGACATTCTTCAAGAATCTCTTTAGAATTTTTCCAATTTTGAAAGTCAAGAAGACTATCACTTCCCATTAAATAATAATATTCGTTGTCTTTTGATTCTAAACTATTTTTAATCGATTGAATTGTATCAATAGTATATGAAATGCCACCTCGTTTTATTTCAACATCCGAAATTTCAAAGTTTGGATTTCCTTTGACAGCAATTTCAAGCATTTCCAATCTATTTTTTATAGGCGTATTTTCAATTTTATGAGGAGGATTATAAGCTGGAATAAATAAAATTTTATCAAAATTTTCTTCTTCACAAACTGTTTGAGCAATAAGCAAGTGCCCTATATGTGGCGGATCAAATGTACCGCCAAATAAGCATATCTTCATTATTTCTCTTTTTTGACTTTTTGCTGAATTGATTCAATTGCGCCCATAGCTTCTTCGTATAATAAATTACTTTTTAAAGACAATTCATTTTTATCTAAAAATTCAATTGCTTCTTGAATTTGATAGTTAAAAGCTAAAGCTATTACAATTCCCTGCCTGGCATTATGAACCATTTCTGTATCATAATATTTATCTAATACCAGTTCAAATGCCATTTTCGCCGATTCAAACTCATCCATTTTCATATAGAGAATTCCGGTTTCAAATAATTTTTCACCTAATTTTTCTCTTAAATCAATAATAGATGCTTGAACATCTTTTCCAAATTTTGAATTTGGAAAGTCATCTAAAAATTCTTGATATCTTTCAAGAGCTTTTTCCGTGTATTCTTGATCATGGAAATATTTTGGTGATTCAATCCTGTATGATTCACAAATTTTAAATCGAGCATCTTCCACAAAAGGACTAAATCCCATTCTTCTAGTTAGCTTTTCATACTCGGTTATTGCTTCTAAGTATTCTTCATTCTGATAATAAGCTTCAGCTAAATAATATTGAGCATCATCTCCCAAATCTGAACCCGTTCCACGTATAACCACTTGTGTGAAATTTAATTGTGCCTGTAGATATTTTTCATTTTCTAAATTTTCGAGTCCCAATTTAAAAACTTCTTTTAATGTAATCTCATCACTGGATTTTGATCCCGCACATGATGAAATAATGATCGAAAATGATATTGTTAATAAGAGTAATATATTTTTCATAATTTTAAAAATTTATAGTTAATGAAATTCCGCCAATTCCAGCGGTGTTTAATGGATTATATAGTAAACTAATATCAGTTTCTATTTCTTCCACCCTTTGATTCTTTCGTGATTGTTTTTGACTAGTTAAGACTGCTTCAAACCCGCTGAGTACATGATTGAATAATAAAGTAGTAATACTGTACTTAACCATAGTTAATGCTTGATTAGAATTGACCCTTTGACCTAAGTAATCTTCTTTATATGGCGTTTTTATTACAATTTCAGTACTATCTTCAAGCTGCTTCTCTTCCCAGTACCATGCGTCTTGAACATCGCTCCAGCCACCAACAAATTGATCATACTTTCCTATGTTTTCATAAAAATGTCTATCAGTTACAACTGAAATTTCTCCAGAATCAACCCAGTCGGGGTGAGTTTCAAGACTATCTGAAGATACAAATTCACCAAATTGTTCTTTCAATGTACCCGAGAGAACAAGTGTTAATTCATGAGTCCCATGGATTTTAATCAGAGCAGGAAAATTTGTCCATGCCATTTCACTATAAATCCGGGAAGGAGGATTAAACCTATTTTCTACCCAGGTGCCAATTGACCAATTCATATCAGCATAATTCTGGTATTCAGTACGTAATAAGTTCGCTTTTTCTTTAAAATGATTCCAAGCAAAAATACTGCCAATTTCAATTCCTAAAAACGAAGCAGTCTTCCATAAAGGAGACTTATTATAATATTGACCTGAGCCAGGTATCACTAAAGACATTATAAGCGGTTTCCCTGGATATGTAGTATTGATTTCAGCTGGTAAAGTTATCGATGTAGAATCTTGTGCAAGTACAGGATTTAACGATAGTATTAGTATACTAAAAATCAAAAAGAATTTTAATATAGGATCGCCCTTCTGTACCGTATTTGATAGTTGTTTCATTGATTTCTCGTTCGAATTTATCTAAAGGTTGATGATATTCCACTTCAATTGCAGTGGGAAAGTTATAAAAAGAAAACCCATTCAACCTCCATTGAATACCAAGTGATTTTTTTATTTCATTTGTGGAAAACTTTCCTGACCATGCATCTCCCATTTGCAAGATTACACCCAAGGTACTATTTTGCCAAATCATCCATTTTACTTTATAATGCTTTTCACTAAATATTGGTAACCTAAAGGTCGCATCGACCATTGCTAGATTTGGTCCTTGAATTGAATAAAATGGATAACCTTTTATTCCAGGCATTCCGCCTAGGTAAAAATGAAAAAATGAGTCTACGTTTTGGTTAGATATCCATCCAAACTGACTCGAGAGAGAAACGGTAAATCTATTTCGCCATGG
>JABIHN010000018.1 GCA_018649625.1 Fidelibacterota bacterium | reverse complement strand
GAAGAAGAAGAAGAAGAAGAAGAAGTTGAAGATGAATTCAAATCAGATGAAAGTGAAGCCACATCAAATGTAGCTAAAGCAATTGTAAAACAACCAAAACTTGGCTCATCCATTGCTGCACGAACTGATCGTTATACAATTCAGATTACATCGATTAAACTTTTAGCTGAAGCACAATTATTTTCACAGAAAATGATAAAAAAAGGATACGATGCCTATATTCAAAAAGCAGCATTTGATGGAAATGATATTTGGTATCGTGTAAGAGTAGGAAGTTATGATAATTATAATTCAGCCAAAATTGCTGCGAATGCTCTATCAGGAGAATTGGGCATGGCAACTTGGGTAGATTTCGTAAGAAAAGAACAATAAACTAATTAGGAGTATTACAATGGGTCCCATGAAACTTTATTTTGACGTAAGAGATATTTTCAGAGCACCAAGGATTGCATTAAGCGGAAAAAAAATATGGATTTTTATGGTGGGGAATCTTGCGGGATTCATTCTCTATTGGGCATTTTCCTATCTTGCTTTAGCAATGGCAGGTATCCCACTTACTGAAGCTTTAGGTGAGTATGGACTTTATCCGTGCCTATTTGGAGTAGAAGCCGAATGGTATGCTTGGGTTACATATTTCATAGGAGCAGAAGCGTGGATATTGGCAATCTTTCTTGCGGCTACTGCTGTAAGTAGAGTTACCCTAAAGCAATTAAAAGGGAATGATTTCTTTTCGGCTAATGATGCATGGGCTTATGTCCTAAAGCATTGGCATCCTGTTGTTTTTGCGCCTATCTCAATTGGATTAATCATTGCATTTTTTATGATTTTCGCAGGGGCATTCGCCTTTATGGGGAAAATTCCATTTTTAGGTGAATTTATATTTGCTGTCCCCTACCTCTTTTATTTCTTTGGATCCGTCTTTACGATTTATACGATTATTGTTTTATTCGTTTCCTTTCTATTTACACCTGCAATTGTTGGCACATATGAAGAAGATACCATGGGAACCGTTTTTCAATCTTACTCAGTAACTTGGTCTCAACCTTGGCGTGTTGTTGCCTATCATATTGTTCTTATTCCCTTGGTAAGAATTAGTGTTGCATTATTTGGTTGGGCTTGGAGTGCAGGCTACAGTTTAATTAATGGTGTATTTGGATGTGAATGGTTCATGGGAGCCAAACTTTCTAGTATGGTTAGTTATGCGACATCATTAGTATCGCCGAATTGGCTTTGTTCTTCTCTCGCTGAATGCGGAACTAGTATTTCTACTTGCTTGTCAAATACATTTGCTTGTTGCTTACCATCTTTTAATTGCAGTATTTCAACTGTTGGTGGACCCCTTTCAGGAACAGAAACAATTGCAAGTGTTCTATTAGCAATCTCAATATTTTTACTTGGTCTTTCCATTCTATCTTATGGACTTTCCATTTTATCTGTTGGTGAAACATTAATGTTTATTATTTTTAAAAAGAAATCTGATGATGATGATCTTTTAGAAAGAAAAGACGAAGATGAATTAGAAGAAGATATGGATGATGATTTTAATTTTGACGAAGATGACAATGATGATAAACAAGACACTGACGAACCAAATGCAAGTGAATCTGAAACAGACAGTTCAGAGTCAAATGATAATTCTAACACAAAAGAATAGGTCCTATCAGTCTAGTTTAATATCTTTTTTTCTTAATCACCCTTTCTGTCTTGAATCGATTCAAGTAAAAAGGTAATTTTGCCAGCTGTAAATGAAGCTTTTACGATCGGATCTAAATTCCGAATTTAATAATAGGCTTTTTGACATATCCGCTGAGGATTTTCCTGATCGAGGTACTGTTTTCGCCGATAACCATATTACTTGTGAGTTATCTGCTCGGAACATCGATTTTGGTTTCAAGATTTTCGGAGTAATAAAAGCAATACCTGAATATGAATGTGTTCGGTGTTTGTGTACAATTCCACGAAATCAAATTCTCCCTATTAAATTGTGGTTAATTCATGATAAGGAAAAGTCCAATATTGAAAACGATATAGTTCTCTTCCCAAAAGATGACGATGAAATAGACTTGAATAGCTCAATCGCTGACATTATCAGTTTAGCTGAGCCCATGAGTCCTTTATGCCACGAATTATGTAAAGGTCTTTGTTCTCAATGCGGAAAAAATATGAACCAAGTATCCTGCGATTGTGAATTAGATATGAGTAATAATCCTTGGGGTGCATTAAACAAATTAAAACTAAAGTAGAGTTGAGGAGATTTCATGGCACTGCCAAAGAGACGCCAATCAAAAGCACGTGGACGGAAACGTCGCACACATTACAAATCACAAGCTGTTGCAACAACAACATGCGCACAATGCAGTCAAACTAAAATGCCGCATAGAGCCTGTCCAAATTGTGGATACTATCGCGGCCGCCCTGTTGTATCCGCTTCTTAATCAATTTCAGTTATAAATGATATTTGCCCTTGATGCTATGGGAGGCGATTTTGCCCCCCACGCTGCTGTACAAGGAACACTGGATGCATTAGAAAAAACATCCAAATCTTTAAATATAATTCTCCTAGGAGACGAAACGGCAATTCGGACTGAATTGGGTGACAGAGATTCTGATGCAATACAAATATTGCATACAGATGAAGTCGTTACTATGGAAGATAAGGGTTCAAAGGTATTAAAATCTAAACCCAATTCATCCTTAGTACGTGGCATTCAATTAGTAAAAGAAGGAAAAGCAGACGGATTTATTAGTGCCGGACATACAGGAGCTATCATGTCTGCAACTCTTTTAACATTGGGTAGAATTCCTGGGGTCCGCCGACCCGCTTTAGCTGCTTATTTCCCAACAGAAGGACGGGGAAAAGTCCTATGCGATGTGGGCGCTAATCCGGATGCTAAACCTGAACATTTGGCCCAATTTGCAATAATGGCATCTCATTATTATGATCATGTAGAAGGATTTGCCGATCCTAAAATTGGCTTAATTAATATTGGAAGCGAACCTGGAAAAGGATCCAATCTTTATGTGGAGACTTATAAGTTATTAGCTGAAATACCAAATTTTGTCGGAAATATTGAAAGCCGTCATTTATTAACATCTGAAGCTGATGTCCTCATTTGTGATGGATTTGTAGGCAATACTTTATTAAAATTTGCAGAATCGTGGATTTCATTTTTCACGGATGAGATTAAAGGAAAAATTGATGAAAAATTGTCTTATAAAATTGGTGCTGGATTATTAAAACCTATTTTTGAAGATTTAAAAAATCGATTTGATTATGAGGAACATGGTGGTACTCCCCTTTTAGGTGTCAACGGTATTTCAATTGTTTGTCATGGCAGTTCAGGACCACGTTCTATAATGAATTCAATTTTTTTAGCACAAAAATGTATTAATAATAACTTAATTGAAGATACTAAAAAAAGTTTAGCTATTCACTTTGGTAAATAAATTGAATTCAAGAATTACGACGACAGCCCATTACGTGCCCGAAAGAGTTATGACTAATTTCGATTTAGAAAAAATGGTTGACACTTCGGATGAATGGATACGAACTCGGACTGGAATTTCCCAAAGACATATAGTTTCCGAAAATGAAGCAACATCTGACCTATCTACCCGTGTTGCTGAACAATTATTAGAAAAACGAGGTATTTCTGCTGACGAAATAGATATTATTATTATTGCCACTTGTACTCCAGATCACTTCGCTCCATCTACAGCAGCTTTAGTTCAAAATAATATCGGTGCGACAAATGCTTGGGGATTTGACCTAAGTGCCGCATGTTCAGGATATCTTTACGCGCTGGAAACAGGAAATAAATTCATCTCATCAGGGCAGTATAAAAAAGTGATGGTCATTGGTGTGGATACTATGTCTTCCATTTTAGATTTCACAGATCGTGATGTATGTGTTCTTTTTGGTGATGGAGCTGGCGGTGCAATTTTAGAGCCAACTAAGTCTGAAGGTGGAATATTTGATTCTATTCTTTTAATGGATGGTTCAGGCGGAGATTCACTTATAATGCCTGGCGGCGGCAGTCGAATGCCTGCAACCATCGAAACGATAAAATCTAAACAACATTTCTTAAAACAAGATGGTAAAAAGATATTTAAATATGCTGTTAAAGGTATGGCAGAAGTATCTGAAAGAATTTTAGATAAAAACAATTTAACAGGGGACGATATTTCATTATTTATTCCTCATCAAGCCAATAAACGAATTATTGATGCAGCTGCCAAACGATGTAATATTTCAGAGAATAAGGTTTTAATCAATATTGATCGTTTTGGAAATACAACTGCAGGGACAATTCCTATTGCAATGAATGAAGCTGTTGCTGATGGACGAATCAAAAATGGGGATACTATTCTTCTTGCTGCTTTTGGTGCTGGATTTACTTGGGGAAGTATGTTAATCAAATGGGATTCAATATTTTGAAGACAGCTTGGTTATTTCCAGGACAAGCTTCCCAAAAGGTAGGAATGGGAAAAGACCTTTTTGATAAAACTGATTTAGGAAAAGATTATTTTAATCGTGCAACTGAAATTTTGGGTTATGATATACAAACCATTATTTTTAATGGTCCAGAAGAAAAATTAAAACAAACACAATTCACTCAACCATCACTTTATATCGTTTCCGTTATTTTAGGAGAGCTTTTAAAGGAGAAAGGTTTTTCTCCTAATGCTGTTGCTGGACATAGTCTAGGAGAATATTCGGCATTGGCTATTGGAAATGCATTTGATTTCGAAACAGGACTTTCATTGGTGAAAGTAAGAGCAGAAAGTATGGCGAAAGTTGGCGAACAACAAACTGGTACAATGGCTGCAATTGTCGGTTTAGATGATGAAAGAGTTTCCAATTTATGTTCTGAATATTCGGGAAATGGCGTTGTAGTTGCAGCAAATTATAATTCACCTGGACAAGTTGTAATTTCTGGAACTCCTGATGCAGTAACGGCTGTTATGGCTTCTTCTAAATCATCTGGCGCACGGCTGGTTGTTCAATTGAATGTAAGCGGCGCATTCCATTCTCCTTTAATGAGTCCTGCAAGAGAAGCTCTTGCTCATTCGATAAATTCTTTTGAAATTTCAAACTCACTTTTTCCTGTTTTTACAAACGTTGATGGCAAACCTGTGACAAAAGGAGATGATATTAAAAAATCACTTATTAGACAATTAGAGAATCCAGTCCTCTGGTCAAAATCTATTCTTTCTATGAAAAACTCAGGTATAGAAACATTTATTGAAATTGGTCCGGGTAAAGTTTTACACGGCCTGAACAAACGCATTGATCGCAAAATGTCTTCACAAGGCGTTGAATCATTAGAACAGGTGGAAAACTTCTATGTTTAATTTATTCAATAAAATCGCCATCGTTACAGGCGCTTCAAGAGGAATTGGAAAAGTAATTGCTCAAGTATTTGCAAATGCTGGTGCACACGTTGTTTGTGTTGCTCGATCAGAAGATGCTATAGCTTCGCTTACGGATGAGATTAATTCAAATGGCGGATCAGCATCCTACCAAAGCTGTGATATTAGCGATGGTGATTCATTTTCATCTCTCATTTCAAGCGTTGCAAAGAAAAATGGAAGACTAGATATTTTAGTAAATAATGCAGGCGTTACTCAAGATAATCTCCTAATGAGAATGAAAGAGAATCAATGGGATAGCGTTCTAAATATTAATCTGAAAGGTGCATTCCATGGCATGAAAGCTGCCATTCGCCCTATGATGAAAAATCGAAACGGTCGAATTATTAATATTACCTCCATTGTCGGTTTAACCGGCAATGCTGGTCAAGCAAATTATGCAGCATCAAAAGCTGGACTTATTGGGTTATCTAAATCCGTAGCAAAAGAAGTTGCTACCCGTGGCATTACTGTAAATTGTATAGCACCGGGCTGGATTGGGACTGATATGACAGACGAATTATCTGATGATATAAAAGAACAATTTTTAAGTAGAATACCTGCTAATCGTATGGGATCGCCGGAAGACATTGCACATGCTGCACTTTTCCTAGCATCTGATGAAGCAAGTTATATTACAGGGCAAACCATCACAGTAGATGGTGGCCGTGTTATCAATTAACCAAGGAGACAAAATGTCCACATTTGACAAAGTAAAAGAAGTAGTTATCGACAAGCTCGGAGCTGAAGAAGATGCAATCAAAATGGAGGCTCATTTCATAGATGACCTCGGTGCTGATTCTCTTGATACTGTAGAATTAATCATGGAATTAGAAGAAGAGTTTGGAATTGAAATTCCAGATGAAGATGCTGAAACCATTATGACAGTTGGTGCGGCAGTTGACTATGTAGAAAAAATAAAAAAAGCTAACTAATTAATATGTCCCGAGAAAAAATAGTTATTACAGGATTAGGCGTACTTGCCCCCAACGGCAATAACGTAAATGATTTTTGGGCTGCTTGTACCGCTGGAAAAAGCGGCATTGCACCCATTACCTATTTTGACTCATCAAATCATCGGGTCAGTATTGCTGGCGAGTTAACGGATTTCCAACCAGAAACGATTTTGGATCCAAAGGAAATCCGCAAACTCGACCCATTTTCGGTTTACGCTATTGTTGCCACAAATGAAGCTGTTGAAATGGCAAATATAGATTTAGAATCCATTAATTTGGATCGTGTCGGTGTTACCATTGGAACCGGAGTGGGTGGAATTCAAACTTTAGAAGAACAACATTCTGCCTTAGAAAATAAGGGTGCACGTCGTGTATCTCCTCAATTTGTTCCTAAAATGATAGCAAATATTGCGGGTGGACATTTATCTATCCGTTGGGGCTTTAGAGGCCCAAATCAAACTGTAACTTCTGCGTGTGCATCTGCAACAGATGCTATAGGAATGGCCATGAGACTTATTATGGTCGGAGATGCAGACATGATGATTTGCGGTGGAACTGAAGCAAGTGTAACTCCACTAACGATTGCAGGATTTGCTAATATGCGTGCTTTATCTCAATCATGTAATGAACCAACCAAAGCTAGTCGCCCATTCGAAAAAAACCGAGATGGATTTGTTTTAGGAGAAGGTGCTGGCATGTTAGTAATTGAAACTGAAAGTCATGCTAAAAACCGTGGTGCAACTATTCTTGCGGAATTAGCAGGATATGGATCCACTGATGATGCGTTTCATGTGACACAACCTGCTGTTGGCGGTGTAGGTGCATTGAAAGCTATGGAAAGAGCAATCAAAGATGCTGGTTTAGAAACAACAGATATAGATTACATAAATGCTCATGGAACATCTACCCTATTTAATGATCGAAATGAATCTGCTGCAATTTCAACATTATTTGGTGACCATTGTGCAAAACTTAAAGTGAGTTCTACTAAATCGATGACGGGACATTTACTAGGTGCAGCTGGCGGTATAGAAGCGGTTGCTTCTGTAAAAGCAATACAAGATCAACTATTACCACCTACAATTAATTACGATACACCCGATCCAGATTGTACATTAGACTACGTACCCAATACAGCCCAACATCATAAAGTAAATGCCATCCTATCCAATACATTTGGCTTTGGAGGGCATAATGCGGTTATCTGTATTCGGAAATACGTTTGAATTTATTTATAAAATTTAAACAGTTTTTCCTGGATAGAAGTGGTTCTGTCTACCCTATAGAAAAAAAAATAAACTATATTTTTCATAATAAAGATTATCTAAATCAAGCCTTCACACATAAGTCACTAGATACTAGTCCTCGAAATAATTATGAGCGGTTGGAGTTTCTTGGTGATGCTGTTATTGATATTATTATTAGTCGAGAACTAATGCGTGAATTTCCAGAAGGTGATGAAGGATTACTTACTCAACGTCGGGCATCTCTAGTTCAAAAATCATTCTTGGCACAAATCGGTCAATTATTAGATCTAATGAATTATCTTAAAATTGAATCGAGCGTAAATTTAAAAATTGAAAAAATTGCAGAGAAACAACAGGCAAATATATATGAATCTCTTATAGGCGCAATGTATTTAGATGGAGGTCTTGAACCTTGTCGAAAATTAATTATAGATACTGTTTGGGCTCATAAGGAAGAAGCTTGGAAATCAACTAATTATAAAGGCAAGCTCATTGAGTATTGCCATTCCAGAAATATTGATAATCCTATTTTTTTGGTTAAAGATATCACTGGACCCGATCATTTTAAAACGTTTGAAGTTCAAGTTAAAATAGGAGTTCAGTCCTATTCATCTGGTTTAGGTACAAATAAAAAAACCGCAGAACAAATTGCGGCTCAAATGGCATTAGAAGAAATGGACGTTACACTTTAAGGTTCTAACAAACTTATTTTATCACGAAGTATTGCTGCAGTTTCATATTCTTCTTCTTCCACTGCTAATTTCAATTTTTCTTTTAGATTTTGAACAGAAATTTCAGGTTTTATAATCGTTTTTTTCACTTCTTTTATCGAGTCTTGATCAACGCCTGCTTCTTCCATAATATTCGAAGAAACTAATATAGGTGCTTTCATTCTCAGTGCTACAGCAATAGCATCACTCGGTCTTGCATCAATAATTCGCACACCAAAACCAATTGATTCTAGCTCCATTTGTGCGTAAAAAACTCCATCTTTAAGATGACTAACTCGTATCGACTTGAGAAATCCATCAACACCCGTAATTACATCACAAATCAAATCGTGAGTTAAAGGACGTGGTGCTTCAAGCACTTCGATTGCAAGTGCAATTGATTGAGCTTCAAATGATCCAACAATTACAGGAAGACATTTATTCCCTGTAATTTCTTGAAGAATAACCGCATAACTACGGCTATCAGGATGATAAGAAATTTTTAGAACTTTGACTGGTATCATGGTTTTTTGGATAATGCATCTTTAAGTCTTGAAATTTTCACCACAGGACTAGGGTCAGTACCATGTAGAATCGCACACCAATAACTTAGCCAATCTCCATAATGAATCATATGAAGAAAACGCTCTTGAAATGATTCACCTGTCATTTCTAGTACAAATTGGTCTACACCTACTTCGTTTAATATTTCCTGTGTGATAGTTTGGCGATGTTTTACCCGCACATTATCCTGAATATCTGTTAACCAAATCACAAATAAATTTTGATATATATCAGGATTATTTTCCCAACCTACAATTTCATTATGATTGAATTCCGGTAGATCATTATGATAAGCTAACATCTTTCCATTCTCACAAAATTGTCCTTTCAAACGAACTGATGCTACGCTTAAAGTTGAATTATCTGCATAAATAATTGGAATTCGATTATAGATTTGTTGTGCAAGTTCATAAACTGGATTTGTATCGTTTTCTTGTGAATAAAGATCACGCGCTTGCGTTATCGCTTCTATTGCATTCTCCATCCATTGGTCAAAACTCAATGAAAGCACGCCTGCTTTTTCAAGACATTTAGCGATGGGAATAAAGGAAAATGCCAAAGCAGCTCGCGGTTGAAGTCCTGATGGAATTATGACAACATCCTTATCAAGTGCTTTTAATCTTCCAGCGATTTTTCCGCCTGTGGTAATTCCACAAATTTGAGCATTTTTTTGAATTGCATCTTCTAACGCAGAAAGTGTTTCTTCTGTATTTCCGGAGTAAGACGAGCAAATAACCATTGTATTTTCATTCACCCAGTTTGGAAGCGAATATCCACGGCAAACAATGATCGGAATATTCAAGTTGTCTTTTTCTAAAATAGAAACAACATCACCACCAATAGCTGAACCACCCATGCCTGCGATAACTATATTTTGGATTTCATTATATGAATGTTTTAAGGAAATATTATTTCCTAATTGTATTGCATCTGTTAGATTCTCGGGGAATTCCCAAATTGAACCATACATATTTTCAGGGTCAAATCTTTTAGTCATTAATAAGTCCTATTTTCTACTAAGTTTACAAAATCTATCAATTCATTCTTATCGATACCATTAATTTTGTCTAATATATCTCTGGCAGAATCAAAATATGATTTTGCCATTGCTTTTGTTTCTTCCTTGATGCCATTATCTTGAAAAAAATTACGAATTTCCGACATAAGTTCCGGCGAATTTGGATCAGAAATCAAATTTTCCCATTCTTTTTTAAATTTATTGCGAGCTTTAATAACCATCATTGTTTGCTTTCCTTCAGCTATATCACTTCCAAGGCTTTTTCCCATATCATCTACATTCCCATATATTTCGAGAAGATCATCATGAATTTGGAATCCATTCCCTAAGGCACGACCAAATTGATCGAAATAGCTAATCACTTCTGGATCAGCACCGATAAGAATAGCTGGTAAGTTTGCGCTCGCACCTAATAGTGATCCAGTCTTTTTCTCAATCATTTCTAAATATTGGTTTTCTGTAATTGAAAGGTCATTTTCGAATTCTTTATCGTAGGCCTGTCCTTCACAAACTTCTAAGGTTGCTTGATTAAAAGATCGGCAAATGGCATTAGATCTATATGGGAGTCCACTTAATAAAATTTGCGCAATAGCATTAATTCCATCACCGGCAAGAATAGCTGTGGAATCGTCCCATTTAAAATGAATTGCAGGTTGCCCATGTCGAGTATCATCATTATCCATAATATCGTCATGAACTAAAGTAAAATTATGGAGAAGCTCTACGGCCAGAGCAATTTTCATTAATGAGTCAGGATCAGCATTATTAGCGCGACCCGAAAGATGAACTAAAATAGGTCTGAAACGTTTTCCTGTTCCTCGAAGGGTAAATCGAATTGGATCATATAAGTAAGCGGGCTTTTCTGGAATCGGAAGGCGCCTAAGGTCTTGATTAACTTCCTTACGAATAAACAAAACCAATTCATTAAATGATGGCATTAATGTCCACCCAATTTTAGAGTTCCAAATTCTTTAAGTTTTCCAAGGATAAGATTCATAATTTCATTCTTTCGTTCTAGAGAATTGGCTTCAAAACGACACACTATTACAGGTTGTGTATTTGAAGAACGTACCAAACCCCACCCGTCTCCAAATTTAATTCTTACACCATCCACTGTAATACAATCATAATTTTCAGTAAAATAGGCAATAGCTTCTTTTGCGATTCTAAATTTTTCTTCATCATTTTCTGCTTCCAACCGCATTTCTGGCGTAGAATAATAAACAGGAATTTCAGCTTTTAATTCTGAGAGTTTTTTATCAGATTTAGATAAGAGTTGAACTAACCGAGCTCCCACATAAAGGGCATCATCGTACCCATAGTAATCATCGGCGAAAAATATATGGCCACTCATTTCTCCACCTAACTTACAACCTAATTCTCCCATCTTTTGTTTAATGAGCGAATGTCCTGTTTTCCACATGATTGGGTTTCCGCCATATTTGTTAATCATATCTTCTAGTGCTTGGGAACATTTAACATCGAATAGAATATCTTCCCCATTGCTAATTATTTCTGGTAAAAATAGCGCCATTAACTGATCAGCCCAAATAATATCGCCAGTTTCATCTACAACACCAACACGATCTGCATCTCCATCAAAAGCTAACCCTACATCATATTGCCCCGTTTTCATTTCTGCAATTAAATCCTGAAGATTCTCTTCCACTGTTGGATCTGGATGATGATTTGGGAAGGTTCCATCAGGTTCAGAATAAAGTTCTTTAAGTTCAATCCCCATTGATTTGAATACATCTGGCCCGTTAATCCCACCTGCTGCATTTCCGGAATCCATAACAACTTTCATGGGACGTTCAATATTAATTTTGTCCAAAATCATTTCTTTATATTTAGGTAATATCTTAAAACGAGCTTCCGATCCTTCACCTGTTTCAAAATCTGAATTATCAATTAACTGGTATAAAGATTGGATATCTTTTCCAAAAAATGCTTTTTTCTCCAAAGACATTTTAAATCCATTGAACTCAGGAGGATTATGACTGCCAGTAATTTGAACCGCACCAGCTACACCTAACAAAAACATTGAATAATAATTGACTGGTGTTGGGATAATGCCAATATTAATAACATCAATCCCTGTTGAAAGCACACCTTTTTTGAAATAATTAATAAGATCGGGCGTTGTAAGTCTAATGTCACCACTCAGGGTAATTTCTTTACCGCCGGCACGCTTCACAAAAGTACCAAATGCTTTACCAAGTTTAATTACAACATGTTCGGGAAAATCTTCCGCAACTTTACCACGGATATCATATTCTCTAAAAATGTATGGATTTATATCAGGCATATTAAATTCTCTAAATTGGTTTAAAAATGAATTGAAAATTACTAAATCAGAGAACGAATTTCGAGATGATTCTGTGACTCTTTTAAAGTTCTTTTCTTTAAATTATGAGTGAATTAGGAATTGAAATCGTACTAAATGTGATAAACCCTTTATAACAAAAAACACAAATACTTATGAAAAAATTAATATTTATTTTATGGTTCATTGGCGCATCTTTTTCTCAAAAATACGCGCCTGGACAAATTTTGATTCAAGGAATGCCTAATGTTAAGTTGGATGAATTATCCCTAGGGCTTGATGCATCCCGGTATCAAATCGTGAAACCTTTAATGAAACGAGCTAATATTTATCTTGTAAAAATAATTGATCAATCTATATCTACTCCAGATGCTTTAAAAGAAATTAGAGAAAACCCTTGGATTCAAAATGCACAATTTGATCATTATGTTTCCCCACGTCAAACTTTTCCGGATGATCCTAGTTTTACAACACAATGGGGGTTGCACAACACAGGACAATCAGGTGGACTTGAAGATGCAGATATTGATGCACCTGAAGCATGGGATATGAGTACTGGTGGATTGAACGCTTTAGGTGATGAAATTGTAGTGGCAATTGTTGATGGAGGATGTTTGATTTCCCATAGTGATTTGGATGATAATATTTGGGTGAACGAAGATGAAATTCCTGCAAATGGAATTGATGATGATAATGATGGATATATCGATGATATTAACGGGTGGAACGCCTATAACTCTAATGGCAATATTTCATCGGATGGACACGGAACACATGTAGCTGGAATTGTCGGTGCTGAAGGAAATAATGGTAGTATGGTGGCCGGCGTAAGTTGGAACGTAAAGTTAATGACTATAATGGGATCCACTGGCGAAACATCTATTGCACTAGAAGCGTATGGTTATGTATTAGATCAAAGAGCTCTTTATAATGAAACTGGAGGTGATGAAGGTGCATTTGTTGTATCTACTAATTCTAGTTTTGGAGTAGATAATGCCAATTGTTCAACTGGAAATTATCCTCTTTGGGATGAAGCTTATACTGCCATGGGAGAAGTTGGCATTTTAAGCGCAGCTGCGACTGCAAATAACAATGTAAATATTGATAATGTAGGTGATGTTCCAACAGGATGTGATAGCGATTATCTTATTACGGTAACAAATACCACTCGTAATGACCAAAAAGCTTCTGCAGGTTATGGTTTAGAATCCATTGATTTGGGCGCACCGGGAAGCAGTATCTTATCCACTTACAATAACGGATCAACTTCATCCTTATCCGGAACAAGTATGGCAACGCCCCATGTTGCAGGTGCCGTTGGTTTTTTACATTCAGTTATGACATCAGGATTTAGTCAATTCCAATTCAATAGTCCAGGTGAAGGTGCTCTTGCACTCAAATCTATGATTATGGATGGTACTGATCCAATTAGCGCCTTAGAAAATATTACAGTGTCTGGCGGTCGATTAAATCTTTTTAATTCCACTATACTCGTTTCACAGTTTATGGCATCTGACTCGTTGGATCCAAATTCTATAACAAACCTAATTGGAATAGGGACGGCCGGAACTGCTATCCAGTTGAATTGGAGCAATCCAACAAATCTTTTTGGGGGCGATACAATTTCTACTTTTGAAAACGATATTTACCGAGATGGCGAATGGATTCAAAACATGGAATCAGATGTAACAAGTTATTTAGATACTCCCGTATTCCCTGGACTTTTTTATGAATATACAATTATCACACGACTTGTGGAAAATGATTCCACCAGTGTTCCTGTTTCAGTTATAGTTGAAGCTGAAGCGGGTGAATGTCAATTAGCAGATCCCAATATGGATGGAATGATAAATGTTATGGATATTATTAAAACTTTAGGATTTATTATGGAATGGCAAACACCAACATCCAATGAATTCTGTGCCGCTGATATCAATTTCGATAATGAACTTTCTATTTTTGATTTACTCCTAATTTCAGAAATTATTTTAGGAAATTGAAAATATTATAATTAATCTTTAAAATCTAAATGCTTTAAAGATTATTAGAAATCGCATTATTCAAACGTTTTACAAACCCTGAAGGATCGTCTAAAGTGACTCCCTCTTGAATCAATGCTTGTTCGTATAAAAGCCAAGCAATATCATCAAATGCCTTTTGGCGTGTCATATTTTTCAGCTTCTCTACAATTTCATGGTTGGGATTAATCTCTAAAATAGGTTTTATTTCTGGCATATCTGTTTGCCCCATCGATTTTAATATTTCCTGCATTTGTGAAGTTGGATCATTTTCATCTGCCACAATACAAGATGGAGAATCGCTCAAGCGGTTAGACATTTTTACATCTTTAACTTTATCACCTAGTACTTTTTTAATTTTCTTTAGAACTGGTTTTGTCGATTTTTCAGACTCTTTATCAGATTCTTCTGAAAAATCATCTGCAGCACCACTTCTATTCACTGACTTCAATTCCTTCTCATCGTACTTTGGAACAGATGAAATAATAATTTCATCAATCTCATCATCTAAGATTAATACTTCAACATTTTTCTTAGTGTACATTTCCAATAAGGGTGAATTTCGCAATGATGCTTCATTTTGACCTGTAATATAATAAATAGTTTTTTGTTCACTGTTCATATTATCGACATAGTCTTTCAATGAAACTAAACCTTCTTGTTTAGTAGATTTAAAACGAAGTAAATCTGTTAAGGCATCTTTATGTTCAAAATCTTGGTAAACACCTTCTTTTATTAAGCGGCCAAATTGAAGGAAAAATTCAGCATATTTATCTTTATTTTTTGCTATATCATTTAGTTTTTCTAAGATTTTTTTAACTGCATTCGTTTTAATTTTACTCATTATACGATTTTGTTGCAAAATTTCACGACTAACATTTAAGGGTAAATCGGATGAATCAATAATTCCTTTTACAAATCGTAACCAAACGGGTAATAATTCTTTTTCATCATCAGTAATAAAAACCCGATTAACATATAACTTTACTCCCGCTTGATAATCCGTTCTAAATATATCAGGTGATGCTGTTTTAGGAATATAAAATAAAAGTGTGAACTCAAGCGCTCCTTCAGCATGAAAATGAACCCAATCAAATGGATCATCTCTATCGTTAGATATAGATTTATAAAATTCTTGATAATCTTTTTTCTCTAATTCATTTTTAGATCTAGTCCAGAAAGCTTTTGCGTCATTAATTTGTTCAGTCTTAGGCGCGCGGCTTTTTTCTTTCCCTTCTTTATCATATTCAATATCTTCATATGAAATGAAAATCGGAAAATCAATATGATCAGAATATTTCTTCACTAAACTATCAATTTGCCATCTATTTGCATATTCTTTTCCCTCTTCATTCAAATAAAGGGTAATTGTTGTTCCATTTTCTTTTCGAACATCTTTTTTTATTTCAAAGCCAGAATGTCCATCGCTCGTCCATAAAAACGCTTCATCTTCACCAACTTTTTTAGTTGTTACATCTACTTTATCTGCTACCATAAAACAGGAATAAAATCCAACGCCAAATTGTCCAATCAATTGAGAATCTTTCTTTTCATCTCCGGACAAATTTGATAGGAAATTTTTCGTACCCGATCGAGCAATTGTGCCCAAATTATCTTTTAAATCCTGTTTATTCATTCCAATACCCGAATCAGATAAAATGAGTTTAGGCTCATCTCCATCTTGAAATTCAATTGAAACCTTAGGGTCAAAATCAAATGTTTTTAATGCATCATCCGTTAAAGTAAGGTGACGAAGTTTATCCAATGCATCTGATGCATTTGAAATAAGTTCTCTTAAAAAAATCTCTTTATGTGTGTATAAAGAGTGAGTAATGAGATGAAGAAGTTGACCGACTTCAGTTTGAAATTTTTGTTGTGCCATGTTTTTACCTTTTTGTATCAATAAAATTAATAAATATTAAGAAATAATCAGCCCCAAATTTATAGTAAGAAGTCCGATAAATAAAAATATTATGGAATATTTTTATAAATATATCCTGACGATACTTTTATAAAAATTGATAATGAAATTCATATATAAAATGGCTCTAAACCATTACAGTGTGCAGATATCTTTTTCAATTAAATTAAAATATCTTATTGAGCTCCCATCATCATAATTCCACAAATCCAAGCACCATAGGTTCCTACAGCATACCCCAAAACAGCGAGTAAAACGCCCACTGGTGCTAATGACGGGTGAAACGCAGATGCCACGATAGGTGCAGATGCTGCACCGCCCACATTTGCTTGGCTCCCAACGGCTAAAAAGAAGAATGGAGCTCTTATTATTTTTGCCATAACAATTAATAAAAACCCATGGATTGATATCCAAATAAGTCCTACCACGAATAATCCTGGATTTTCGAAAATTGCCATTATATTCATTTTCATCCCAATGGTTGCCACAAGAATGTATAAAAATAAACTTCCATAGCGAGAAGCACCAATACCTTCTAATTCTCTCGCTTTTGTGAATGACAATCCTAAAGAAATCGTTGTAGCAAGTACAATAAGCCAAAAAAATCCAGATGTTAAACTAAACTTAGCAAGACCAGGCGCATTTTCTCCAATCCACGGCGCAATAAAATCTGCTCCTAAATGAGCAATTGCTGTAACACCAAATCCAACAGCCATTACTTTCATAGTATCTGTTAATTCTGGGATACGTAAAATCTGTGCTCGATAAGCTTCAATCTTATCTTTTAATTCTGTAATTGCAGTAGAATCAGCTTTAAACTTTTCATCAATTTTATCTTGAATTCCTGCACCATAAAGTAAAAATGCCATCCAAATATTAGCAACAATTACATCAACAGCAATCATAGCCGAAAAGACATCATCACCGACATTAAAAATTTCCTTCATAGCTGCCTGATTGGCTCCTCCTCCAATCCAACTTCCTGCTACAGTTGTAAGACCACGCCAAACAGCTTCAGGACCTACGCCACCCACTACATCGGGAGCAAAAACAGACACCACTAATACAGCAATAGGTCCACCAATGATTATTCCTATAGTTCCTGTGAAAAACATAATGATTGCTTTTGGTCCCAATTTTTTAATCTCAGGAAGATCAATACTTAAGGTCAATAAAGCTAAACTTGTTGGTAGTAAATAACGAGATGCTACAAAATACAGATTGGACTCTTCACCCGAAACGATTCCAAAAGAATTAAAAATAGACGGAATAAAATAACAAAGAAGAAGTGATGGAACAAATTTATAGAATTTTTTCCAAGTTGGATGCTCACTATGAGATGTGATGAATACAAAAGCAAGAATCGATAATAGAATTCCTAAAACAACGGCATCATTTGTAATTAAAGTTGAATGCATTGATGAATATTTTCCTTAATTAAAGTATATGAATCATAAATATTAGAGAAAAACTATCGTCTGCTCTGAAGCTTAGCTAACAATCTCAAAATTTCTAAATACAACCAAATCAAAGTTACAAGCAAACCAAAAGCTCCATACCATTCCATATACTTCGGAGCCCCCATTTCGACACCTTCTTCAATAAAGTCAAAATCTAATACGAGATTTAATGCCGCTATAACTACAACAAACCCACTGAAAGCTATTCCCATCATACCATTGCTATGTATAACACCAACACTGGATCCAAAAAAGCCCATCACCATATTAATCAAATATAAAATAGCAATACCACCTGTGGCAGCCACAACCCCCAATTTGAAATTTTCAGTCGCTTTTATCAAACCCGATTGATAAGCAAGCAACAATGCACCCAACGTACCAAATGTTAAAAAGATTGCCTGAATAACTATACCTGGATACATCTGCTCAAATATCATAGAAATAACACCAAGGAAAATTCCTTCAACCACAGCATATATTGGTACAGTAATATGACCAAACTGGGGTTTAAAAACGGTAACTAAAGCCAAGATGAATCCAATAATTCCAGCCGGAATAGCCAAACCATGCATGGCTGGATTTCCCCAAGTATATCCGGCACTCAATATGATTAAAAGTAAGCCAATTCCGGTTTTATTTACGGTGCCACTTAATGTCATTGTCCCTTCTGAAACAGCAGACATATGGTTTCTAAATGTGGATGATTGAAGGGCTGGATTTCCAGACCTCATAGAGAGATGTCTATTCATTGTCTTCTACCTTTTCGATTCTGAACCACGGTTTTCCATTAGGCCTTTTTTTCTTGGCTATTTTCAATAAACTCAATATCACAATCACAATAAGTGGTATTGATAAAATAAATACTGGATTTTCCATGATTATTAAAAAAATGTTTTATGTTTTATTTACAGCTGCTATCCGGTCTATAACTGGTGGATGACTATACGATAAAAATACCATCATTTTATGAGGCGTTAAATGAGATAAATTATTCGCAGCCAATCCTTTTAGCATATTGATTAAAGCGTCTTTATTTTGAGTATGTTCCAAAGAAAATGCATCAGCTTCATATTCATTTTTCCTGCTCATTGCTGTCGTAAAAACTGATGTTAATAAATTCACAGGTGAATATAACATACCAAAAAAGATTAGCCCACCATACACCGATACACTCTGAACACCAAAAACAGAAAACAATGCAGAATCATTCATAATAAGATTAAATACAAATAGCATAATTCCCGTTTCTAAAATACCTAAAATTGTTCCGGTTATTATGTGTTTCTTTTTATAATGTCCAACTTCATGTGCAACAACAGATACAATTTCTTCGATAGAATGTTTTTCCAATAAAGTATCAAATAATGCAATTCGCCGTGACTTTCCAAACCCACTGAAATATGCATTTGAATGAGAAGAACGTTTGCTTCCATCCATCATGTCGATTCGGGAAATAGGGAAATCAACTTTTTTAGAAAAAGTTTCAATAGCAGTTCTCAACTCTCCATCTTCTAATGGGGTAAACTTATTAAAAATGGGTGCAATGACATGAACAAATATGGGCTGAATCGCAATCATAAATGCTGTGATAATTCCCCAAGCAATCCACCAACCATTTTCACCATAGCTGTTGAAGAAATAAAGTACGGGACTCATAATTATTGTTCCCAATACAATGGTGAGCATATACCCTTTAAGTTTATCCATGACAAAAGTTTTAGCTGTTGTTTTATTGAATCCATATTTTTCTTCAAGAATAAATGTACCATAAAGAGAAAAGGGTAAATTGATTATATCGTTAATAATAAAAATAAGTCCAAAAAAGATAAGCCCACCGACAATCGGGTGAGTTGATTGAGTTCGAACAAATACATCTAATAAACCAAAAAGCCCACTATGAATCACAATCAAGGTTACGATTAAACCGAAGGTACTCGATAGTAAACCAAAGCGCGTGTTGTCCTTTAAGTATGCTTGTGATTTGGCATATTTTTCAGAATCATAATGATTTTGAAAACCATCCGGTACATTTTCAGAAACACTATTCATATTTAGCACTGAACTAACCGTAGAAAGTAAGTACTCAAAAATCAGTGCACCAATTATAATTAAATAATATGTTTGTTCCATGTTTATTAATCCTTGTTAAGTCCGCGGACTTGTTTCATTTTATGCTTTGAAAAAAGTTTAGCTTGGTCATCATAATGCTTTGAAGATTCAATAGTAGTTGCGCTTCCAAATTGGTGAATTGTCCAAGCATTTAATTCTCCATTTGGACCCCACTCCACAGCTTGAAAATAGCAATCTCCAGCAGTCCCAATATACAAATCATCTTTTTTCTTAAAATAAATTGCTCTCAATAATCCTGGTCCACCCGAAAGTGGCAAATTTGTTTCTCCTCGTACAAGCCGTAATACTTTTCCCAAAGGAACGTCAATTTTACCAAATTTAGTTTCAAGGTAATCAATAGTTTCATGAAGTTTTTGCGTGATTTTATCCGTTTTATATTTCAACTTGTCTTCATTGAATGCATTTGGAAGAACGATAATGGCAAGTGCCGCAGCGGTATTACTCGAATCAGCAGATAAATTCCAATTTTTTATCAATTTTAAAGCAGGTAGTAATTTAGGATCAGTATTCGTTTCCATCTCAGCCACATATCGATCTCGAACTTTTGCTATAACCGAATTCAGAGAATATTGAGTATCATATTTATATGTAAAAAAATCTTCACGTGATATAGACGAATCAGCACCAAAGGTTTCCAATGCTCGAAGTGCTCGGTTGGTTTGATGTGTTTCAATTCCTGTCCAATCAGATAAAGGGTTAGACATATCGTTAGAATTTCCCGTTGCTAAATAAGGATTACTGTTACAGTTTTGTAAAAAACCTTCAGGCGGATTCAATACCTGTGGCAAAGAATCAAAAGGAACATAATTTGTCCAAATATTTGCTTTTTTATCACCAGGTAAAAGCTCATTCCAATTAAAATCATTATTTCTTTCTGGTATTTTTGCATTATAAACATAAAAAATATTACCATCTTTATCTGCATAACCGGTATTAAACATGGGTAAAGCATGAATTTCCATGGCTTCTCTAAATTCTGAATAATTCCGCGCTTTTCCCATCCGATACCATTCTTCTATAAATTTTATATTTTGCACAGATGAAACACGAAGCGCATAACTCCCATGATCAAATTCCATAACTGGACCATGAATTGATTCTTTTACCTTTCGCTTAAATGTCCAAGAAATAGGTCCGAATAATTTCACCTTAATGGATACTTTACGGACTTTCATCTCCTTCCATTCACCTTCGAACCAATATTGGTTTTTATGATCGGGATTAATAGTTAACTCATAAACATCAATTAAATCAGGTGAATTCACCGTATGGCTCCAACCTAAATGTGGGTTGTGACCCAACAAGGGAATGGGTGACCCTGGAAATAATCCTCCATAAAAGTCCCATCCTTCTTCACTCATAAAATGTGCTTCATACCAAGCCACAGGACCTTCCCAAGGTTGATGGCTATTTATCCAAATCCGTGTATATCCATCATTAGAACGATGAGGTGCAATCGCAAAAACATTACTAGCAACCATTTTGAAAGGTTCGTTTTCTTCATCTTTCTCTTTGAAGCCAATAGTATTAGGACGCTTTTCTTTGGATAATTTTTTCATCACACCTTTTAGTCCAAACATCAAAGGCATTCTGTGAGAGAATCCCGCAATTATATCTTTCCCAAAAACCGGGTATATTATTTTCTTACCCTGCTCAGGGTATTCTTCTAAAAATAGGTTCAGACCAGCGGCATATCCTTCACACAATATTTTTACATCATCCGAAATATCAGATTCATATTTTGAATCAACGTTATTCCATATGTCCATAAGATGAACATAATAATCATTTACTGCTGCATTTTTACCGTAAACCGTTGCGAGTTTTCCACGTGTTGCTAATAAAATATCAAAGATTGTTTTAAAATCATCTTCTGCGTGGGCATAGGCCAAGCCAAATGAAACATCTGCATCTCGAGTTCCATAAATATGCGGAACGCCCCATTCATCACGTTCAATCTTCGCAGAAAACCCATCAGACGAAACTACAATTTGTTTCCCGATTAACATGGAAATAAACATTAATAAGGCAATAATTATATTATATTTTCTATTCATAATTCTTTTAAGATCCTTGAATTAAAATGCCAGTTTCGTCTGATATCCAAACATCATACTTTACCATGATTGATATAAATAAACCCATTGATATAAATTTATTCATCCATTTGGTTAATTTTGGAAATTGAACGTTAAACCAAATCAAATCTATATGAGCTCCTTGACGAATAAATGGAAATAATGCTATATCAACTAAAGAAATCTTATTACTAATTAAATACAATGAATCTGATAAGATTATTTCATAACGCTTTAACATCTTGCCCAAACTAGCTTGATATTCTTTATAAGTCCCATTTGGGAAACGCTCATGGTATTTATATTGATCTAGTTTTTTTTTAAATTCACCGTCATTTTGAGTTATAAAGGAATCTTGGTCTTTAATATTTTCAATGTACCAATTATCTGGATCATTTTGTAACAACGCCCATTTCATAATTTCAATGCTTTCATCGATTACTGTGCCATCTTGTAATTGTAAAACTGGAACAGTCCCTTTAGGAGATATTGTAATTAATTCTGATGGACGATTCTTTAAAAGGATTTCTCGGTGTTCAAAAGCAATCCCTGCATAAGCCAAAGCCAACCGAGCTCGCATGGCATAAGGACATCGGCGAAAGGAATAAAGAATAGGGTAATTCAAATGTTTTGATTCAATTTCGGCTTAATTCGTGAATCAAAAAATGTTCTGGAAATAACTTGAGTTGGATCTTTTCTACGAATTTTTTGCTCTTCAATGGGCAATTTTGCAAATTCACAACATGCTTCGGAACAGCAACCTTCTAATTCTTTTTCACATGTATCACATTGGATAAATAAAATATGACAAGCATCATTTTTACAATCTGTATGTGTGTCACAGCTTGTTCCACAAATATGACACGATGCAATTACATGGTCTGTAACTCGTTCTCCTAATCGTTCATCAAATACAAAATTCTTACCAATAAATTTTGATTTTAGCCCTTTTTCTTTGATATCATGCGCATATTGAATAATGCCACCTTGAAGTTGATTTACATTTTTAAACCCATGATTCATCAGATAAGATGATGCTTTTTCACATCGAATTCCGCCGGTACAATAAAGAAGAATCTTCTCTTCCTCTTTGCCTTTCAATATACGTTTTACTTCTGGTAGTAATTCTTTTGATATTTCTACATCAGGAACAATTGCAGTTTCGAATTTACCAATTTCGCTTTCATAATAATTACGCATATCTACTATAATAGTATCAGGTTTTTCTAATGCTTGATTGTATTCTTCTGCAGTAAGATGATTTCCTACCAAGTCCATATTATATGTATCCTGATGCACACCATAAGCAACTAATTCTTCTCGGACCTTAATGGTAAGTTTAAAAAATGAGTTTCCATCTTGAATCGCTTTCTTGATGGAGATATTTTTTAAAATAGAAAATGAGTTCATACTTTCAAGAAACAATTTCCAATATTGTTCTGGCACACTTAATTGTGCATTCACACCTTCTGTAGCAATATAGATTCGACCAAAAACATTAAGTTTATCCCAAGCAATAAATAATTCGTCTCTAAATTGTTGAGGATTCTGGATGGGGTGATAAATGTAAAATGAAGCTGTAACTCTATCAAATGGTTCTTTCATTAGTTCTTTTTTTAAAATATCACGTCCGATTTTATTAAATAAAACTGGTTTTTTTTGTTTCATATTATATTCTTCAAAAAGCCGTTTGCTTTATTCAATTTCTCACGTGCATCATTTAAAGAACAATTTAATTTTTCCATGACAATAGCTGTTTTTACAGATTTTTCTGCTTCAAATAATTTTATCTGTGCAGCATCGTAATCTAATTCTGTTAATTGTTTAATAATTCGAGTACCACGATCCACCAGTTTATCGTTAACTGCCATGAGATCTACCATGAGATTGCCATACACTTTTCCTAATTTGATCATGGTAGCAGTAGAAATCATATTTAGAATTAATTTAGTTGCTGTCCCAGCTTTCATTCGGGTAGAGCCCGTGACAACTTCTGGACCTGTTACCGCATTGATGATGACATCAACTTCTGTCATTTTATATGGATTAGGGTTTGTAACAAGATAAATTGTTTTTGCTCCCTTGGATTTTGCATGATCCAATGCTGATACAACATATGTAGCAGCACCACTACATGAAATTCCAACCAATGTATCCTTAGCATTCAAATTATATTTTTTCAAATCAGAGAAAGCGTCTTCCTGGCTATCTTCAGCCCCTTCAATAGAATTCCGCAAAGCTTTCTCTCCCCCAGCAATTATACCAATAAATAATCCCTTAGGTGCTGAATACGTAGGTGGAATTTCCGAAGCATCTAATACGCCGAGTCGACCACTGGTGCCCGCACCAACATAAAATACTCGCCCGCCACTTTTTATTGACTTCAATGTAAAATTCACTGCTTGATCAATTTCGGGTATAGCTTGCTCAACAGCAGATGCAATTGATTGATCTTCTCGATTTATTGTAACCAAAACATCTCGTATTGACATTGAATCAATTTCGAAAGAATTGGGATTTTGTTGTTCAGTTTTCAGTTCGCCACGTGTTTTCATAGCCTGTAAATTACCACATCATGAAGACGTGGAAAAACATTACTCTTGAACTTCCTAATTTGGATTTGCAGCTTGCTTCAGACATTCTTTTTAGTTTAGAAATCTTATCTATTACGATTTTAGATAAACAAAATGAATCAGATTCAGAATGGTTTGATGACCCAAATAATCCATTATTACTGACGGGGAACACACATAAACTGGTTTTATTGATTCACAGTAGGCAAGATGTGAATCGGCTCATTTCAGATATAATGACTATTCTAAACTTGAAAGAATCTCCATCTTACCATGAAGAAATATTTGAAGATATAGATTGGGTGACGCACACTCAATCTCAATTCAAAGAGATTATAATTTCTAATTCACTTCGAATAGTACCACCCTGGAAAACAAATTCCGCTTTTACCGGACATACAATTATAATTCAACCCGGAAGCGGATTTGGAACGGGATCACACCCTACAACTCAACTTTGTTTAAAATGGTTGGAAAATAATCTAAAAGGTAAAGAATCTATTTTAGATTATGGATGCGGATCGGGTATTTTATCTATTGGTGCAATGAAAATAGGAGCAAATTTTGCGGAAGGCGTTGAACTCGATCCATTGGCGATTCAAAATGCAAAGCAAAATAATGAATTAAATAATTTATCTATCCCTTTCCACCATCCTGATACATTCAAAGCAAAAGAAAAATACGACATTGTCATCGCAAATATTTTAGCCAACATATTAATGCGATTATCCCCAATCATAGGTCCACTTTTTGAACAAAATTTAGTATTATCTGGAATACTTGAATCTCAAGCAAAACATGTAATTCAAAACTATTCACAGTGGGGTGATCTATCAGTACAAGATGAAATGGATGGATGGGTTTTACTCTCAAACACTTCATATATTTCATGAAAAAAGATACTACCAAATTTCAATTATATATTAGATCTTTATATTATTTAATAAAAAAAATCCCACTCTATAGGATTAATAATAGATCAGCCTGTAAATTTCAGTCATATTTTTTCTATCAAATGGACTTTATTCTTCAATGAAAGCACTTGTAAAAAATTCTCCCGAACGTGGAATTTGGTTGGAAAATGTTCCTATGCCGACCTGCAGCACAAATGATGTAAAGATCAAAATAACTCATACAGCTATTTGTGGAACTGATCTTCATATATATAAGTGGGATGATTGGTCTCAACGCACTATTAAAACCCCCTTAATTACAGGGCATGAATTTTGTGGCCTTATAGAAGAAATTGGGCCTGGGGTAACGCACTTTCAAGTTGGAGATCGTGTTTCAGGCGAGGGACACATTACATGCGGCTATTGTCGAAACTGTAGAGCAGGAAAACGCCACTTATGCCATAAAACAGTGGGAATTGGAATTCATCGTAATGGCGCATTTGCAGAATATTTAGTGATGCCTGAATTTAATGTTTGGCCGGTGCACAAAGAAATCCCATCAGAAATTGCAGCTTTCTTTGATCCATTTGGTAATGCAGCACATACAGCTCTTTCCTTTGAAATGGTAGGAGAAGATGTTCTTATCACTGGTGCTGGGCCAATTGGAATAATGGCTGTAGCTATATGTAATTATGTGGGTGCACGTCATATTGTTATTACAGACGTAAACGAGTTTCGTTTAGAGCTTGCACAAAAAATGGGAGCCACAAAAGTTGTTAATGTATCAAAAGAAAAAATAGAAGACGTTATATCTGACCTAGGTATGTCCAATGGGTTTGATGTAGGTCTTGAAATGTCTGGAAATCCTGAAGCATTCAAATCCATGTTAAACAATATGTATCATGGTGGTCGTATCGCATTACTAGGCCTACTTCCAGAAACCACTCAAATCAATTGGGACGATATCATTTTTAAAGGATTGCATGTTAAAGGGATTTATGGGCGTGAAATGTTTGAAACGTGGTATAAAATGACCCAAATGCTTAGAAGTGGTTTAGACATATCAAAAGTATTAACGCATACTTTTCCTATAGATGAATTTCAAAAAGGTTTTGATATTATGGAAACTGGAAATTGCGGGAAAGTCGTATTGGAATGGTAATTATTTCTCAACTCTACATAAGTTAATCAATGAATAATCCATATGAAAATACCTTGGATGGTTTAGACATCGATGACCCAGTAAAATCATTTTTTGATTGGTGTAAAGAACGCGAAAGTATACGGGTAAAGAGAGACATTGGCGAAAATCCCCCCTGGACGGATGATCCGGTTTTTCAACAAGGACGTTTTCTCAATACTTTTAGAGAAGATGATAAAGGGTCAAAAGCTGTATTGAAATTTTGTGAGCCAGTTAAAAATTCACTGGAAGAACTAATTCATGCGCTCTTTTTTGCTCGTTGGTGCAATCAACATACGACCTTAGACCGCTTAAACCCATCAGATTTAAGAGACCCTTCAACACTTAAAAATCTTTTGCTAAAAAAAATGAATCAACCTTGGTCTTCAGAAGCATATCCAGTTGTACCTATAAGTTGGGATGGAACTACTTATGATAGGTTGGATGCCTGCACAACACTATTCCCTAAAATAATTAATTTTTTAGTTGAAAAGATTTTAGCATCAAATCGTAACGTCGTTACTGCAACAAACTCAATAAATCATACTTTTCAAATGACTAATGATTTTCCTATATTTATGACTGTAATTGATATTTCTTGGTTTAGGCCTGACATAATCAGCCCCAATAGTCCTGTCCCAACTGGTATAGGAGCAAAACCTTACTTAGATAGATTACAGATGCATCTTAAACTAAATAATCATCACGCAACCATTGATAAAATGATTGAGTTACAAGATGAATTTTGGCCAGAAAGTCGAAGGCGATTAACCCCAGTTGATATTGAATATATTTCATGTGAAAACCGTAAATATTTTAGTTATATCAATGGGACAAAACCATTTGAAGGAAAAAACCTGTTTATTGCACATGAATAATAAGAATCAACATTTCACACAAATACTAGCTCAAATAGAGACTGAAGGTCTTTATAAAAAAGAACGAACCATAACCACCCCCCAAGGAATTAATATTTCTACACAGGAGGGGGGAAATGTTTTAAACTTTTGTGCGAATAATTATTTGGGCTTGGCAAATCATCCTGAATTAATCGAAGCGGCAAAACAAGCGTTGGATGAATATGGCTTTGGCATGGCTTCTGTAAGGTTTATATGCGGAACACAAGATTTACACAAATCCTTAGAAAAATCCATTTCTACTTTTCTTGGAACTGATGATACCATTTTATACACCAGTTGTTTTGATGCTAATGGTGGACTTTTTGAAACACTTCTTGGGCCGGAAGATGCAATCATTTCTGATGCCTTAAACCACGCATCCATTATTGATGGTATACGATTATGCAAAGCACAACGATTTCGATATGCGAATAATGATATGGTTGATTTAGAAGAAAAACTCAAAAAAGCTGAAAGTGCACGAATTCGACTAATTGCGACCGATGGCGTTTTTTCTATGGATGGCTATATTGCCAATTTAAAGGGAATTACAGATTTAGCTGGAAAATACAATGCACTTGTAATGGTAGATGATTCGCACGCTACAGGATTTGTGGGGAAAACGGGTCGTGGATCTGCTGAACATAATGGCGTGCTAAATAAAATTGATATTTTTACGTCTACCCTTGGGAAAGCTTTGGGTGGCGCATCAGGTGGATTCACATCTGGAAAACAAGAAATCATTGATTTACTTCGTCAACGATCTCGCCCATATCTTTTTTCCAATAGTGTTGCTCCATCAATAGTAGCTGCCGGATTAAAAGCATTTGAACTTTTATCGAATACAACTGAGCTTCGTGATAAGTTGGAAGAAAACACAACCTATTTTAGAGATAAAATGGCCAGTGCTGGATTCGACTTAAAATCAGGCATTCATCCAATAGTTCCTATCATGTTATATGATGCTGTATTAGCTCAAAAAATGGCATCAGCCTTATTGAAAGAAGGAATATATGTGACGGGATTCTTTTTTCCTGTTGTTCCTAAAGGCCAAGCTCGGATTCGCGTTCAAATATCAGCCGCTATGAATAGAGAGCATTTGGATAAAGCCATAAATGCATTTGTAAAAATCGGTAAAATATTAAATATTATATAAAAAGGAGTTTGCATGTTAAATAATATTCCACCCATCATTTCCCCAGATTTATTTCATGTATTAATGAGTATGGGCCACGGAGATGAAATTGTTATCGCTGATGGGAACTTCCCTGCAGATACAAATGCAGAAAGGCTTATTCGTGCTGACGGACACGGCGTTTGCAATATTCTAAAAGCAATTATACCATTTTTCCCAATGGATGAATCTGTAAATGATTATGCCATTGTTATGGCTACTGGCGATGAATCCACGCCACCCATTTGGGCAGAATTTGAATCAATTTTACACAATCAATATCCTAATCGATCTAATCTAACATCTATTTCTCGCGAATCGTTTTATAATAGATCAAAAAATGCATTTGCTATTGTTGCAACAAGTGAATCTGCGCTCTTTGCAAATATCATTCTCAAAAAAGGTGTTGTAATAATTTAACCTTTATAAGATATTCGGGTCTGATTGCCTACATATTAATCTAACTTGGAGTATTTTATGAACTTTTTATCTATTAAGAGATTGTTTATAGTTTTTATTTTTACATCTATAGGTATATCACAGTCTGTAGAAATAATTCGCGACACAGATGGTATTCCCCACATTTTAGGAGAGACCGTTAAAGATTGTGGTTTTGGATTAACAATTGCCATGTTTCAAGATCACCCGAAAATGTTGGTAGAAAATATTTTAACAACACGGGGAGAGATGGCGCAACATTATGGGCAAAATTATATTAATCAAGATTTATTTATTCGGTCCCTTCGTTTTCAGGAAAAAACAACTATTGCAATGGAAACTATTTCTATTGATATTTTAAATTATCTGGAAGGGTTAGCCGCTGGTGTCAATTATGGTTTTGCTAATTATCCAGAACAGATTCCACCGTCTATTGATCCAATGACGTTTCTTCCGGTGACGTCTTCTGACATGTTTAACACGAGTTATATTAAATCATTAACACACGAGTGGAACCAATTTCAAAAAGATGCAAGCCAATATTTAACTCAATCAGATATATTGCCCGATACCGAACAAGATATGTCCAATCAATGGGTTGTTTCACCTGAGCGCACTGCCGATAATGCTCTTTATATGTTATGTGATCCTCATTTACCCTTTAATGGAACTACAGGTTCATGGAGCGCCCATTTAAAATCAGCTGATGGTGTATTAAATTATAATGGATTCTTTTTCTTGGGTGGTCCACATCCCGTGATGGGACATAATGAAAAATTTGCTTGGTCTCACACAGCAAATAAAGTGGATTTCGCTGACGCCTTTCTTGTTTCATTAGACCCAAGTACAGAAAACCATTATCTCTTAGATGGAATTTCAAAGCCTTTTAATACTTGGGCAGAATCCATACAGGTTTCGGATGGAACCGTGGCTCATCGAACAGCCAAGCAATCGGACGATCATGGTGTTTTTGTACAAGCAATTAACAATTCTACTGCCTTATTTGCAAAACTAGAAGTTGAGAATCTTGTTTCAGGATTTGAACAGGGCTTTCGAATCATGACTGCAGAATCTGTCACAGAATGGGAAGCAGCATTGTCACTTCATCAATATGATAAATGGAATTGTATAGGGGGAGATGTTCAAGGAAACTTATTATTTATTTTTAACGGGCATACCCATTATAGAAATGATCCTATGGCGGCGAGAGAAGGCGTATTAGATGGATCAGTCTCTTCTACATTATGGCAAGGTGTTATTCCGTTTTCATCTCTTCCGCGAGTGGAAAATCCATCTTCTGGTTATTTGCAAGATTGCAACGATGCTCCGTGGTATGTAACCCCAAATCCTGGATTTGGTCCTGATGATGTACCAATAGAATTATACGAAGGGAATAGTTTTGGGTTGCGAGGACGTCGTGTAACTGAATTATTGGAATTGGGTGGAGACAGTCTTACAACAGAATATCTAAAAAATGTAGCTTTAGATAATCAAATGCTTGGATGGGATTCTCTTAAACAAATATTACCTTTAGCTTTAGAAGAATCAACCGCGGATTCATTCCCAAGACAAGCTGAAGCAGATTCGTTAGCAAATATTTTATTTACTTGGAATGGAAAGGCTGAAATAACATCCACTGAAATGTCCCTTCTATTTTATGTGCGTGAAGTTCTTCCTGAAAATTTAAAATTTGTAAATCCATACTCCTTTAATGAATTTGAAAGACGCACGATTGTTGAATCGCTTGTAGGGGCTAAAGATGAATTAATCAGTCGATATGGTACTCAGTATATTCCTTGGGGAGATATTCATGGGTATTTCCGAGGAAATAATTACTTTCCCCTTTCAGGTGGAACAGGTCATACTGATTTAGCTGCGGCCAAAATGGGAAAAGGAAGTTTACAAAATGATAACCTTTTTCACAGCACCGCTGGAAATGATCACATTATGTTAATTCGAATCAAAGAAGGTGAAACGCCTAAAGCATGGTCAATGAAACCCAATGGGCAATCAGAAGACCCATCATCTCCCCATTATAATGATTTAACTGCCTTTTATTCACAAGATAGTCTTCGGGAACGATGGTATGATGAAAGTGATATTATGGCAAATGCAGAATCAGTTGAAACCCATACTTACTTAAGCAATGATTCTGATGATAGTCTTCCAATCAAGTTCATTCTTTATCCGGCTTATCCTAACCCATTCAATTCTACTACAACAATTCGATTTTCGGTAGAGAGTCAATCTAATACTTCTCTAAGAATTTTTGACATAAATGGTCGATTGATTGAAACTTTGATTGATAGAAAACTTTTAACTGGTGAGCATGATGTCCTATGGAATGCATCCAATTATGCTAGTGGAATTTATTTTGGAAAACTCACCGTTGCTAATAAAGTACAAACACAAAAAGTAATATATTTGAAATAATTTTTCTATTAGAGTGAGTTTAAATTTGATATAATTTAGAAATAATCAAAAAAAACCTGACCTTAATTATGTCTATTAATGGCCATATTCCCATTATCACTCAAACTCAACAGAAAAACTTCCCATCTTACTTGCCCTCGTGAGAGTCACGAGCTTATATTCACCGGCTTTTTTAAACCTTAAATAACCATTTATAATGCAAAATAATTTAACACCTAGATATTTAATTATCGGACTCATTCTTGCCTGGGCGATTTATGCCCTGTTGCCAACCTGGCAATACCAGAACATGACCGACGATAAAAAAGAAGAACTCCGTACATCTGGAGATCTTGAACAAATCGAATCCAAAATCATTAGACAAGGTCTTGATTTAAAAGGTGGAATGTATATTGTTCTCGAAGCAGACATTCCAACCCTAATGACAAATCTTGCAGACATGCGTGATGATCGTCTTGAAGCTATCATAGCAGGTGCCAAAGAAAAATCAGCATCACCAGATGTAGATTTCTTTGCGGCATTCGAGCAAGATGTAAAAGCAGATGGGATTAAACTATCCCGCTATTACCATCAATATGGTGCATCATTAGAAAATATCATGTTGGCATTAAAAGACGAAGCTGATGATGCAATTAACCGAGTTTTGGAAATTTTACAAAACCGCGTTGATCAATTCGGCGTCGCTGAACCCACAATTCAAAAACAGGGCAAACATCGGATTGTAGTTGAGTTAGCAGGAATCCAAGATTCTGAACGGGCACGAGCTTTACTTCAAAGCACCGCACTTCTAGAATTTTATTTAGTAAAAAATGTTGCTGTTACCAATGAAATGATTCTTCAATTAGATGATATTCTAAAAGAAACAACTGATGAAGCCGAATTATTAGAATTATCAAATGCCGGTCAATCTAAAATAGAAACAAAACCATCTGAAGATATCAAGAAAGAAGATGGAACAACAACTGTTTCTGAATTATTTGGAGAAACAGATCAAACACCTGAAGAATCTTCAAATAGTGATTTAATTGAAAATGAATCAGCAGATATTTTTACCCAAGCACCCTTCTCTGGCTTATTAGCGGCAATTGGTGGTGACATGGGCGTACCTGAAAAAAATGTGTATGCATTGAAAAAATTATTATCCAAACCAGAAATTACATCAAAACTGAAAAGTGCAAATGGCCAGTTTCTATTAAGTCATAAAGCAGAAGTGTCTGCAAATGGAAATGTTTCTAATAATTTTTATAGACTTTACTATTTAGAAAAATCCCCTGAACTTACAGGTGGCGTTGTCGATGAAGCCAAAGCAGACTTAGGTTCATTGGGTGGCGGTTCTGCCGGCCAACCCATCGTTTCGCTCTCAATGAATAGTGAAGGAGCAAGAACTTGGGCTCGAGTCACTGGCGCAAATATCTCTGAACGAATTGCGATTGTACTTGATAATAAAGTTCATATGGCTCCATCAATCAAAGAAAAAATTTCTGGTGGAAATACACAAATTCAAGGATTTGCTAATATAAATGAAGCAAAAGATTTAGCAATTATTCTTCGTGCAGGTGCTTTACCTGCTCCGGTTAATATTATTGAAGAAAGAATTGTTGGACCTAGTTTAGGTGCTGACTCTATTGCGCAAGGAACTCAAGCTGTACTATTAGGATTAGGTCTTGTTCTTATCTTTATGTTGGTTTACTACAAGATGGCTGGAATTGTTGCAAATTTTGCATTGATCTGGAATATCTTGCTTGTATTAGCTGTTTTGGCTTCTTTACAAGCAACTCTAACCCTTCCCGGTATTGCAGGATTGATTTTAACTGTTGGGATGTCCATAGATGCTAATGTGATTATATTTGAGCGGATTCGTGAAGAGTTACGAAAAGGGAAAACACCTAAAGCTGCGGTTGATGCTGGATATGATAGAGCTTTAACCACAATCATTGATGCAAGTATAACAACTTTAATTGCATCCTTGGTTCTTTATCAATTTGGTACGGGTCCAATTAAAGGGTTTGCAACTGTTCTTTTCTGGGGAATCCTAATTAGCTTGTTCACTGCAGTCTTTATTACACGCACTATTTTTAATGCATATACGTCCCGAAAAGGGCTTACAACATTGAGTATTTAATATGAGAATAATCAAAGAAACACATATCGATTTCATTAGCAAAACCAGATTAACTGGAATTTTGTCTCTAGTTTTAATCATTGTTGGTCTTGCAACAATGTTCATGAAAGGCGGTCCTAAATTAAGTATTGACTTTAAAGGTGGTTCTATGATCGCCGTCAATTACACAGAGCCTGTAGATATCGACGAAGTTCGTACGGCATTAAATCAAGTCACAATCGATGGACAGTCTTTCGATTTTAGTCATGTTGAGATAAAACATTTTGGCGATGAGTCTAATGTGGCTGTTCGACTGCCAAGTATGGAAGATGAGCCTGAACAATTCGCACATAAGTTCGTTGAAAAAATGGCTGAAGCATTTCCAAAGCTTGTTCCTGAAAATCAATCAGATTTTATTCTATCTATAGAAAAGGTAGGACCCAAAGTTGGTGCTGAATTAAGCGGGGATGCTATCATGGCTATATTCAGTGCATTGGCACTTATTTTAATCTACATTTCCATTCGCTTTGAATTCAAATATGCTGTAGGTGCAATTGCTGCATTAACCCATGATATTTTAATTACATTGGGTATTTTTTCCATATTGGATTTTGAAATATCTTTAGCTGTGATTGCAGCTTTTCTTACCATTGTAGGATATTCTTTGAATGATACTATAGTTATTTTTGATCGAATTCGAGAAAATGTGAAAGGTTTGAAAAAAGCATCTCTATCTTCCGTTATTAATGAGAGTATTAATCAATCATTGAGTCGGACAATTATAACATCTCTTACAACATTTTTTGTTGTCATGATATTATTTTTGGTTGGTGGAGAAGTGATTCATACCTTTGCATTCGCAATGATCATTGGCGTAATTGTTGGAACATACTCCAGTATTTTTGTTGCAAGTCCAGTTGTAATTAAAATGGATTCAGATAATTAATTTTTCTTAATAACTTAAATATATTCCAAACGCCCCGTGTCCTAAATCTATCATAGGTCGGGGCGTTTTTTTTTCAATATGAAACCTAAAGTTTTATTCAATTATATTGTTCTTTGCTTTATTTGGGGAACAACTTGGCTTATTTTAAAAAAGAGCCTTACAGATGGCACACCACCTTTTTTAGGATCTGGAATCAGATTTTTTGGGGCAGGGATTATTTTTTGGATTTATATTTTATATAAAAGGAGTTGGCCTCCATTCGATAGAATATCACTCATATTATATTTTCAATTTGGTGTACTAAATCTTGCCATTAGTTATGGCCTAACCTACTGGGCTACACAATTTATATATTCAAGTTTATCATCAATTATTTGGGCCGGATTTCCACTAAGTGTTGCAGCTTTTTCATATTTCATGCTGCCGAATGAACGATTAACACGAAAGAAAATACTAAGCTTATTTCTAGGTACAATGGGTGCATTACTGATTTTAAAAGAAGGATTAAATTTTGAAGGCGATCAAATTGTTTTAGGTATTTTAGTTGTCATGATAGCAGTCGTAGTTGCAACCTATCCCAGCGTATATTTAAAAAGGCATTCAACTGCCGTATCTTCACTACACTTAAACGCAGTTAGCCAAATAGTTGCTGGAATTCTATTATTTATTGTATCCCTTATATTTGAATCCGATCAAATTATGGTCTGGAGCAATTTTAATATTTTCGCATTAATTTATCTATCAATTTTTGGCTCTTTAATTGCATGGTATATTTATTTTTGGCTATATACCCATATATCAATGTCTCAAATTTCGTATATTGCCTTTTTCCCGCCTTTATTGGCGACAGGTTTGGGATGGGTATTCTTAGATGAAAAACTATCAATTCTGGCTATATTTGGAGGCGGGCTCGTCATTATGGGCGCTGTTCTTGTAAACTTTGATGAATGAATATGCTAAAATAAAAACTCCTATTGGCACACTTGGTATTCGTACCAATGATCGAGGAGTTTATCGTGTTCACCTTGCTAATGATATCATTCAAGATGAACCCCAAACTTCTATAAAAAATAGATCTCCACTTTTAAATCAAACACTAAAAGAACTCCAAGAATATTTTAATGGAACAAGAAAGGATTTTACAGTCCCTCTTGATTTAAAGATGCCGCCCTTTTATAAAAAATCATTATTAGAAGTGGCGAAAATTCCTTTTGGTAAAACTGTATCTTATCAAGAAATTGCCAAACGAGCAGGGAATGAAAAAGCTTCGCGCGCGGCTGGATCGGCCAATGCAAATAATCCAATTGCAATACTTATTCCATGCCATAGAGTTTTGACATCAAATGGCACGTTGGGAGGCTATGGTGGTGGATTGGATAAAAAAATGATTCTCCTAACTCATGAAGGAATTGATGTAAAACTCTAACTATGAACTCTCTTTTATTAACTTTAGAACCCAATTAACTTCAAGCCCTTATGAACTCTATCATACAGAACATTAGAACTAAACTATTTGCAGGTATAGCTACAGCTCTTCCCTTATTATTTACGTATTTTTTATTAGAATTTTTATTTGTTTCGCTTGATGAATTATCAGCTCCGATTCTTGAAAAATTCGGAATTGAAATCCCCGGACTTGGAATAGTATTAACATTAGTTCTCATCCTTTTTTTAGGTATTCTTGTCACAAATTTTCTTGGACGAAAAATATTTGACTTAGGTGAAAAAATATTAAAGCGAGTTCCTATAGTTAATACAATCTATAGCACATTAAAACAGATTACGGATACATTTACAAAAGGGACATCTGATACTTTCCAAGGCGCTGTGTATATCCAATATCCAAGAGTAGGACTTTGGACAATGGCTTTCATTAGTGGGGAATCTAAAACAAACGATGGCGTGCCTTATTATCACTTATTTGTCCCAACAACGCCAAACCCTACTTCAGGGTTCTTTCTATTGATACCTCAAGCAGATGCTGTTCCAACTGGAATGTCAGTTGAAGATGGGCTAAAAACAATCATCTCGGGTGGAATGTTAGCACCTGATGTAAATCCTTTACCGTAAATACTAATCTTATATAAATTAAATATTTTTATGTTCTTATTCATTCATAATTACAATTCAATTTATATTGGTCAATCCAAATGATTCATCCGAATATTATATTTATTCTAATTCTTTTTATAAGTTATTTGATTGGGTCTTTTCCGACAAGTATTATCGTTGGTAGAGCATTACGAGGAATCGATATTCGAGAACATGGCAGTGGAAATGCAGGTGGGACGAATATATTTAGAGTGCTTGGATGGAAACCCGCCTTATTTGTCGTTTTATTTGATATATTCAAAGGATGGCTTCCTGCCGCCTATTTAGCCAAATTATATTTTGAAGCAACTCTACTTCCAGACTTAGGACTTTTTCAAGTTTTATGTGGATTTGCTGCGGTATTAGGACACACATACACAGTCTTTGCCGGATTCAAAGGTGGAAAGGGTGTCGGGACTCTAGCTGGAATGCTCATCGCATTGTTCCCTGTAGCTGTACCACTATGTATTTTGGTTTTTGTGATTACATTAATTTTCACAGGATATGTGTCAATTGGATCCATGATAGCCAGTACATCCTTACCTATCCTTTTACTCCTATTACCTATTATCGGAATAGAACCGGCTGAACTATCTCTATTAATCTTCAGCTTACTAGTACCATTTTTTATGATTTATACTCATCGTTCTAATATTTCTCGACTTAGAAATGGTACAGAAAATCAGTTTGAAAAAGCAATGATATTTAAAAAGAAAAGTTAGAACTTCTGCTCAACACTCCAATGGATTGAGCCTGAATTCCAATCACCATCTTTATAACCCCAGCCATAATCAATTCTTAATACATCCACCATTGGTATTGGAATCCTAAGGCCGATACCAGTTCCTAACATTGGACTTTGTGATAATAAATCAGTCCACGATTCACTGATAATTCCTGCATCTAAAAAAGCTACAACACCCAATCCAAACTCAACCCCATATTTGGTAGCATATTTAGGGATAATATCTTTTCTTAACTCTATAGTCGTTTGAACTGATTCATGTCCAAAACGAAACGATTCGGCTCCTGAATAATATAGTTCTTGATTCGGTAATGCCCATCCACGGACTGAATATGAATCACCAAAATAGTTTAACCAAATTTCCTTTTTATCGCCCCATTTTCTTTTAAAAGTGGTATTTACAGCCAAAACTAAATTCTTTTTGGATGTGTTTAACTTGAAAAATCCTGAATAGGATTGGCGCCAAATTAACAATGAATAATTAGAAGGTTCGATCCCATTCATAAAATAAAAATAATGAGAAATCAAAAGACCTTTTGTTGGATTCCAATAAATATCTCTTGTATCATATCGAGTAGAAACTTGAGGTGAAAAATATAAATATGAATTTGAAGTTGATTCATTAGAAAAGGTTTTTTTTTCAAATTCAAATCCAATTGAAGATTTGATAGATTCACCAAACCAACGACCTAAATCAATTTGGAATGATTGAACATCCGTTTCCCAATTTAAAAAATTATGATGAAATGATGATTTACCCGAACTCAATGAGAGTGAAACATGATTGCCAAACATCCAAGGATCGACAAAATTAAATCCATAAGTATCCATTCCTCCAATACTTCCACCTAATTGTAACGTTTGATTTCTACCTCTAAAGTTTTGAATAATCCATCCGCCAACTAATGACCACCCAGTGTCTTCTTCATACACTGGAAATACGCCAGGTGGTGTTTTTTGAATGGATTCAATAACTATATATTTTAATATTGCAGACTTATCTTGCAGTGGAATTACTTTCCACGACACTTCGCTAAAGATTCCTAAATTTTCTAATCGATTTCGATCTTCTTCTGCAATGGTACTATCTAGAATAGTATGAAGAGTATGGTGAATTTCACGTTCAATAATATAATCCAATGTTTTGGAATTTCCATAAATTTGGATAGATGAAATAGATGGAGAATATCCACTTCCTAGTAGGTTCGACAAAACAACAAGCAATAAAAAAAGGCCTACTAGAGACCTTTTTTTAAGTTTAAACATTAACACAGTTTATATATCAATACCTTGGACCATCAAACGTTTTTTGTATTCTATTCCTTGTTTGGAATAGGTATCATCAATGGCTTTTTCAAGTTTATCATTAACTTTTAAACTAGACATTTCAACTTTGATATTCCGTTCATCTAACTCTCGAACTTTATAGGTGGACTTAGCATCTTCATAAATATGCCAGACACCATCAAATTCTTTAGGAGTACCGAATTCCATGAGTACTTTGTGCTTAATAATATCACCAGATGTTAATTGAGGAAAACCTGTGTCTTTTAATTTTACTTTTTTCGTGATTCCTTCCAAAATGAAATGAGAATCATTGTTATTGGTTGTACTGTAAATAAAATCAACATTCACAAATTCCAATCTAATCTGTTCATGAGTCAAACGAGATGTGTATTGAAATTCTACAGATGCACGTTTAATGGGTAGAATAAACCCTTCTTTTGTTGTACGGTTATCATCATGATATACGACTTCAACCGTTGTGTCTGGTATGATAGAAAGAACTGCAGGAAGATTTGATTCCCAAGGAGAGAGTAATTCATCTCGGAATACCCACCCATCAGGGATTCGTTTCACTGGAATCACTGATTCAATATTTTTTCTACTAATTACCTTAGTCGGAGAAACATCTACAGAGATATTTTCCTGTTTTTCTTTGTTTTCAGATTTACCTGAAGATTTCCTTCCACCAAACAATTGTAATTCTTCACCATTTATAGGTAAAAGAATCGTCATTGCAAGAATGAAGATTATTATGTTTTTCATATTTTTTCTCTTATTAGGGAGGAGTGTAACCTCGGATTATTGGTACAACCAACCGCCGTAATTTAATAAACTTAATACAATGTTTTTAATAAAAAAAGGCCCTCTATTATTGAGAGCCTTTTTTAATCCAAACTGATAAAATAGCTTATTTACGTCCTCTTGCCATAGGTGCGCGAGCTACATGTCCATTTTTATCAATGAAATATAAAAAGCCTGATTCACGTGTAACACCCGCTTTTGCAACTTCTTCAGGACTTCCGCCACCCTTTCCGGCGCGAGCCATTTTTGATCGTGATACATTACCATTCTTATCTAAATAATATAAGAATCCCTTTTCTTTGGTAACTCCAGTTTCCTTTACAACTTCAGCCATTTTGACCTCCAATTTTAATTGTGGTTTGCTTTTTTGGTAGTGGATAGAGAATAATTCCCTACTCCTCTCAACGGCAAGTGTACAACATCTAAGGGGTAAGTGTCAAGATTTTTCTCGACGAGCTCTCGACGAGAAAATTACACCTATATTTACTCATTTTTTACAATGATACTTTTTCTTCACTTTGTAACTTCCACCGTTCAAACTTCAATAATATTTTATTTTTAAATATCAATTTACCTATTCAATTATTGAAAAGATTGAAAACAAATTTATGCCCCGGTAGCTCAGCTGGATAGAGCATCTGCCTTCTAAGCAGAGGGTCACAGGTTCGAGTCCTGTTCGGGGTACAACTTGGGTCGATAACACGAACCACTTAACATATCTAATATGTAAATAACAGTTTTCTATAAATAATTGAAGATTGTAATAGTTGTGGTTCTTTATAAGATAATTCTAATTTGCTGCAATTGTAAGTGCCAAATAAATACTTACTGTGATTACCATAATGGCTAAAGATGTATTTTTTGCATGAACCCAAGGCGTCATATCCACTGGAGCAGGAACGCGGGTGTCACTAATTGCAATTTCATTGGTAGTTTTCGGCTTTAATTGCCCAATTATTAGCATCACAGCAATCGATGCTATAAAACTGATAAAATAGCCATGGAGCCAATGAAGATCACCATCTCCATTTGCAAAAAAGGTTGGCACATCTTTAATATTTACAAATGTGAAAAATGCATAAAAAACCATGCCCACAATCATACCAATTTTGGCTGCGATGGCTGGAACATGTTTTGTCCCAATTCCTAAAATGAAAATTCCTATGATAGGAACACTATACAACCCATTCACTTTTTGAAGGTAAGTAAAAATGGATTCCATTTGTGCCAGCATTGGGGCAATTAAAATAGATGCCACTGCAAGCCCCATTCCAAACTTTTTCCCTGTTTCTACAATTTGTTCATTTGAAGCATTTTGGTTAATATACCCTTTATAAAATTGTAATGAGAATAATGTAGAAGCGCTATTTAAGGCACTATTAAAAGAGCTAAGAATTGACCCCATCAAAACAGCTGCAAATAAGCCAACAGACCATTCTGGCAATACTTGGCGGACAACAGCGCCATAAACTTGATCCTGCTTAGAAAAAGTCAATACATCTGTCATATGAAGTGCTATTATCCCCGGAAGACAAAGCATGATTGGACCTACCAGTTTCATTCCTGATGCAAATAACACTCCCTTTTGGCCTTCAGCAAGGCTTTTAGCTGCCATGGCACGTTGCACTATGACTTGATTGGTTGACCAATAAAATACCTGAATAAACATCATTCCAGTCAAAAGAGTTGGCCAAGGAACAGAGACAACTTTATTATCAATATTCGTTTGGGTTAATACTGCCAAATATTCCGGGTGAGTGTTTAATAAAGTTGAAACCCCAGAAAAGAACGAACCGTCTCCCAGTTTCATTAATGCTAACGCAGGAATGGCCAGACCACCAATAAGCAACCCAACGCCATTTATTGTATCACTGACCGCAACCGATTTTAGACCTCCAAAAATGGCATAGGAGCTTCCCAATAATCCAATAACGGCAACCACGACCCATAAGGAAATATTTAAATTAAACATGCCAATCAAAGCCAATGAACCGGTATAAAGAACAACTGGTAGTAAGACGGTTACATAGCCAAATAAAAATAACCCTGACACCATAGAACGGGTTGTTTTATCAAACCTTTTTTCTAAAAAAGCAGGTGTCGTTGTAAATCCGCTCGCTAAATATTTTGGCAGAAATATTAGTGCAGTGGCAATCATGGCAAAAGCCGCTAATGCTTCCCATGCGACACCAACCAATGCTTTATCGCCAAATACGTCACCATTTAATCCAACAAGCTGTTCTGTAGATAAATTAGTTAATAATAAAGATCCTGCAACAATAGGCCAACTTAATGACCGGCCGCCCGTAAAATATTCTTCTGATACATTATCTGACTTTTCCATCTTTCGGACAATACGATAAGTGAATAAAGCCACTGCACCGGTGGCTACAATAAATGAAATGAGTGAAAAATCGATTCCGTTAAACATATTTCATCTTGTTGTTTTGTTGTAAATAATGACTCAGTTCTTTTATAATGTTATAAATATATATCCATTTTGCTCTTTGACAAACATTTTAAAATGATGGAACTGGTACGTTTTTTAACAAATTCAGTGAAACTGTCTTTGTTAAACTATAATCTCCGCCTTTTGCATCATTACGATAAATATCAATCAATACTTTTTCTTTGGATACCCTGAATTTCATGAATGTACTTCTAGTGGGATTAATGTTGTCCCAAAATGTACTAAAATATTCTTCTCTTTCTTTATCAATTAATGAGTCAGCTTTTTTATAAAACTTCTTTAATATTTCAAAGCCTTGAGAATTATTTATTTTTTTATAACTAATCATATTTGTAAGGTTCATATAGTATAATAATTTCTTATGACGATAAGTATCTGGAGTATAGATAGTAGAAATAATATCTTCAATCGATTTAGTGTTATCTTTATTTTCTATAACGGCTGATTTTATTGTTTCATATGCTAACCCAGGGTACAAAATTTCTACACCACGAGCATGGCCGCAGTCAATTTGCCATAATCCATTAATCTTTGTGTAAGATGTACTGTGAGTGTGTCCATGTAGATAGGCCAAAACATCATATTTCATCATCAATTGGTGAAATTTGAACGATTGTTTTGGATATTGATCTAGCGCATCCCCAACATGACGTTGCCTGCCATTATTAAGATCTGGAATAGAAATGATAGGTTCATGCCCAGCAACTATAATATGTTTCTTTGTTGTTTCTGATAAATCATCTTCTAACCATGATAACAACACATCAACTACATTTCCATCCGTTCCCGTATCAGATTTTCCATCAAAATATTCATTTAAAACCACAAAATGAAAATCTCCATAATCAAAAGAATAGGTTGTTTCTTCGCATCCAGCTGGACCTATTTTTACAATATTTGGTAACGAATTACCATTTTTATTTAATTCTCTTAAGAATACCATTGTCTGTGGATCTTCTAATTCATGATTCCCTACAATAGGGTACCATGGATAGTCTTTACCTAATATTTTAGCAATTAAATTTGCAGACGATGATGCAGGCTCTAAATCGCCTGGGCTTATCATAAAGGACCCTTTTCCTACTTTTTCAATCGCATTCAGTGCACCTAGAAAATATTCATTTGAATTATATTTTTCTGTGGCCTTATCTCTCCAATCTGCCGCTAAAATGAATGAGAACTCATCTGTTGTTGATTCTAAATCTTTGCTACAACTTATTAACAATGAGAAAGTGAGTAATAAAAATAAGGGTATATTCTTCATATTTGTTTTTTTCTTTTAAGTGTGAAAGTGATATTTCTATAATAAGTATTATTCTAAAATATTAATCTTTTGCTTGAATCTTCCAAAGAGACAAGGCTAATAATAAAGAAACTACTGATGCTGACACCCAAAATGCAATTGCATCATCAAAGTTGTAAATTGTTTCTCCACCTATTACTGTGATAGAATTTTCGATAAGATGACTACTTATGTTTTCCTGAAAAGCTGCACCTAAATAACTAAATATTCCTATGAATCCCATTGCTGCCCCTGTTGCATTTTTGGGTGCAATATCTACCGCAAATAACCCACCTAACACTGCCAATAAACCACTTAATGTGAACCCATATATAATAAAACCGATTGAGAGTGTAAGCGTTGAAGGTGATCCGAAAAATATAAGCAATAAGGAGCCTATTTCTAACAATCCAAAGAGGAAGGTAACCGGTGGTCGACGTGCTTCAAAATATTTATCTGATATAAATCCATACGCGATACATCCTATAATACCTGCAAATGTATTTAGCCCAATTAAACTACCAGCTTCAATAAGGGTAAAACCCTTCGCCTCTTGTAGATATAATATCCCCCAACTATTAATGGCATATCTTGTGATATACATGGTAGCACTCGATAAACCAATAATCCATATAGAACGGATTTTTATTATTTGAAACTGGCTTTTTATAATATCTGAAAAACTGTTCGTATAACTTTTATTAACCGGCTCGTTACGCCAATTTGAAATTGAGGGTAAACCTAACGTTTTTGGATGATCTTGTAGAAAATAGTAAGCGATAAATGCCACAATAATTAGAGTAATCCCAGGACCAATAAATCCGGCCTTCCAGGAAAAGAAGCTTACTAAAGTAGCGGTACCAATAAAGGTTAATCCCTCACCGATACTATGAGATGAACTCCATAGACCGTAATAACGCCCTCTTTCACTCGCGCTAAACCAATTAGTTAATGATATAGCACAAGATGGTGCTCCAAACCCTTGGAACCAGCCATTTAATCCCCATAGCGCCACCCAAAAAAACAGACTTGGAACAGAACCCATAATTATATTGATAATACCTGATATTATAAGACCAAAAGATAAGAACTTTTTAACATTTACATGGTCAGCTAGAAAGCCATTAAAGAACTTGCCAAATGCGTATCCATAAAAAAATGATGAGCCAACAAGCCCTAATTCGGTAATCGAGAAGATTTCATTATCAATAAGCGGTTTTTTTACAACAGACAGAGCTAAGCGACACGTATATGCAAACCCATATGAAAAAATAATCGCGATAAGAACTTCTTTTCTATGCTTCGAGAAAAGATTGTCAATTTCATTCTTATCTTTTATGGGAGGCTTCTGTCCGCCAGCCTTAAAAAACTTTAATATATAATTGATAATTATTTTCATTGATAAAAATGAATTACAATTAACGGTGATCCCATGTATTATTCATTTTCAACGATGGATTGAAACTATTAGCAATACTTTCCCAGGGAACAATTTTAAAACTTTGGTTCCCAATATCATTCACTCCATCTTGCACAATGAAGAACCCATTTTGGAATTGGTCGTTTAAGTTCAAATTGCAAACATCAATTCCATCAGTATCGGATACACCATCAATAACTTTACCGTCGGCAATTGCAAATTGTCCAATATACGAATTATCACCTTCACGTTTGTATATGGCATACGAATTGTTACCTTGGCTGGATGCTATTAAATAACCTGTGGAGTCCCCTGAATAATAAATTGTTAACCCTTCTACATCAGCTGTAAGATGAGATCCCATTTCGTCTATTAATAAACCTTGATTGCCATCACTGGGATTTGCCCCAAATTTCCATATTCCCTTTTCTTCTTCGCCTATATACAAATGACCCAAAATATCATCCGCAACACATCCTTCTAATTGGCTAGGTAATTTAAGGGTGCGCACAAGTGTAGCATCTACTAGGCCTTGACCATTATCATTTAATAAATATTGTTCTACATTCCCTTTTTTATCATTCACAACAGCATATATATCATTTGTATTTACATTTTTATACATACATGATCCATAAACTGAAATTCCCAATTTAATTTCTCTTGCTGCGATATTTACAAGCGATCTATTTTCTATATCAACTTTAAATATGGCTAATGTATTGGATGTTCTTTCTCCCGCTGTAACAATATCTATTTTTTCACTTCCCAGTACAAAGCCATACCGAATATCCACATTATTCATTTTTCCATTTTCAGTCTTAAATATTTCTTTTCCAGTTAAATCGTAAACTCTTAAACCAGCATAATTTTCATCTTTGTCAGTTCCAATGACCAAGGACAAAGAAGGATCTTTTGGATGCACCCAAATGCATGGATCATCAGCAGTATCTCCAGATGACTCAACGGGTTCTGTTTCAATCGAAGCATAGACTTTATTAATCTGAATATTACTATCCATATTTGTGCATGAAATAAAAAATAGAAACAGAAAACTTGATATAATTTTATACATTCTTTACCCTTAAATATTTGCATGTTGAAATATTTTTATTAATCTTACAAAATTTTACAAGGGGCTCCTAAATCAAGGAGTTATTAAAGGAACCCCTGGTGGATCATAATTTATTATGCACCATTAAAAATCATACTGGAAACCCATCCGGAATGAAGGGCCGTAAAGTTCTCTTTGTATAGGAGTTGACTCAGAACCTTGATAGTAACCTAATGGCGCATTATTCAAATTCATTAAATCAGCCAATAAGGTTAAATTTTTCATAGGGTTATAACTTAATGAAACGTCAACGCGATTGGATGGTTCATAATAAACATCTTCATCTACTCCGCCACCAACTATAACAATGTATTTATCCGAAATCGCATAGGAAAGCCTTGTTGATAATTTCTTCGTTTCATAAGAAAGACTCAAATTCCCAGTGCTACCTGCTTGACCGGGAAGCGTTGTATTCTCTCTGTTTGATCCATAATTAGCATCTGATGTGGTCGATGTAAAATTTGCATAAATGCCAAAACCACTCAAAATACCAGGCAGAAATGTTAGTTGTTGCTGTAAATTGATTTCCCAACCACTTAAGGTAGCTCCCTCACCATTTGCAGGCATGACAACTTCTGCATACTCTTTGCCAAGAACCGTATAATCTTCGAAGACACCTTCATAAAAATAATTGGCGATATCTTTCGAAAAATATCCAAAGCTCAAAACTCCAAGAGGTCCAGCATAATATTCTAGCATCATATCTATATTTTTTGCATGAGCTGGTTTTAGATCAGGATTTCCAATTTCTGCTTCATCATCATCAGCAATAACAAAGGGGACTAAACTTCCATAGTTAGGTCTAGCTAAAGACTCTGTATAAGCCAATCTGACAAGTAACTTTTCATTTACATTATATCGCAAATGGACCATTGGAAGTGTTAGACTATTATCTGATTTGCTATTTACTTTTGTCACTAATTCCAATGATTCTTCATAGGTACCTTCAGCATCTTCGATTTCTGCAATATCACCATTCCAACTATTATATTCAATGGACGTATTCTCTACTCGTGCACCTGCAATAATATTCATTTTACCCATTCGCATATCTGCCATTCCATAGAAAGCAGTTAAACTTTCATTCGCATCCCATGTCTTGAAAAAGACATCTTCATAAGCTGGAAATATTTCATAATCATCAATGTTAGTAGCCATGTGGTCACGGACTTTATCTACATCAATACCTAAAGTATGAGTGTAATTCCCGTCCATGAAATTCTCACCATCCACACCCTGGGTTAAATCAGACATTGTTAGATCATCATCACCATCCCAACCCCAGATTTCATTCCCAGTTCTATCTTCCATTTTTTGTTTATTGGACATTTTAATACCTGCTTTTATTTTCCCTGCTAAAGGACCAACAGATACATCCATTGAAAGATTTAAAGCCAAAATTTGATCATCATCAGTCGTAATATTACCGTTCGGATCTTTTGCATTAGGTATATATGAACCCAATAGTTCAATCTCGTCAAGTTCAAAGTTTGAAGGATCATTAATATCGAATATTTCTCCATCATCATCAGTAAAATTTGATAATTTAGGATAATGTTCATCGCTGAATTCATAATCCATATTTACATCTTTTGCTTCATAAGTAACATTTGTAGATGGAGATCTGAATTCTTCTGCATGAGATATTGTATAACTATAATCAATCCCAACCTTTCCAATTTGATGTTCACCGCCTAATGTATAACTATTAATAAGCGATACTGAATTTCTTGTTTTTAAGTCTCGTTCTAACCGACCTAATGTTACAGCTAAACCATCAGAAGGATCATACCCAGACCCCGGTTCTTCTTCATCAACAGATTTGTCTAATCGAAATCTCAAGCGATCTCTTGCTTCCCAATCGGTGTATTTATTCCTTATACTTCGTAAGTAAATCTTAGAATTGGCATTGATTTTATAATCTAGATTAGCAGTTAAACCGATGCGTTCTCTAGAAAGGCTGTAATTTCTTAATTGAACATCCGTTAAGACCGTACCATCTTTTTCTTCAACAACAAATGTTTCATCATCTGGATCATCTACTACGTCAGTTACATATTCATATTTATCATCCCATTCTAACTCAATATTATCTGTATGCATATCTCTATTTTCATAGCTGCTAGAAATAATGAGACCTAGCTTATTATCCATAAATTGATCAGCAAAATTAAATGCCGCTAGACCAGCATTTTTTCCTCGCATTGTACTTTGACCACCCGATACTTTTAAACTCATAACCCTACCGTCATAATCAAAAGCATTTTTGGTTATCAAATTAACTGAACCACCAATAGCATCTGCGTCCATATCTGGTGTAATAGCTTTTGATAATTCAATAGCGCCCAGTAAAAATGATGGAATAACATCTAGTGACACTTTACGTTCACTGTTTTCTGGACTTGGAATTTTCACTCCATTTAATGTGGTTGAATTTAGTTGAGCTTCAATTCCACGAATCTGAACATAACGACCTTCCCCATGATCGGTTTCAAGAGCAACACCCGGTAAACGTTTTAAGGCATCAGCAACATTCTGGTCTGGAAATCGTTCAATCATTTCGGATGACACAATGTTTTTTATGCTTCCAGAAGACTTTTGTTGGTTGAGCGCCTTGGATTGCCCCTGCGCCAACCCACTTACGTTAACAGCGCCTAAGGCGACATAACTAACCGAAAGCTTTGCATCTTCAATAACAGGATCAGATCCAACAGTGACTGAATTTAAATAATCACTGTAACCTACATATGAAACTTTTAAGGTATAGCTCCCTTCAGAAACTCCTAAAATTGTGTAATTCCCAGCTCTATCTGACGATGCACCATAATTAGTACCATCTAAAAATACATTTGCACCAGGCAAATAATCGCCCGATTCCGCATCGGATATATTACCTGAAATCTTTCCATTGCTCTGTGCAACAGTAATTTCAGGTATTGTCATTAAAATAGTTAAAAAACTTAGGCTTGAAACAATGCATTTATACTTTGTTAAACTTGTGATCATTTTATTCTCCAGTTTATTTAGTTTATACAATCGTAACGCTACTTGAATAATTAAAGTATTTCTTCATTTTTCAAGCTGTCTTTTTCAGTAAGATTGACCAGGTTGTTATTGTTTTTTCAAATAAAACAAATATTTTTAATAGGATTTATTATATCCAATTACCAGTTTTATCCAATTAGAAAGACTTGGAAAATTACAAACTAATATCATTGCTACACCAAACACGACCGTGCCAAGTTGCAACATAATTGTGTCAATTTTAACTATATAGGGGAAAAAATTAGATTTTATTTAATTATAGAGAATGATTGATTATTATAGCAATGTGCATCAATTTTTATCTCTATAATCATTTGGGGATAAACCAAATCGATCGCGAAATCGTTTCGCAAGATGCGATCCACTTGAAAACCCTACATTTAATGCTATTTTTTCAATTGTTTCATTTGAATGTAATAAAAGACTTGCAGCTTTTTGAAGCCTTATTTCATATGCGTAATCACCGGGTGACATATCAATAGTTTTTGAAAATTTTCGATAGAGCGATTTTCTGGACATTCCCATCTTTTTTGCTAAAATAGTCATATCAAAATATTTACCGCTGGATAGATTCTCATCAATTATGCTCCTGAATTTTATTAAAAATTCTTTTGTTTCAGGGGAATCTAATTTTATTACAGAATCAATTGAACCTGTACGTTTGATCGTTTTAATTACATTTTGACTCTGAGATAAATGATTTCTAATGCGAGCTTTTAATACCTTTAGTTTAACTGGTTTTGTGATATAGTCATCAGCCCCAGCATCAAATCCTTCAATTTCATCGTCTTCATCAGCTCGTCCCGTTAACAATAACAATGGTATATGGCTGGTTCGTAAATCATTTTTTAATTTTTCACACAATTTCAAACCATCCAAAACAGGTAAATTAATATCACAAATAATCATATCAGGATCATTGGATATTGCTAAGCCATATCCTTCTCCGCCATCTTTTGCTTCAATTATCTGATATTGATCAGATAAATTTTCTTTTACATAATTTCTCCAATCAGGTTGATCATCTATGAGTAAAATAATTTCTGATTTGGGATCAGTTTTTGATGGATGGAGAGAAGGTTCAATCTCTTCATTATAATCAACTTCTTTCAAAATGCCACTACCATTATTTTTTACGCTATTTTGACTTCGTATAATTTCTTTTTTATTAATATGCTTTTTACCCAGTGGCAAATTAAAAGAAAATTGAGTTCCCCAATTAAGTTCACTTTTGACACTGATATCGCCATGATGTAATTGAATAAGTCCTTTTGTTAATGCTAACCCGATTCCTGTGCCAATTTTATCTTCGTTTGCTTGATAATAAAGATCGAAAATATATGGTAAACGTTCTTTTGTAATTCCGCAACCTGTGTCTTTTATGGAAATATTGACAAATCCTTCAGGGAAATATTTATTTCCCGGTTGACATTTAATTTTAATTAATACTTTCCCGTTTGTGTTTGTATGCCGTAAAGCATTTGCCAATAAATTATACAGAATATCTTCAAGCTTATCATAATCAAAATATAACATTATCTTCTCTTCATTTGATTCAAACCTCAAAGATATTCGTTCATGTTTGGCATAGAGTTCAAACGCTTGCTCAACTCCTTGTAAAAAAGGAATTAAATTATAGTGCCCAGCTCGTAAGGAAAGTTTACCTACTTTTAATTTTGAAAGTTTTAATAATCGATCGATCAGTTTTAATAACCTATTTCCATTTTGTTCAATCATATTATATTGTTTAAGAAAATTGCCTTTTAAATCTTTTTCTCGAAGTTCATTTAATGGCTCAAGAATCAAGTTAAGTGGCGTCCTGAATTCATGAGAAATATGAGCAAAAAATGTCGATTGTATTTGGGAATGTTTTTTTAATTCTATATTTTGTTTTTCAATAAGAATTTGGGCAGTTTTCATACGACTACCAGCTCTGTAAAGATTAAAAACTATTCCAAATATAAACAAAACGGGGATCCAATTTTGATTCGCAAAAAACAATGCCCATTGATACCAGAAGCCAAATAATGAAGGGTAAATTTTTCTAAAATAGTGTTCATCTGCAATCCAAACTCCGCCTTGGCTATCATATGCAACATCTTGACCATGTGTCACGCTCGTTCTTAAATCGACTTTTATAGGACTATCAAAAGTGCCGTCTTTTAAAAAACTAAAAATATTTTTTGGGATACATTTTCGAATAATGCAACTAAGCTTAATCGGTTGATTTGGAAATAATTTCGTATGATAACATTGATATTGATGAATAATACCTTCCCTATCTGAAACAACTAAATCTGTATGTTCATTTGTTCCGAGCGCTACTCCTTCTATATAAGCACGCTCTTGGTCAAAGCCATAAACTTGAATACTGTCTATTACTTGCGTATTCATATTTAGCCCAAAGCTTGATTTATCCTTCTTTTCAAAACTTAAATCAATTTTTCTTGTAAAAACTGATGCACCGAAAGCATCCGCTGAAATAATAAAGAGAGAATCATCAGAACCGTAGTTAGAAATTGGTCTAAAAACCACTGTTCCTTCATCCCACTTAATTTTAGTATTATTCACATCAAATGGTAATGTATGTGTAATTATAGGATTATCATTGTCTCCTTTAGGTATCCCAATTACGAGGTACTCAAGCTTTACCGCATTAATTGAAAAAAAATAATGATATTTTTGACTTGCAGGAAGTCCTCTAATTTCTCCTTCAATAGCATCCAAACTTTGCCAACCTGTATTATATGAATCACCAAGTATTATTGTCAAATCACAGATATACCGCATATCTGTTGGCGTATTTGCTGCTAAAATCTTAGGGCCTTTCTTAAGAATACCTCCATTTTCTTGCACAGTTGTTTTATCAACAAAATAATTATATAAAATACCATTATAACCGAGTATCCAAATAGTATAATTATCATCGTATTCTGTTACTTCGATTCCATTCAACTTTACTTCATCATGAATCCGAATATTTAATTCTTCTGAATTATCCAGTTTTTCATAGTTTGAAGAATTTGGAGGTTTCCACCATAGCTCAAATTCTGATGGTTCTAAAACATAAAGACTTGTTCGAGGAATAAGCGATTTTGAATTAACTCTTTGAATTGCCCATAGTGCAAATGAACTATCTTTATTAATCTTCTTATATTCAATTTTAGAAATTTCCTGAATTGGTATTTGTTGAGCTTGCAATACTGTATCGTGGGAAATAAAACTATCACCTTCATATGCTTGAATAAAGTTTGAATATTTGGGGACAAGAAATCCGGGATGAGATGAATTTAACTTTTTACGAAAATCAAGCACAACTCGATACCCTTCTATATTTCCACGAGTTTTAGTAAAAAAGTTTCTTTTTGATGCAAATACTACACGCGGTCCATAACCCGTTTTTTGTACATAAGATTTATACCAAAGCGAATATATATAAAAAAGAAATAATACAGATATTATAACTAATATTTTTGTGTATATATTTTTTGTGAATAATTGCGTCAAATGAAAATGTCCTTCCATAAATTTAATATGTCTTATTTAATAAAATTAGATGAAATCTTTTTTTTTAAAAACTCTTATCAACTCTAAAAGAAAAATGAAAATAAAAGAATAAATCTAAGCAGAATTAAACACCATTGACACCCAAAGCGGTACTTACGTTTAACTGCCTCGACAACTCAGATTTAGACCAACCATTTTCATCTATGAGCTTTTGAAAGCAGTCTTTTCGCTCACCCATAGTTTCGCTTTTAAGTTTATTGATTGATGGTAAAACCAGCAAATACTTCCATTCATCCAATAAACTATATTTATACATATACCCCGATAGTCGGAAAGAATAATAGTTCGTGTTTTCATTCGTTCCTGGATATAAAAAAAGGAGCATTTCTGCTCCTTTTTTATTAATACTCTTTATAATATAATTACTTCTCAATAATCTCTAGTAATTCTACCTCAAAAATAAGCAAACTATTTCCGGGGATACTGGGACGAGGTCTCGGGCCATAAGCAAGTTTTGGATGAATATAAAACTCAAACTTTGATCCAACATTCATGAGCTGTAATCCTTCAGTCCATCCTTTAATTACTTGAGTCAATCCAAACGTAGATGGCTCACCACGTTTAATAGAAGAATCAAATTCTGATCCATCCATTAAACGTCCAACATAATGAACTTTTACATTATCTGATTTTATTGGCGAATTACCCTCACCTTCCTGAATAACTCTGTATTGTAATCCAGTGGGTGTTTCTTTTACTTCTGAATTCTCTGATTTATTTTTTGCTAAAAATTCATCTGCAACAACAAGGTTATTTGATCCTTCTTGTTGTGCTTGGTCACGAATTTTCTTCTGAAGTGCAGTCATAACTTTCCGTCTTTCATCTGGGTTCAATTGAACAACACCTGTTTCCATACCATCTGTAAGTCCCGCAACAATGAGATCATAATTGATTTCAACATTTTGTGTCTTTAGGTTTTCGCCTAAATCAGCTCCCAACGAATAGCTGACAGAATCCGTAAATGAGCTTAAAGTTGTACTAGACGTCCCTTTAGAATCAGAACCACATCCGATGACTAAAAGGATAATTAATGGAAGTATTCCATGTTTCATTTTTTCTTTTCCCTATGTTATTAGTTTGAAATAGTTTACAATTTTAACTGGGCAAATTATGAATCCTTGGATTCAATCGCCAATAGGAAGATTCCAGATCCAATAGATATTAAAGCAAGTCCAAGAATGGGATGACTTCCTATGAATGCCAATATCGTCGTGACAAATGACAACAAAATAATTGCCAATCCACCGAAAATAAGGTACCATGCTAATTGTCTTTTTTGCATATATAATATTCCTAATTAAAATTGATTAACTTAATAATAATGCTATTATTATGATTTGAAAATTACAAAATTATAGTCCATTGTTCTGCAATTATTCATGATATCAACAACTGATTTCTCAATTCGTTCCATTTTAGGTGGATATGATAAAAACTTTACTTACGTAATTACTTGTAATAAAACTGGTATTCAGGTTATTATTGATGCGGCCATTGACTTAAAACATATTTCTCATTACCTCAACAATCAGCCTAGAGCTGTATTAATCACCCATACTCATGGTGACCATACAGCATATTTAGAAGAATATACAAAAGCTTTCCCAAATATGATTATTTTAGGGCACCCATACTCATCTACGGAATTATATAAAGTAAGATTCAAATCTTTAGAACATAAGCAATTATTTAATATTGGGAAATTGGCATTTACAGCCATTCATACACCAGGACATTATTTTGATTCTATTTGTTACCATTTAGATTCCGTTCTTTTTACAGGCGATACATTATTTGTTGGACGAACCGGACGTGTTCTATCCCAAAGAAGTAACTGTAATGACCTTTACAATTCTGTTTATAAATCTATTTTGACATTACCTAAGAATACAAGAATTTATCCTGGACATGATTATGGTGACCGTCCATCAATTACATTAGAACAGAATATTAAAATTAGCCCTTTATTACAAGCACAGAATAATAATGATTTCAAGCTTCGTATGGATGATTATGAAGCGAATCGAAATATGACATCTTAAATCTATAAAACATTTAACAATCATCAAAAAAGCCTAAAATATGAAAACCTCCTTTTCTACATCCAATTCACCTAACAAAGCTGTAATTGCAATACATGGGTGGACAGGGGATGTGACTTCAATGGATCCAGTTACTAAATCATTAAAGCTTCCGGATACACTTTGGATTATTCCACAAGCACCATTTAAATCGGAGAAAAAAGGATTTACATGGTTTCAAGGAAATGATAAAATTGGATGGGAAGTGGAAAAATCATTGGTATTAATTCAATCCATAATTCAGGATTTAACCCATCAAGGATTTAAGTTAAATGAAATTTTTTTACTCGGGTTCTCCCAAGGTGCATGCTTATCCATGGAATTCATGATCCGTCAAGACTATTCATTAGGTGGAATTATTCCTATTGCTGGATTTATTAAGAATAAAAATAATTTTGTACAAGATGCCACGAATAATAGTAAAAAAACAAAAATTTTACTAATTCACGGTAATAAAGATGAAATAATTTTACCAGATGAGAGTCAAAAATCTTTTAAAATTTTTCAAAATTTAGGGTATAAAGTTAATCTGAAAATTTTATCTGCTCGCCATAAAGTTCCACTCAAAGCACGAGATCTAATTCATAATTTTATTTTTAAATATTGATTTTCAATATCAATTGTTGAACTTCATTAATAAATATTTAAATTAAAACCATGTCTAATTCACGAATATCTAGAAGACAATTCATTTCCGGTGGAAAAAAATCTAAAACTTACCTAGATAGACTAAATCCCAATTGGCCAACAAAAGAAGTCGCTAAACTAATTAGGGCAAATTTCGAAAAGAATCCCATCAGCCATTCAATTCAAAAAACAGAAAAAACGCTCCCAATTATTCATGTAAAAAATAGAACCAATTCTTTACAAGAAATTGATTGGAATCTTGATGCAGCAAAACACTTATTAAATCGCACTCTTTCAGGTCCGTCCTACGATGAAATTAATACATCATTCACATCTGGTTTAGAGTCAACCGTACAATCATTATTAGAAGAACAATCTCTTCCTGAACCGCCTGGAATTTGGGTGAATGAAGATCTACCAAATTGGAATTCTTTATCAACTGCTGAAAGAAATGAAATTATTCAATCATATTACAATCGAATGAATCAATTTCGAAGATGGTGGTGTGAAAGAATGATGAATGAATCAATAAATATTACTGAAACCATGACACTATTTTGGCATCATTATTTCGCAACCGGTTATTCTAAAGTTTTTTACCCACAAGCAATGTACCATCAACAACAAGTTTTCCGAACACATGGTCTTGGTAATTTCAAATCTCTTTTAAGACAAATTACTTTTGGTCCAGCTATGATAATTTGGCTTGATACTGGTGGAAGTAAAAAACATGCGCCTAATGAAAATTTCGCAAGAGAATTAATGGAGTTATTTACATTAGGTGTTAATAATTATTCACAAGATGATGTTGTGGCAGCATCAAGAGCATTTACTGGATACGTTACTGATGGAATTCAAACAAATTATGATTTTGAAACTATGGAAGGATGGGGATACTGGTGGACTGATTGGCATGATTTTGATGAAAAAACTTTTTTTGGACAAACTGGAAACTGGACTGGAGATGATATATTAAATATCATTTTAGAACAAGATGAATGTGCAAAACAAATTTGTCGTCGAATTTATAAATGGTTTGTTTATGATAATGTAGATGAATCATTTATTTCTGAAATGGCTGATGTTTTAAGATCAAATGATTATGAAATAAAACCAATGATGGAATTCTTATTATTAAGTGAACATTTTCATGATCCAAATTTTCGTGGTGCAGCAATTCAAAATCCAAATCAGATGATGACGGGCACAATTAAAAGATTAAATCTTCAAAATCAAAACTTTCCAACTAATTTTTTTCCAAATTTACAAGATTCAATGGGTATGCTATTATTTGAGCCACCAGATGTAAGTGGTTGGTTAGGATATCATTCATGGATTAATTCCAATACAATTCCAATGCGTAAAATTGTTCTTTCATCTCTCATTACAGGTGAAAGCCCTTTCGGGAATTTTGGAACCTATTTGAATCTCCAGACTCTTTCACAATCATTATATAATCCAAATGATGATGGGTATCCGAGTGAACAAGTTGTTCGGAAATTAGCCTTCATTTTTTTCGGGTTACCCTTAACCGAAGCTATGGAGCAACAACTGCAAGACATTCTATTAAATGGTGCAGAACCCTATGATTGGAATATTAATCTTCCATCTTACAATTCACAATGGAATCGAATGAAAGATATGTTAATACATATGTTTAGACTACCTGAATTTCAATTATCATGAAAAGGCGAGACTTTTTAAAATCTTCATTTGTCATTTCTGCGCTTGGAGCTGCACTCCCAAAAACTTTAATAGGCGGACCTAAACGAAGCTCTTTAAAAACAACATCGCTAGATTCTGATAAAATTATAGTTTTAGTTAAATTAAATGGTGGAAATGACGGATTAAATACAATCATTTCACACCAAGACCCTTTATATTACCAATTAAGACCCACGATTGGGATTCCCAATAATCAATCAATTCCAATTACAGATAGCCTCGCTTTACACCCAGCATTAGAACCTCTTCTACCTTTTTATCAAAACTCTCAAATGAGTATTATTCAAAATGTTGGCTATCCAAATGGCGATTTGTCCCATTTCCGTTCATCTGATATTTGGGATACTGGTTCAAGTGAAGATGAAGAACTGTTTACTGGATGGATAGGTCGTTTTCTTGAAGCTGAATATCCAGGTTTCCCTGAAAATAGCCCCGAGTTTCCTCTTGCAATTCAATTTAATAGCGCAAATTTATTAGAGTTTAAATCGTCAAATTCAAACATGGCCCTATACCTTTATGATCCAGACACCATGTATTCTATCATTACTGGAAATTATATAAATGATCAAGAAAATGAAGCACCTGATACTTATGGTGGAGATGAATTAAACTTTTTAAGAGAAATGGATTTACTTTCTTTCGAATATTCACAAATAATAAACGAAACAGCTGAGAATGCGCCCAATACTGTACTGCAATATCCTAATACAAGCCTAGGTCAACAATTTGAAATTACAGCAAGATTAATAGCTGGCGGATTGCCAACACCTATTTATCGACTATATCAAAATGGTTATGATACTCATATAGATCAAGTTGGATCATCGCCATCTACGACAGGAAGGCACTCTACCCTTTTATCAGAACTTTCCGATTCTCTATCAATTTTCCTATCAGAAATGGATGCTTTAGGCGTTCTAGATAAAGTTCTGGTTGTTACAACGAGCGAATTTGGCCGAAGAGCCTTTGAGAATGCTTCTTTAGGAACAGACCATGGTACAAGTGCACCTACTCTTATTTTTGGTTCAGATATAAATGGCGGTATATTTGGAGAGAATCCCAATTATAATCAAATTGATGTAAATGGGAATATGGAAATGGAATTTGATTATAGACAAATTTATTCAACATTAATGACTCGATGGTTCGGTACAAGCGAATCAATTACAAGCTCCGTCTTTGGCGGTAATTTTTCGCCAATCCCATTTCTTAATCAAACGGTAGCTATTCATGATGAATCTCATATCCTAAAGAAATTCAAATTACACCCAGCCTATCCAAATCCATTTAATCCATCAACAACAATTTCATTCAACCTCCCATCAAATTCTATCGTGAAAATTAGACTGTTCGACTTAAATGGTAAACAAATTCAAGAATTCAATTTGGGACAATTAAATTCAGGTTCTAATGAATTTATTCTACGTGGTAATTCTCTTCCTTCTGGACCATATCTTGTTCAGGTTAAGTCAGATTTTGGGATTCGTAGCCAAAAAGTGATGCTGATAAAATAATTTTATGAAATTAAATGTCTTTCACTATTTAACTTATTAAGGTAATGTGGGTCAGTTAATATAACTGTACAATAGATAATTCTTAAAAATGCCTTTACCTTCAATATCTCGACGTAACTTTTTAACAGGAAATCATTCTGATGCTCGTCCCGATCTAGATAGGCTTAACCCAAGTTGGCCCACTAAGCGAGTAGCCAAGTTCGTTCGTGAACATTTAGAGAAACAACCGCCCATTTATCACCCACCGAAAACAGATGAAATAGCACCCGTAATTCCAGGTACCAACAATACCGAATCCTTGCAAGAAGTAAATTGGGATATGGGCGCTGCAAAACATTTATTAAGCCGGTCAATGTTTGGTCCTAAATATCCTGAAATAAAAGAAAGCAGTGAAAATTCAATGGAATTGGAATTAAGCTCAATTCTTTCTTATCAACCATTACCTGACCCACCCGGGGATTGGGTAGATGAAGATGCGCCACAATGGGATGCTCTAACAGAAGATGAAATTTTAGAGCTTCTTCAACAATATCGAATAAGAATGAAAGATCTTGGATATTGGTGGATGAAAGGCATGATGCGAAATCCTGTTAACATTCAAGAAATGATAACACTTTTCTGGCATAATTATTTTGCAACCGCTCAATCGAAAGTCATTTTTCCGCAAGCTATGTATCAACAAAATTCTGTCTTCAGACAATACGGACTTGGCAATTTTAAGGAATTACTGCGACAAGTTACCTTTGCTCCCGCCATGATAATCTGGCTAGATTTATATCAAAGTACACGTGAAGAACCCAATGAAAATTTTGCACGAGAACTTTTGGAACTATTCACCATGGGAGTTGATACCTATTCGCAAGATGACATTGTAGAAGCAGCTCGTGCTTTCACCGGTTATTTGACTAATGGAGTGGAGACAAATTATAATTTCGAAGAAGGCTCTGGCACTGGGAATTGGTGGACGAATAAGCACGATTTCGGATCTAAAACATTTCTGGGGCAAACCGGTCATTGGAATGGTGATGACATTATAAATATTATCATGGAACAAGATGCCACTGCTATCCATATTTGTACTCGACTTTACAAATGGTTTGTTTACCAAAATGTTAATGAAACAGTTGTAAATGAAATGGCCAATGTTTTAAGAAATAATAATTACAACATCGCTACTGTCCTTTATTTCCTTTTTTCAACAGAACATTTTTATGATGAAAATTTTCGAGGATCAGATATACAAAATCCGGTTACTTTAATGCAGGGACTCATTCGAAAATGCAATATGGAAAACTTTGATTTCTCCATCTCCTTTTTTATTCATTCACAGGAATTTTTGGGGATGCTTCCTTTGGAGCCGCCAGATGTGAGTGGTTGGCCAGGATATAGATCGTGGATTAATTCAATAACACTGCCAGTTCGAAAAATCCAAGCAACGTCACTTATCACGGGGCAAAGTCCATGGGGGAATTTTGATATGACGACTAATGTTCGTGCCTTGGCACAATCTATGTATAATCAAAATGAAGAAGGATATGCATCAGAACAAATTGTAAAAAACCTTGGTTTTCTCTTTTTTGGGAATCCTCTTTCGGAGAATCTTGAAGAGCGAATGTTAGCAGTTCTTCTTGATGGCGCTGAACCCTATGATTGGTCCATTAATGCACCCCCCAATGATCCTCAATGGAATAGAATGAAAGATTTAATGATTTATATCATGCGTGTACCAGAATTTCAATTATCATGAAACGTCGTGAATTTATTAAGTCTGCTTTTGCTTTATCTGCTTTTGGTACACAAATTCCAATTATGGCATTGGGCCGGAAAAACAAATTGGGCCGAAGTGTCGAATGGGAATCTGATAGAATTGTAGTTTTAATCAAATTGAATGGTGGAAATGATGGTTTAAATACAATTATTCCTGTCCAAAATGATATCTATTATAATGCAAGACCCACCCTCGCAATTTCACAAAATCAAGCCTTAGGAATTGATGACTATAACGGATTTCACCCAAGTCTTTCTGCTTTTCATTCCTTATTTCAAAATGAACAAATGAGTTTAATTCATGGTGTAGGTTACCATCAGCCTAATTTATCACACTTTCGATCTTCAGATATTTGGGTAACTGGTTCTGACGCAAATGAATATTTGCAAACAGGTTGGATTGGTCGTCTCCTAGAGCAGGAATATCCTGATTTTCCATCTAATGCACCAGACCATCCATTGGCAATTCAATTTAACAGTGCAAATTTGTTAGAATTTAAAACATCTGAGTCAAATACAGGAATGATGGTCTTTGATCCTGAAACGATGTATTATCTTATTAATGGTAATTATATACCTGGCGAAAATGACCCAGCTTTAGATACTTATGGTGGGTTGGAATTAGATTTTATTCGAGAAGTTGATTTGCTTTCTTTTGAATATGCTGAAGTTATTAATGAAACTGCAGCTGGGGGCTCAAATTCTATAGAGTATCCAGAAACCAATCTCGGATATCAAATGGCTTTAACTGCACAAATGATTTCGGGTGGATTACAAACACCTATTTATCGAATTTATCAATCAGGTTACGATACACATGTAGATCAGGGAAACACTCACAATAATTTACTCTCTGATTTGAATAATTCGATCTCAGCTTTTATGCAAGATTTAGAGAATCAAGGATTAATGGATAAAGTCATGATTGTAACGACCAGTGAATTTGGACGCCGATATTTTGAGAATGGATCTACGGGAACTGATCATGGAACAGCAGCGCCGACTATGGTTTTTGGAAATCACCTTGTACCAGATTTATTTGGTGAACAACCATCTCTATCTTCTCTAGATCAAAATAACAATCTTTTTATTCAACATGATTTCCGTCAATTATATTCATCAATTATCACAGATTGGTTTGGTTTAGATCAAAATATTGCCAATACTGTTTTTGGACAAGAATTTGAATCAATACCATTTATTCAAACACCTTTATCAATTAAGCAGACACCAATTCCAGCAAACTTTACCATGGAGCCCGCTTTTCCAAATCCATTTAACCCCACTACAATTCTTTCTTATACTTTACCAAAAAATGGGAACGTAACAATTCGAATATTAGATCTACGAGGTAGAAAAATTAAAACATTTCGATTGGGTATTAAAAATGCTGGGAAAAATAAATTTATATTAAATGGTACCCAATTAGCTTCGGGCACTTATATAATTCAAATAGACGCTATTGGATCTTTATTAAACCAAAAAATCACTCTATTAAAATAAAATTACAGCTATAGATCTATTTCAATAAAAAGTACATTAATTTTAAACCGATTACTTCATCACCTGTTCATTCTTTAGTTTCTTTCGTATGAAATTTCAACGAAGCGGAATTCACACAATGGCGTATCCCAGCTGGTGCTGGACCGTCATTAAAAACATGACCTAAATGTCCGCCACAATTTGAACAAGTTATTTCAGTACGAATTCTTCCAAACGAAGTATCAATTGATTCATCTATTTTACCTTCCATTCCTGCACTGAACGCCGGCCAACCACACCCAGAATTGTACTTAGTCTTTGAAGAGTATAAGATTTCTCCACATCCGGCACAAACATAATCACCATTTTCATAATGTTTATCAAATTTCCCTGTAAATGCACGTTCTGTACCTTTTTCACGAAGGATATTATATTCTTCTTGGGTAAGGATCTTTTTCCATTCTGAATCTGTTTTTTTCATAGGTTTATTTGTAGGCTGTAAGGTTAAAGGTTGTGCTTTTATAGATTTTTGTTCTTGAGCAAATGTATTTGAATTCCATAGGCATACAAGGAAAGCTAATTGAATACATTTAATATGAACAATAAAGTGTTGTTTGTTATTCACTTAATTTTTTAGTTTTCCCCTGACAACTAAAGTTCCAGGAAATTCATTATTTACATTAACTCGAAAGCTTTGAACTTGATTAAAACCATTTGTTTTAAACATTGTTACCCAATCATGTTCGCTAAATAAAGACATATGTGTATTCAAATCCACTGGCCATGAATGGCTTTTTTTATTTTCTAAATAAAAATCAACTCCCATAATCATTTCGCCCCCAGGCTTTAAACAATTTAATGCCATATGACGAATTAACTCGCTTGGATGTTTTAAATAATAAAAAACTTCCATACTATGAATTAAGTCAACCTTTTGTTCTGGTATCCACTTTAATAAATCTGAACAAAAATAGATTCCATCTGGATCAATTGTTTTAGCTTTTTTGATCATCTCCACCGCCCCATCAATTCCAATTGCTAGATGGCATAAAGAGTGTTTTTTCATCAATCTAACCACCCACCCATTTCCACAGCCAGCATCAATAAAAGAAAATGGTTTTGAACGATTATTAGAAATTATAGATAACATTTCAGATACGGCAGCACGATGGTTTTCTTCCATGCCTTCATCTTTCCCATTTAACGCCCATTCGCTAAATATTTCTGTCGAAATTTTCAATTTAAATAATATCTAAAAGCTTAGTCATCACGATAATAATTCAATACGCCTGATATAGCCAATCCAATTGAAATAAAATATAATACGCCTGCTATTTCATCCGGAATATTAAAAATTGAATGAGACATTATAACTATAAAAGCAGTAATGCCCATCCAAATGAACATCATTACAAATTTCTTTAAGGGAGAAACCATTAAAAGTGTGTCGTCCAAATAATAATATAATTAAATAGAAGGTATCCGACAAAAGCCACAATGATTACTTTAAAAATTATTTTTTTCATGGGTTGAAATTACAAAGGTTAATTACTTATGATGAAATTGAATATTTATCTGGACGGCCCATAATACGATAAATCTCACCTCTCGATTCCAAATCTAATTTAACCACCACAGTGTACCAGTTTATCGATCCATCAAAGGATGTCTGCAATTGGTTTTTTAACTCTTTTGTAATATTCGAAAATGAAAGCGGTTTATCATTTATTGATTTAAGGATTGCTCCGCGAATCACATCGTATTTCTGTTGATCAATACGAATGCCTTTTTTCTTTTGTGGATGGCGTGTCAGTATCTTTTTATTCATCCATGGAATCAGATGTAAGCAATAGATCAAAAACTGAATGTGAACCATCTGAATCAACATCACCAGCCCACCATTGAAACTCTGATACATTAGGTTCTAATACAATTGATTCTAATAATATATCCAAATCTTCACTGGTAATAAAACTATCACTATTCAAATCGCCTTTTGGACTAATAGCATGATAATCTGAAATAACTTCAAATCCAGCAATCAAACAAGTTGCCGCTACAGCACCATGGCCTCCAGCTGACTCAGGAAAAAGCGTTAATGAAATATTGGGAGCACCATTCGCAACAAAAGTATCATACGCAACTTGAGCATTCTCATAGGGAACAATATCGTCTCCCATACCATGGTAGAAAAATGTTGGGCTTTGCGGAGTCCAATCCAATAAGGTGTTTTCTTCCATAGACACTCTAAAAAAGTGATTTTCATTATTGGAGAATTCTGTTAAAACTTCAGGAAGCAAAATATCTAACGGATCATCTGGAAGTAGTGAGTTAATTTCACTTCCTGAATGGGTTCCATCAAACATAGATCCTAAAGTATCCGCATAAAAAGGGTCGAAATAAACATCTAGACCAACATCTAAACCTTCATAATACCATAAATGACTTATCATGATATAAGGGATATAATATGGTTGCGCATAGCCAGGCGATGATAATAAATAATCAACCATAGTTCCTCCTAAATCATATGGTCCTGCCATGGGGCTTGATGTAGTAATCGATAATTCGTCACTATAATATAATTCAATTTCGCGCTGTGCAGCTAATGTAGCATATCCACCTTCAGAATATCCAAGTAGATGGAGTTGATCATTAAACTGGAACGAATTTGCTAACTCTAATTCCCAAGATAATTCTTTGACAGCACGAATCATATTTACTGTTGAATGAGCATAAGATTTTCCAATAATATAGGGATGAAATGTATTAGGATCACCCAAGCCTTCATAATCTGGAAAAAGTGTAATATATCCGATTGGAGATGTAATTAAAGAAATGAATAAAATTTCTTGATTATCTACTGACAGCCCGAGTAGCGATGGAGCATTTGCGTCATTCACAGCCGTTCCGTGGTGATAGGTTAAAATTGGAAATGCTTCAGATGGTGATTGTGGGAATACGACTAAGCCTGCTAAGGTATCAATATACCCACCTTCTCCTTCTGTTTCGTATTTAATATCATATATTGAAATGCTATAATTTGCTTCAGCGTTTATACCTGCCATCCATAAAACTAATGTAATATCTTCTTGTGACATGTTGGACTGAAGATTGTATTCAATCAATTGGCCTGGTTCAGATTTCAATAATCCGACTTGGAGAATAAAAAATGATAAAATAATAATATTTTTCATAAATTTCCTTAATAGTTGTTCATTATAATTTCAGTGAGTTTGGGATCATTCAATAATAATCCAACATCCACTAATCTTGGTATTAGTTTTTGTAAATTTGGTTCTCACTCAAACACATCACAAAAAATTGGTAAAGCCTGATTTAGATTATCTTTTGTAAATAAAGTCATCAGTCTCTTCATTACACGCTACGATAGAATTCGTATAAACTGGTATTAATTTAGTAACAGGTTGAAATAACAAAACACCCAGAAATATTCTGGGTGTAATGATAAAATTAGTAAGCGTATTGAAACGCATAAATTTTAGTGTACTGATTTACCTGCACAACAAGGTTTCGTACAATTCGGTTTGCATGTGCTACTTGTCACTTTTTTTGCACAACATGGTTTGGTACAATCGGGTTTGCATGTGCTACTTGTCACTTTTTTTGCGCAACATGGTTTTGTACAATCTAGAGCACATGATTTTTTCACGCTTTTACATTCAAATGTTTTCTCACTTTTAGAACATTCTTTCTTTTTAGATGCAAATTGCGTTTTATTCGTATCGCAATGTTTGTTTTTGTCACACTTAGCATCTGAAGTTGAGCACTTTTTCTTTTTAGAGTCACATTGAGTCTTACTCGTGTCGCACTGTTTATCTTTGCCACATTTAGCATTTGAAGTTGAACATTTTTTCTTTTTAGAATCACATTGAGTCTTACTTGTTTCGCAATGTTTGTATTTGTCATATTTAGCATCTGAAGTTGAGCACTTTTTCTTTTTGGATGCACAGGAACTTTTATCACTTTTATTACAATTTTTGTTAAATCTTTGACTATCGCATGATTTTTTCTTCTCACAAGATGGTCCGGACTTTTCACATAACGATGTACTTTTGCAGCTAGAGCTCCCTGAGTTAATATCAGGTGAATAATTCAATGCTGTTACTGAAATAATTACAGTAAAAGAAAGAAGGACACCAATTATTAAACGATTCATATTGTTCTCCGATTAAAATAAGTTAGCCATAAAGTTAAAACTAGTTTCAACATCAATCAACGACCATAAATACCTTATTTCAATAAAATAGTTTTTACAGTTTTTACATTTTCATGAATTTTTAAAGAAATAAAATATACACCACTTGAATAGTCAGAAGCATTCCACTGAATTTTATGTATACCTTTTTCTTTTTTCTCATTGACTAATGTTTCAACAATTCGACCGTTTATATCCAATACTTGAAGTAATGCAAATGCATGTGATATTTCTGATTGAATTGAAAACTGAATTGTAGTCCTTGGATTAAAGGGATTGGGATAAGGTTCAAATAATGTAAATAAGTCCGGAATTATTTTATGCTGATTGGATAAAGGCACTGGATATGTTGTTGAAAAATGGATCTGACGCCCATATCGTCTATCGACCCAAACGGCATATAAAAACCCTTCAGAATCCCGAGCCAGTTTTGGTGCAATCTCTGGAAATGTTGTGGCGGAATCATTCACTGTTGAAAAATCAGAAAAAAGTGTTTGTCCGAATTCAAGTTTTCCATATAAAATATTTCCTCCATTTCTACTATCTTCCCAAATCATATGGATATCACCATTATCCGTGATTACAGCAGAAGGGTGATTTTGATTAATATCTGTTTGTCCTGAGATTTCTAATGGAATATTCACAGAAAAAGTGTCACCTAAATCATCAGATAATGATAAAAAAACTCTCGTATCTCCATTCAGCCCGGCCATATATGCCATGGCAACTGTAGAATCTAAACTAACCATGCTTGGCCCACTAGATGGACAAAAATCCACAAAATAGTTATCATAAGATAAGGGCGCTAAATTAATCCAAGTTGAATCTTCAGATTTCCATTCAGTGGAAAACATATCCCGAATATTTTCATTATTATTTCTGAAGCCATGAATAATTTTCCCATTAGGCAACTCATGTAGTTCAATCGGGCAACAATCACAAGGTTCACCGATTTCATAATCGCTAACATTCGAATATTCTGACCATGTTTCCCCACCATCAGAAGAAAATGTATGTGCGATATGATGATAATCAAATGATCCAGATTGATAATAATGAAATGATGCATGAATAATCCCTTCTGAGTCTATCATAAGTTCTGGATAGAAATTGACACCATTTGGGTGCCCAATTTGAGATTCTTCCCAAGAGATCCCCTGATCTATGGATCTAGCATAATATGCCGATGTGTGAGAATATCCTGAACGTTGATCCGTCCAAAGAACATGAATTGTATCATTTAGGACTTCAATTTGCGGTCCACTGAACCCAATGGTGGTTGCTTGGTTTAGAACGTGATTCACCCTTGATAAATGAGTGAATGTTTGGCCATGATCATTGGACATTGCAAAATGTACATCGCCACCTTGATGGCTATTTACCCAAACAATATAGATAGTTCCAGATTCATCAACTTCAATATCCGGATAATAATTATATGCCGTAAGCTCTGTGGATACTAAAGTGCTTTGTGAAAATTCATTCGCCAAAATAAATTGACTTATTAATCCTAAAAATAATAAAAAATATTTCATGTATTATTCCCTATACCTATTCAAGAAAAGAATTTATTAAGTGAATACTGATTTGAATCAATTTCAATTTTTAAAGGCAACGCATAGAGATTAAATGCTATAGAAATTCGATTTCTACCACTCTTATTTTTTGAAACTGAATGTTCTAATTTTGAATCAAATAGAATCATTTTCCCTGTTTTTGACTGTTCTGTCCAATATACCCATTCATCTTTCTCTTTTTTACGAAATTGAATATCTCCTGAATCTATAGGGATATCTAAATAATATACGCCCGAAACCACTGCGTTTTTTTTATGATTATGCCAGCCTGTTTCTTCTCCAGGCTTTGCAACATTAAACCAGAATTCATCAAAAGAAATACCATATCCTTGATGTGGAACTATCAAAGATTTTCCGTAAATATTTTTTGCAAGTTTGGATGCAATTTGAAAAATTGATTTTACACCTTTTACATCATTTGGATGAAGGTACAAATTTTCCCATCTTCTATTAATGAAATGAGATTTTTCAGCCTTTGTTATATTTGAGTTTAAATCGGCTAAGATTTCTAACCGACATTGTTCAGATATATTTGGAAAAAATGTATGAGAAAGATTTGAATGATGGATCATAATTTGCGTTATAACAAATTTAAGTCAAAAGATTCACGACTGAAAGATTCAGAACAATTATTTTTTTGATCCAATAATGAATTGATTTCATTTATATAAAAAAATGGGGGAAACTTTCGTTTCCCCCTGCCTTGAGGAGAAATAACCACGCTAATTAGCGGGTATTTCTAAACACAAAAAAAATATTCGAACACCAACGTGTCTTGAGTTCCAACACAATGTACCATATCAATTACTGTATTGGATGGCTTAAAATTAGATTGCCCCTATCATTATAAACAATAAGGTGAATTACGTAATTATCACTAAGTATTATTACTTAGCGAATTTATTGAAATAATAATGTTACTCTTTTTCAAAAAATATCAATTATTTTTTAAATAAAATTGTATTTGGAACTATAGTTATTCTTTTCTTTTTCCCCTAATTTAAGAGATGGTTAAAATATTCCATCTATCATATATAAAAATATTCACTATCTATTTCCTGTTTGTTCTACCCTGCTTTGGTGATGGATTTGAATCAATTAATCTTTCAAAGTTGGATGTATTTATTCATGAAGGTTTTTCTTCTGAGTGGATCCACAAAGTTCCAGTCTTTGATTCAGAGTGGACTCATATTCCGGGCTCACTAGATGGAAAAAGATCACTGTCAATTAGAAATTTAGATTTACCAAATAAACCTGAACACAAATTTTTATCTCTGAAAGCTGGGCCTGCAGAATCATTTACTTTTATATTCCCAATCATTTTAGATTCTGCTCAAGCCAATGTAAATGAAGGTATAGGTATTGGTCTAGTTGGTATCGCCTATAATTGGCAAATATTTTTTAATGGCGTCTTAGTTGAAGAACATAATTATGGAATTAAAAATGGAAAGCTTATTAAGCCTAAAAGAGGAAAAGGGCTTTACATTCCCATTCCAAACCAAAACTTGATTGATGGTGAAAATAATTTAGTAATCCACATAATAGGAAGTCGCGATTTTTTGGGAACAGGAATGTATTATTCTAATCCTTACCTGATAACTTCTCTAAAAAATTTAAATAATCGCTCCTTACGTTTATATCAATATGGATTAGTTTGGTTTTATGTAAATATAGGAACGTTTTGGCTATATATGTTTTTACGTATTCCAAATAAAACAAATTATCTTTATTTCACTGGATGGGCTTTCGCAATTGCAGGATATAACTTAAGTCGTGTTGATTACTTAACTATCATTCAAGAATGGGGATTGTTTTCATTCCGAATGGAATATTTTTCCATATTTATATCATCTTTTTTCTTTATTGGTTTTATTCAAAGACTTCTATTTAATCAAATAAAAAATCCTTACAAGATAATATTGATATTCTATTTGATTATTTCTATATGTACTCTTATTGCGCCAATCTCTTTTATTAATGATTTACTACGAGTATGGCAATTCACAATTATTATTCCAATGTCATTTTTGACCTACCAAATATCCCGTGAATTCAAACAAAAAATGGCGTCTTCCAAATTGCAATTAACACACATTAAGCTTTATACTGGGACTGTGGTTGGGAGTCTGTTTTTTGGAATGATTATATTATTTATATTTTTAGGAATTGATATATTTTCCAGTATTATGTTTTTCAGTTTTCAACATTTTAACGTATTTGGTTTTCTTTTATTTACTGGAATTGTAACCATCGTGGCATTTAATGAATTTATTGAATATCATATGGAAACTAAAGAGATGAAAGAAAAGTTGGAGATCCAAATTATTAACAGAACAAAAGCAATTCGTTCATTATCTAGTGCACTCATTCAAGCGCAAGAAGATGAAAGAACAAAACTAAGTCGGGAGCTGCACGATGAAATCGGACAATCTTTAGCCGCAGTTAATATTAACCTTCAACATATAGTACAAAATCAAAAAAGTCATGATTCAGAATTAGAAAATAATATCAGAACGTGCCAAGCTGTAATGTCCGAGGCAATCGAAACAATACATCAATTCTCATTTAACCTACGACCATCCATTTTAGATGACTTAGGATTAATTCCAGCTATGGAAGCGCATGGTAGATCTTTTTCCACCATGACAAAAATACCTATTAATATTAATGCTGAGTCTATTCAAATTGAAAACAGTGAGATACGCACAAGTCTATATCGTATATTTCAAGAAGGATTAACCAATGCAGCAAAGCATTCAGATGCCAATGAAATAAATGTTTCGCTACTTTTCGATACTGATTCAATTCAACTCAAAATCCAAGATGATGGTAAAGGATTTGAAACTGGAAAAATTATTCCAACTCCAATCTCCGGATTAGGAATCCTTGGAATGAAAGAACGGGTTAATAATGTAAAGGGAACATTTGAAATTATTTCAAATTTCGGACAAGGTGTCACCATTCTTGTAAGCATACCAATATAAATGAAACTAATTATATGACTAAAAAAACTATTAAAGTGTTTATTGCTGATGATCATGGCGTTGTTCGTAGCGGATTAAAAATGATATTAGAAAGCCAAGATGATATCCATGTAATCAGTGAAGCTGAAAATGGAATGGATGCCATAAAACTAATTTTAGACTTAAAACCTGATGTTGCTCTTTTAGATATCAGTATGCCTAAAATAAATGGATTAGATGTAGCAAAAAAAGTTCTAAAACAACTAGATAATATTAAAATCATTTTATTATCTATGTATTCTGATGAAGCTTACGTTTTAAGCGCAATTAAATCTGGTGTACACGGATACCTATTGAAACAAAGCGATACCAATACTTTAATTGATGCTGTTCGTGATGTTCATGCAGGAAAAACATTTTTTAGCCCTTCTATTGCAGACATTGTACTTAAGGCTGCAAGAGATAAGTTAAATGGAGGAAATCAGAATGAATCTAAATTAGAATCATTATCTCCACGAGAAAAGCAAGTTCTCATTCATTTGGCTAATGGCAATAGCTCCAAAAATATTTCTGAACAATTATTTATTAGTGAGAGAACTGTAAATAAACATCGACAAAATATTATGGATAAATTAGAGATTCATGATGCTGTCAATTTAACTCGCTATGCATTGGAAAAAGGATTGGTGAAAAAAGGTGTAAAGGAGCCTAATAATAAAGACTTTCATTTTATCATTGAAAGCCAAGTCTATATTAAATCTGATGCCGTAGGACGAAAGTTTACAAACATGAATGGTGCTGATGCTTTTGAAAAATATTTAGGATATACTCAAGATGATATTAAGCAAATATTTGATTTGAATATAAAATACAAAAGTATTTCTAAACATCCATATTTGAAAATATTGGGAAAGGATGAAAAAAATTCCATACTCAAAAGTGAACAAGCAATGATACAATTATATGATCAACTTTCGGATATGACTATTGAAAATTCAAATCTGACAAAAAATAAAATTTTCATTCATAAAAATGGACACAAGGTTGAAACAATAACCCATGATAATTTTAATTGGGCAAATTATAAAACAATTCAAAAAATTCGATTTTTAGATCCTGATGACCCCGAGCATTCTAACCAAACTAAATAATTAAATCAGTCAAAAATTGACGATTTAGAAAATCCAAATGTCTGATAAACGATAGATAAGCAAAATGTCAGGACAATTAACTTTTGAGTCACAACCTGAAACATAAGTGACGTTTCACTTAATCTTGCCGGTGGAGCAAACTCTAAAACACCCACATATAATGTAATTAATAGAAAAAATATCCCATACCCCAATGCATATTTTTTCTCAAGAATATTTGAACGATAAATTACGATGGTGTAACAAAACGATGTAACCATAAAACATTTAAAAATACTATTCGCAAAAAAAATGTGAATATCCAAAACTAAATCGGCTGGTGTAACTCCCGTACCGATTAATGCGATACTCCCTCCAATAGCGAAAATAGATCCAACAATAGAAAGTCTATAATTTATTAAATCTTTTTTAAAAAACTGTAATATTGCAGAATAGTAAAACATAAAAGCCAAGCCTACAAATATTAGGCTAATTGTAAAAAGTGCCATCGACAAAAAATTTAAATCTCCATTATATGCACGATTAAGACCTAAATCTGAAAAGAAATTTCGGGTAAATGAATATCCAACAGCAGTCTTATTATGAAGACTACCTCCGGAGTAAACCAACATACCAAGCGCTTGAAGAATAACAAATGCCGTTACAACAATACGAGGAATCGTAATTAAGAATAATTTATTTTGTAATATTAAAAAATTTGGATATTTAAACATCTTTCATTGAGCTTAAAAATAAAAAGCCCCCACATACCAAAATGCGAGGGCTTTTATTAGTCAATCAGTGATTGAACTAATTACTCACCAGCAACTGAAGATTTACGATAATCAGTTACAAGTTTCTTAATTTCGCCAACAGCTTTACGAGCTCGGCTACCTGCTGCTTTGTTTCCGTTCATGTTCTTATCATGATTATCGGTGAATTCAGCGAAGTGACCTTTAATTTGATCGGCTAGTGTATTTGTTTTAGACATTGTTATATCCTTGTTGTTAAGATTAATAAAAAATCAAATCGTCTTTTCTAAAAGTATGTATTATTAGTGTTTGTAGGACGATTAAGGGCGGGAAACTAATAAATATTTTCTTCTATGCAAATAAGAGAATGAATTTAAATAAGTGGTTCATTATTACTATTTTGCCATTCAACTCAAAGCAAATTGCTATTTTTCATAATAATTATATAGTGTATTATCCTAAATTTTCGGCAAAACGCGATTGTGACATGGCTCACTATGGTAAAAATTACGTTAAGGAGAAAATCTACTAAAACGTATATTTAATAATACGTATCGGTTTGTGTACGTTTGGTTTGTAGAGACCGGGGTATGATTCATTAACCTTACTTACCTCTTAATGGATTATACCCCACCCATTATTCTTGTAATAAGTGAGTAATTAAAAGAGTGATAATCCAGGTCTTGCAACAGGTCCCGATTTAAATCCTTTTTCCTTTAACCACTCATTTGCATCTTCTTCTTTTTGAGTATTGATTAAAAAAGTGATTATATCGCCTGATTTAATCTTAAAATAATCGTCAATTGGACTTGTTGAATTGTTACGAATTGATACTAAAGGTAAAAGTAATCCAATAATTGTTTCATCTGAAAAATCAATATTCGTGTTTTCTCCCACTTTATAAGATGAATATTTTGTTAAACCTTTTCGAATCCAAATTGACCACATATCTATGTCAACAGCTCTTCCAAATGGAATACGTCCACCTGTATCAGCAATCATTTTTGATGTAATTCCTTCATCATTTATTTTTATACCAGTCAAAATAATCATTTCTTTTCGGTAATGCTTAACCCGTTGAGAAAAAATAAAATTCACTTCTTCATTTCCACTCAGCGCTATAATTCCCTTCCGGCTATCCGGTTCTGCACGCTGTAATGTCCGGTCTCCTAGAGCATTTCCATAAAACACTTTAATTCCTTCATTCTCAGCTAAACGACAGGATTTTGGGTTCTCATCAATACAAATAACTTCATTTCCACCTTGTTTCAGTAATCGCGCCAGGAGCCTAGCTACTTCATGAGCCCCTAAAATAATCCAGCCAGATTCACTTTTTCTTCTTAAATCTAATATAGATGCAACCCAACCACCTGTTAATCCAGCAGCGAGTACTGTCATTATTATCAGTAAAAATACCAACGCACGAAGTTGGCTTCCATCATACCCATGTAAATTCAATTCAAATGCAAATAAAGATGCTACAGCCGCCGCAACAATTCCACGTGGAGCTATCCATGACAAAAGTAATTTATGTCGCCTTTCTAAGTCTGTTTTACCTGTGGACAAAAACACGGATAACGGTCTTATGATGAACATAAGAAAAAGAACCGTCCAAACGCCTTGCCATCCTAAAAGTTGGATGTCAGAAATTCGAACGTCTGCAGCAAGAATAATAAAGAGCATTCCAATCATGAGTACAGTTAATTGCTCTTTGAATTCTAATAACTCTCGATGGATATATATTTTAGAATTTCCCAATGTCATTCCTGCAACAGTGACAGCTGCAATACCACTTTCGGGACTAACCGTATTGGAAATTTGAAAAAGTGCAAATACCCAACTTAAAATAAATACATTCTCCAATCCTTCGGGAATGAGTTTTCGAATTCGAAATAAAAGCATTAAAACCCCACCACCTATTAACCCTAGGGTGGCACCTACTGCAAGTCGCGATACAATATGGAAGAGCCCTTTAATAAATGAAAGGCCTGACGGGCTAATGGCAATTTCTAAGGCTACTACTGCAACAATTGCACCAATAGCATCTAATAGGATACCTTCTGCTTCTAAAACAGTGCTAACACCATGATGGATTCGTACTCTTTTTAATAAGGGCGAAATCACAGTTGGACCTGTGACAATAATTATAGTACCAAATAAAATGGATGTTCTCAAATCCCAACCTAGAAAAAATAGAGACGCCAAAGTTCCACCTAAAAAAGTAATGAATGCGCCTAAAGTAATAAGACCTTGAATCGTATTTTGTTCTCGTTTGATACGGCTAAAACGAAGATTCATACCTCCTTCAAATAATATAACAGCAACAGCAAATCCCACAATGATATGCAAAGATGGCCCCAATGAACCAGTCCGAACCCAATTTAATCCATCTGGGCCAAATAAAAAACCAGCACCAAGAAGAACCACAATTCCTGGAAGCCGAATGTGGCGAGCGGTTACTTGAGAAATCATGCCAAGAGCCATGGCAAGACCAATTGTTAAAGCAGGATTATCCATTAGTATTCATCATAATAATTTCAGTGAAAAGTAAAAAATTAAAGACTCCAATCATTTTTAATTTATTGTTAAAGTTCTCATTCGATTGATGGTTGCTGCAATTTCATATTTACGAGGTCTAGAAAAATTCCCAGGATGTTTTTCTTTTTCATAAAATGGGTCTAGAGAATCTAGACCGTTTTTATCAAAATAATCATCTAAACCTTTTATAATTTCTTTTAAAGTCTCACAATCTCGCATCATGAACTGAGAAGCCAAATAAATCGCATGCCCAACTGCACGAATCTGGCTATTTTCTACCAATTGATCCACAAATCGAAGGTCAATGGTCTCATTTCCATAAATAATTTTATCATTTCCTTGCGTATCAATCTTCACTTCTTTTGTACCACGTCTCGCTTTGAAACATGTAGATGATGGAATTCGTACAGCATTTGTTTCTATCGGTTTGATAGATTCAACTTGTCTTTTACTTGGATAAGCTTTCACAATCATTTTTGTTTCTGTACTCACGTCATATGGCAAATAATCCTTCATTTTAATCACAGTATCAGCTACATCAAAATAATCACCGGACCCTCCCATGACTAAAATTGTAGACACATTTTGAACTTCATATAGTTCTCTAATACGATCCACAAAAGGAGTAATAGGTTCATCATTAATTTGAACTAATTGTTGCATCCGTGCATCTCGAATCATAAAATTTGCAGCAGATGTATCTTCATCCAATAAAAGAAAATTGCAACCAACTTCTATCGCTTCAATTATGTTTGCAGCTTGACTTGTACTCCCGCTTGCATCATCAGTACAAAATGAATCTGTTCTGACACCTTGGGGCAGATTGGTGATGAAGGAATCAATATTCACTTTTTCAATTCGGCGCCCATCTTCAGCTCGAATTTTTACAGCATCCGGATTTGTAATAACATACTCTCGTCCATCTCCCGGAACGTGAGGATAAACGCATCTCTCCAATGCTTTTAATAAAGTAGATTTGCCGTGATATCCGCCCCCAACAATTAAAATGACACCTTTTGGAATGCCCATTCCATGAATAACAGTTTTACCATCAGAGAGTGGATTTTTCAATTCAAATGATGTTTCAAGTGATTTCGGTGATTGAAATTCAATAACATTTTCACTGTTTAAAGGTCGATTACTAATACCAGATGCTCTAGGTAAAATAGAACCATTAGCAATAAATGCTACTAATCCTTGTAATACCAACTGATTACGAAGGTGTTCTTGATTCTCAATACAATCCACAAATTGAATGCAGGTATTTTGGTCTAAATTTTTCCATTTAAAAGATTGTTCAATAATTTTCGGAATTTTATTACATAGTATTTTGATTGCTTCTAGTCCCAAAATTGTTCTACCATTGGCTGGAAGGCCAACTTGAATACGCGCTTCAATCCAATCTTTTGTAATGACAAATGCAGTTCGTTCTATAACTTCTTGATTTCCAGCGTCAATGAAAATTAAACCACTTTTTCCCGATCCTTTTTTTTGTGTATTTATTGAATGAATAGCTTCTCGAACATTACGAGCCATAAAATCTTCCAATGCTAATTTCCTGGTTGAATTCACCCAAAGATTATCTGGGATTTTTGCGATTTTTTGTTGAACTCGTAGACGAATTTTTGAAGGATGAGCAAAAGGGTCGCCTTGAACATGATCTATGAAAAGTTCAAAATCCTTATATATATATTTCCCTTGAATCTCTTTATAAGATTTGTATCCCATACCGTCTATTTGAGTAAGAACTTGCTTTAAATGAGATTCATCCATTTTACAATTCAACCACTTTTTACTTTAGCAAAACCAACTTTTGTACGGAACGATTTTGCCCGGAAACCAATTCAACAAAATAAATCCCACTTGAAAATTGAGTTGCATTCCATTTTATTTCGTGATTTCCCGATTCTATTTTTCCGTTCAACATCGTTTCCACCAAGCGACCGGTTATATCAAAAATATGTAAAGACACATTGTTATTGAGCTCTGTCGAAATACGTGTCTCTATCAAATCAAACCGAATGGTTGTGGTATGGTTGAATGGGTTAGGGTAAGGTTGATGAAGTACAAATTCCGTTGGGATAATTTCATCATCGATGGACACAGTTGCCGTATAGGGAGATTCAAAAGCACCCATGTCCGGGGTGTTCCCATTGTACTCATCTTCCATCATATTAATTAAAGTATCCCCATCCCAAGCGAAGAATGGTGTACCAGCATCTATACAGTGAGAGCTTTCTAGCAAATTAAAATTTCCACTATCTGGATTAATAAAAAGAGGATCTGAGTTTATGTTTCCTATGCCTGCCCAGCCACCTTGAATATCGCTATAAGACACTTGAATTGTTGAGCTTTCATCTAAATAAAATGTATTGCTTGACCCATAATTTATATCGTTTATCACTATTCCATCGCTAAATAAATTTGCATACCCAAAGCTATTCGCTACAAAAGTATTATTATACGATACATATTGACTGTGACTTGCAACTACTGCACCATATCCATCACCGATTGCGTTTAAAATTAAATTATTACGAATTATACAATCACTACTATCAAGAATAGTAATAGCAGCACATGTATAGCAATAACCCATAGATGGATTATTCATGATATTTGATTCAATAATATTTTCCGAATTAACAGATACAATAAATCCTGCCGGTTCTGCAAATCCTACATACCCATTATCAAATCGATTATTTTTAATAGTAACGCTTGAGTTCTTACTCAAAATATATCCCCCTAATACATCACCATTTCCAATAGTACCATTTATGAATTCATTATTCATAATTAATGCATTTGAACTCTCACAATAGATAATAGCCGACTCAACAGATTGGAATAAATACAGATTGTCAAATCGATTATTTATAATTTTTGGAGAAGCATTTTCAATATAAATTACGGCCTGTGGTCCACCTTCTAAATATAAATCAATGTTTAAAAAAGTGAACCCATTTAATTCTGAATCTAATGCTAAAATAATATTTACCGAATTTGACAAAATAGTTTCGTCAATATAATTTTCATTTTCTTCCAATATATATAATGAACCAATAACTATGCTTTTTTCCAAAAAGTCAATTGGTTCATCAAAGATGCCTGGATATACTAAGACTGTATCTCCATTATCCGATAAATCAATTCCATGCTGTATTGTGGCAAATGGATATTGCTCCGAACCGTCTCCAGTAGAATCTGAACCCGTTGGAGAAATGTACCAAATTTGATTTTCGCAATCACTTATATCTATCACCATTCCTTCCGAAACAAAATTCTGCCACCGTTCCCCAACATTTCTAGATGGGAACCAAGATGATGAATCGATAATACCATTATAACATTCAAAAGAACCTATATTCCATGTATCTTGATCCCCAAACCAGCCCACTGAATCGGTAAGTGAATTCAAAATAATGGGTTGGAATACATCCATAGAATCCGGAAGACGAAGATCCGTTACAGTATTGAAAAATGAGTCCAAAAAAGAATGGTCTGTAATTTGGGAATGTCCCGCGTCTTGTTCCATGGCCAGAATCCATTTTGCGTCCAATGGACGATGATCTAAAAAGATGCCGGTTAAATTTTCGATGCGATAAGGCAGGTCATTTTCACCGACAAACATAAGTCCTGGAACTTCAATTGCATCTCCAGCCGGATCGGCATTGTGGTATCCACCTTTTTGAGTGATGAACCCAACAATCCGTTCAGGGATCCATTTGGTGAAATGATAAGCGAATTGGCCACCCCAAGAATAACCGTTGATGAAAAAGGGAACAAATTCTAATTCATCGTGGCGGAACAAAACAGCAAAAGAATCCATGGCTGCGATTACTGCATCGCCAATGCCCGTATTCATGTGCATGTTAAAAATATGAGCGCCCATGAGGGCGAAATTTTGACCGCTGGCCAATGCTTGGTAAGCCGAATCGGTTACAATATTACGGGAATCGCCATTGTTGGGATGCATAAACCAGTATATGCCCCGGAGTGTGTCGGTGGAATCATCCACCCACATCCGGAAATCCGCATAGTTATAGCTGGCGGTATCATTTTCGGAAATAGAAACATCATAAATCTCAGCAGAAATGAAGGAAAAGAGAAGTAGAATTGGGATAAATGGATTCACCCCAAAGTTTAGGCTATTAATCCCTTTCACTGCAAAGAATGAAATACTTAATTTAAAAAATAATTAAAACCAATTTAATTTAAAGATATCAATTCAATGCCCGCTTCTTTCGCATGATTGATTATTCGATCATCCCGATAAAATTCATCATAGTAAATAGTAATTATTCCTGAATTAGCAATAAGCTTAAAACAATTATAACAAGGTGAAGCAGTCACGTAAATTTCTGAATCTTTAATTCCAACACCATTTTTTGCTGCCTGAGCAATTGCATTTGCTTCTGCATGAGTGGTTCGAATACAATGCCCATCCACCATTTCATGTCCCGCTTCATCACAATGAGCAAGCCCCTTAATACTCCCATTATACCCTGTGGATAAAATGGTCTTTTCTCGAACAATGACAGCCCCAACATGCTTCCGATCGCAAGTGGATCGTGTTGCAACTTCTGTTGCAATATTCATAAAATATTTTTCCCAACTTACACGGTTTTTCATATTCTATTTATCTCCAACATTTTAAATATTTTTTCCATCAAATATTTTTACGGCATATCGTGGTTCACCATAATAGATTTTATCAGCAACAAGTGCCAATTGTGCAGTTAACATCAAATACGCCCATGTGGGAACTACCACGCTGGCACACCCTTTTATAATGACTTTTTCATTTTCATACTGATTGAAATCATAATCTTCTACCATTTGTCGAAATGATTTCTCGCGGATAATTCCATCATCTAAAAAATCATCTAATAAAATTGTTTTCATAAAATTATGTTGTCATGCCGGTCCCAGAGCCGACCTCCAGTAAAATAGGACTCCAAAATAATTACTTCGCAATCTCTGGAAAAACAAATTCATTAAAAATATCCTTTAATTGTTTCCAATGATGCACAGAACTTATCCACATCCAATTCATCATTATAGATATAAAAACTCATTCTCGCCGTAGCTGTCTCTCCGAGGGTTTTAAGAAGTGGTTGTGCGCAATGATGCCCTACACGTATCGCAATATTATCTTCGTTTAAAAATTGAGCAAGATCGTAAGGATGAATCCCATCCACATTAAAACTGATAACACCACCCCGCTCTTTAGCAGAACCATAGATTTTTAAACCACCAATTTGATTTAAAGCGTTATAAGCATATTGTGTAATAACTTTTTCATGATTTTGAATTTCATCCATTCCAATTTTCTCTAAATAGTCAATCGCAGCCCCCAAACCAACCGCTTGTGCAAAATTTGGTGTCCCAGCTTCAAATTTATAGGGAATTTCATTCCATGTGGAAGACTCCATACTAACTATATCAATCATTTCACCGCCACCCATAAAAGGATCCATTTCTTCCAAGTGTTCGGTTTTTCCCCAGAGAACACCAATGCCTGTGGGTGCTAGCATTTTATGTCCTGAAAAGGCATAAAAATCACATCCTAAATCTTTTACATTTACAGCCATATGAGGAACGCCTTGGGCTCCATCCACAATCATGATTGCTCCAACTTCGTGTGCTCTTTTAGATAATTCTTCAATAGGATTAATTGTCCCTAAAACATTTGACATATGAGTAAGAGAAACAATTTTTGTCTTGATATTAAAATCAGCATTTTCCAATTCCAATTCACCTGATTCTGTAATTGGTATATATTTTAAAGAAGCACCGGTTCGCTTTGCAGCCATTTGCCAAGGAACAATATTAGAATGATGTTCCATTTCAGAAATTAGAATCTCATCACCGGAATTTAATGTGTCTCCAAGCGTGCGAGCCAAAAGATTAATTGATTCTGTTGTACCACTGGTAAATATAATTTCCTTTGAAGGTGCACCAATAAAGTTGGCAACCTTTTTACGTGAATTTTCAAATCGTTCCGTGGCATCGCTTCCGAGTGAATAAAGAGCTCGATGCACATTGGCATTAGCTTCTTTATAAAGGGATTCAACCGCATCTAAAACAGCTTGGGGTTTTTGTGTTGTTGCCGCATTATCCAAATAGACTAAATTAGAGTCTTTAAAAATGGGGAAATCTTTTTTGACTTCTTTTGCTGAAAAATTCATTATAATTAGCCGCTAAGGTCGCGAAAAATCGCTAAGAATTTTATTTAAGGATTTTGCGCTTCTTGATGTTCTTTGTGGCAGGAAAATCAAAACATTCCCAGTTCTAATTGAGCAGCTTCACTCATCATATCCCGATTCCATTGCGGCTCCCAAACTAACTCGACTAAAACATCTTCAACATCTGACAAAGCTTTCACTTTTCGATTTGCTTCTTCACCAATCATGGGACCCATACCGCAACCTGGTGCAGTAAGAGTCATTTTTATATTAACTAATTTACCTTCATCTAATTCAGAAATATCTAAACCATAAATAAGTCCCAACTCCACAATATTGATGGGGATTTCCGGATCGTAACATGTTTTAAGCTGATCCCAAACCTGTTGCTCAAGATTTCCTTTTGGTGTGCTTTCATCTGACTCTTTTTCAATTTCAAATCCGAGAGCATCTGCATTTTCTGCGGAAATCTGAACCATATTCCCATTGATTAATATCGTATAATTTCCGCCCAAAGCTTGAGTAACACGCACCAAATTCCCTGCAAGCAATTTGACTTCATCGCCCGAAGGAACCATATTGGCATCTACATCCCTTAATAATCTAATCGATTCATTTGGAACTTGGTTCATTTCACGAGTCCTTGAATTTTTTCAACTGCACTGGAAAAACCATTGGTTCGTTGGCTGGTTACTGCGCCATCCAATCCAATGGAGTTTAATATATCGACACTATTTACGGATAAAATTTCATTAACAGGTTGCTGATTGAATATGTTTTCTAATAATACAAGCAATCCTTTTACAATCATTGCGTCAGATTCAGTCCTAAAAGTAAAAGTTTCCTGATCACTACGATCTGCAACAACCCAAGCTTGAGATGTACAACCATAAATTTTATTCTCATCCGTCTTTTCAGATTCAGTTAATCCTTTCGATTCTTTTGCCATATCCATGAGTTGGATAAACTTGTCTTTTGGATTATCGAAAATTGAAAATAATTCATTCATTTCATTTAATGTTTCTCGAACCGTCATTCTTTCGTGTTCTCCATTAGCCATAAATCAAATCGATCTGTGATAAAGTCTCGAATTCCACCATGCTTTACCTTATCCAGTAATTCAGTAGCAAAACCACGAACTAATAATGCTTTCGCTGACAGCACATTTAAACCACGGGAACGAAGATAAAAAAGAGCATCTTCACCCAAGGCACCAGTGGAAGATCCATGAGCACATTTTACATCATCCGCATAAATTTCCAATTGTGGATTTGAATTCATGAGCGCATTTTTAGAAAGGAGTAAATTCTTGTTGGATTGATTTGAATCTGTTTTTTGTGCATTTTGCCATACAATTGTTCGCCCATTAAAAACACCGGAAGATTGATCTTGCAAAATCGATTTAAAATTTTGTGAACTGGTACAATTAGGAACTAAATGATCTGTAATAATGTGATGATCTAAATGTTGAGTTCCATTGGATAATGCCAATCCATTAATTGCGCAATTTGCGCCTTCTCCTATGAGTTTAGTTTTAATATTGAGCCTATTTAATTGACTCCCGTCAGCATATTGGAAAAAATAATATTGACTATCTGAATTTTGGCACACATTTATATTTGCAATATTTGAAGTAGAAATAGAATTAGACTGAATTCTAATATGATCTAATTGGGCATTTTGCCCTAAAGATATAAATACGGATTCATTTTGAAAAAATGATGTTGAATCTCCAACATGATGTTCAATAAAAGTAAGTGAACTGGACTCACCTAAATCAACATGAATTCTAGGTGTAACCATAAGACTCTCTAAACCAGCAGAAATAAAAAGCATACGAATGGGTTTTTCTACAACTACATTTTGATCAACCATGAAAGACATTCCACTGTCCATAAATGCGGTATTTAAAAGATCAAATGGAGATGTTTCGGGTGATTTGAATTCCCAATTTGTTTTGCTCAAGTATTCCAATCCCGATACCAATTGAACACCTGATGGCATTGATGAAAGTGATTCTTGGTAATGACCATTATAAATAACTATCGTATCTAAATCATTTATATCGTATTGAGAGATATCAATATCACTATTAGGTGCATCTTGAATTTCGGAGATTCTGAATTCCCGTTCAGATATGGACGATAAATTGGTAAATCGCCAATCTTCCCATTTTTTAGTTGGGAGTCCCATCTCTATAAATTTAGAAAATGCTTCTTCTCTCATAGGATGAACTTTATCGGAAAAATAATCCCGGCTCATCATTTTATCAAATTCAGTTTGAAAAGATGTGAAACTCATTATTCCAGCCAATTGTACCCTTTTTCTTCCAATTCTAATGCTAACTCTTTCCCGCCTGATTTCACAAATTTCCCATCGATTAATACATGAACAAAATCAGGTTCAATATAATTTAAAAGACGTTGGTAATGAGTAATCACCAGAAAAGACCGATTAGAGTTTCTATATCTATTTACTCCATCTGCTACAATTTTTAAAGCATCAATGTCCAGACCAGAATCAGTTTCATCCAAAATTGCTAGTTTCGGTTCCAATGTTAGCATTTGTAAAATTTCATTTCGTTTCTTTTCCCCACCCGAAAATCCATCATTCACAGCTCTTTGAAGATATTTAGGATCCATATCAACTTCTTTCAATTTCTCTTTGATAAGCTTTAGAAATCCTACTGCGTCCAGTTCTTTTTTACCCGCGTTTTTCCGTTTTGCGTTTAAAGCTGCTTTTAAAAAGTAGGTATTGTTTACCCCTGGGATTACAACTGGATATTGAAATGACATAAAGATTCCAGCCAAGGCCCGAGCTTCCGGGGACCAATCTAAAATTGATTCTCCATTAAAAAGCACATCACCTTTTGTAACCATGTATCCATCTCGACCTGTAATGATATTTGACAAAGTGCTTTTACCTGAACCATTTCGCCCCATGATAGCATGCATTTCACCTGGTTTAATAGACAAATTAATTCCATTTAAAATGGTCTTACCTTCGACACCGCCATATAAATTTTTTATTTCTAACATTATTTTATCCCACACTTCCTTCTAAACTGACTTCCATTAATTTGGTTGCTTCTACAGCAAATTCCATTGGTAATTCTTTAAATACATCTTTACAAAATCCATTAACAATCATTGAAACAGCATCATCAGATGATATGCCACGTTGATTACAGTAAAAGAGTTGATCTTCGCCGATATTAGAAGTCGTGGCTTCATGCTCCATTTTCGCCGATGGATTTCGAACATCAATATACGGAAATGTATGGGCACCACACTGATTACCAATTAAAATTGAATCGCATTGAGAAAAATTCCGAGCATTCTCAGCTCCTTTCATGATTTTCACTTCACCTCGGTAAGTTTGTTGACCTTTTCCTGCTGAGATACCTTTAGATATAATTGTACTTTTTGTATTTTTTCCTAAATGAATCATTTTTGTACCGGTATCCGCTTGTTGAAAATTATTTGTTACGGCCACGGAATAAAACTCTCCCACCGAATTATCACCTTTTAAAATACAAGATGGGTATTTCCAAGTAACAGCTGATCCTGTTTCAACTTGTGTCCAAGAAATACGTGAATTTTCTTCTAAGCAGATTCCACGTTTTGTAACAAAATTATAAATTCCACCAGTACCAGTTTTAGGGTGTCCGGGATACCAATTTTGAACTGTAGAATATTTGATGGTAGCATCCTTATGAGCCACCAATTCCACTACGGCAGCATGAAGTTGATTTTCGTCACGTTGAGGTGCGGTGCACCCTTCTAAATAACTAACGTAACTCCCTTCATCTGCAATAATTAAAGTACGCTCAAATTGCCCCGTATTAGCTTCATTGATTCTAAAATACGTTGAAAGTTCCATTGGGCATCGAACACCTTTCGGGATATACACAAATGAGCCATCTGTAAAAACCGCTGAATTCAATGCGGCATAATAGTTGTCAGTATAAGGGACAACAGACCCTAAATATTTTTGAATTAATTCAGGATAATTTTTAACGGCATCTGAAAAACTACCGAAAATAACACCTGCTTTTTTCAACTCTTCTTTAAATGTCGTCGCTATGGATACACTATCAAACACAGCATCTACGGCAACACCAGAAAGCATCTTTTGTTCTTCTAAAGGAATTCCCAGTTTTGTATAGGTGGCAAGCAAATCAGGATCTACTTCATCTAAACTCGCCAGCTCTTTTTTCTTAGGTGCAGAAAAATAACTAATTGCCTGAAAATCAATTTCGGGATAAACTACTTTTGACCATTTTGGTTCTTCCATTTTAAGCCAATGACGATAAGCTTTTAATCGCCAATTTAATAGCCATTCCGGCTCTTCTTTTTTTGCGGAAATAATCCGAATTACATTTTCATTAAGACCAGGCGGTAGAGTCTCTGATTCAATATCTGTGACAAAACCATATTCGTAGTCCTTTTTCAGATTATCATCTATAATTTTTTGTTCGTTGCTCATATTTTGTAATTATTTAAAATGTAATTATGCAGAAAAGCTTGTACCACAACCGCAAGTTCTCTCTGCATTTGGATTCTGTATTTTGAACCCTCCATTCAATAAGTCGTCAGAATAATCCACTTCAATATCTTTTAAATAGAGCCAACTTTTCAAATCACAAACAATGGTAAGACCATTGGATTCGAATTCTTTATCAAATTCGCCTTTCTTATTTTCAAAATCCATTTTATATGTCATACCTGAGCAGCCCCCACCTTCAACGGACATTCTCAAAATGTGATTTTCTTTTCCATCAGACGTCATGACCGATTTCAATCTTTTTACTGCACTCTCTGTTACTGTGATAGTAGCATTTTGAAATTTTTCCTGTTGTTCTTCAATCGTTTTTTTATTTTGTATCGTTTCGCTCATTATTCCCACTCCGTTTCAATTTTCGGTTCGGTTTTTGGGACAGGGGTTGGGTCAAATCCCAGTTTACTACGAGCTTCATCGCTCATCATTTTAGGGTTCCACGGAGGGTCAAAGGTTACAGTCACATTCACTTCATTGACTTCATCCATACTTGAAACCTTATCTTTAATATCATTTGCCATGTGTTGCCCCATACTACATCCTGGCGTTGTAAGTGACATAATGATATTTACATCCGATTTCTCTTTTTCAACTACATCAAATTCTATAGAATAAATTAAGCCAAGGCTCCAAAGATCTACCGGAATTTCTGGATCAAAGCATTGTTTAAGTACATCAATAACTTTAGGTTTTAAAGAATGACTCATGTTGTCCTCGTGATATCGTTAAGTGAAATATTATTAAACATGTTTCGAATAGAATCATTAATTCTTTGAATAGGGGTCCGGATAGAACAGGATCTAATTTGGTGACAATTAGAATCAAATGAACAATCCATAAATCCCATGGGACCTTCAATGATTTCAAAAAAAGTTGTCATTTTAATATCAGTAGGATCTTTTTTAAGACGATACCCACCCTGTGGACCTTTAACAGCTTCTACAATTTCGGCCTTTGCAAGAAGTTGCATCGTTTTAGCTAGAAGTTCATAAGGTATATCATTTTGTTGAGATATCTCCTTAACAGATGTCAACGATTCATCTCCATTCAGTTGCATTTGACTTAAAGCTATGAGTGCATATTCTACTTTTCTCGTGATTTTCAACATATATACGACCTAATTAGTCCTTTATTTTACAAATAAAAGAAATTTCAATCAAACATTTAATTAAGACTATTTATGTCGGATTTAAATGGAGAATCAATTAATAGAAATTAATTTATTATTACGATGGCTAATTTCACCAATGACTGCTGCGGAATTTTTAAATATATTTAAAAATGTTTTAGCATCGCTTTTAGATATCGATATTAATAGACCGCCAGATGTTTGAGCATCTGCAATCATAAATTGATCTACCTGTGTTAATGTTGATTTAAATAATACAAAATCTTTCACAAAATCTAAATTACGTTTAGTTCCGCCCGGCATAATTCCCGATTCTGCTAGCTCACGAACCCCAGGTAAAAATTCGATTTGATCAAAATAAATATTGGATGAAATATTGCTCGCTTCACACAACTCTTTTAAATGCCCTAACAATCCAAATCCAGTCACATCTGTAACAGCATGTACATCTAAATCGTTTAACGCATCAGCCGCATCTTTATTTAACGATCCCATAGACTCAATTGCTGCGGATATACTACCTTCACTTGCTTCACCCTTTTTAATGGCCGTGGCAATAATACCTGTTCCTAATGGCTTAGTTAAGATTAGGACATCTCCAACTTGAGCGCCAGAATTTCTCCACATTTTTGATTCTTCTACTTCTCCCGTGACAACCATCCCATATTTGGGTTCTTTATCATCCACAGAATGTCCTCCAACAATAGGGATTCCTGCTTCAGCAGCTTTATCCGCACCACCTTGTAATATTTCAGTTAAAACGGATTTTGGCAAATCGTCAATAGGAAAACCAACAATATTTAAAGCAAAAAGTGGTTTTCCACCCATTGCATAAATATCAGACAAAGCATTTGCTGCAGCAATTTGTCCAAATTGATAAGGATCATCTACAACTGGTGTGAAAAAGTCTACAGATTGAACCAATATTGTACCATCATTTAGACGCACCACGGCGGCATCATCTGCGCCATCAAAGCCTACAATGACAGAATCATGAGATTTCATTTTAAGATTACCCAAAACTTGGGCTAGGTCCCCCGGACCAATCTTACAAGCTCAACCGGAACCGTGACTCAACAAAGTGAGTCTTATATTTTCTTTTTCTTTTTTCATTTTTTTTTATGTCTGTTTAAATAGCACAGAATATACCAGTAATTCCATTCAAAGAAATAACTTACAATTACGATTCATCTTGCGCTAAAGCTATTAATCCATCATTTGGGGTGATTGTAAATACATCGCTTTTATTGGGAATTAAAGATATTCCAAACATTTTATCCTTATCCTTTTGTTCCGAATGAAGTTGAATACCCAAAATAACTTCATTCCGAAGTTTGGCAGCTTGGACACACTCTCCATACGCTACTGTAATTGATTCTTTTCCATTAAATGAAAAGTAATAGGAAACAGGTTTAATATACAATTCACTTCCTTCCGATTGAAAAAGGTCATCATATACATCCAAAGCTAAAGGTTCTTCTGAGACTTGAGCCATTATTTGAGATACAAATTGGTTTGAAACCATAAAATCTTCTACACCACTATTTAAAATAATATCAATATTTTCACTATCCATTACTTCTGTAATGAGCTTTGGCCATTTATTTGATCCTGAATTTTTCAAAATTTGTCGAAGACGAATCAATAATGAAATTACGTAAGCATCCATCTCTTCGATAGTGGCTCCCCCAGGAGATAATATCAATAAACTATCAAAATTATTAGGATCAATTTCATTTAATTTAGTTAGGTCATTAAAATCCATTTGAAGAATTGAAATGGTCAAATTAGGGTACTGCTTTAAAAGAGTTTCCTTTACTGTATCCATCTCATTATTAACTTCTGTAACATAGGTACACAATTCCGAACCTGGTGGAAGATAACTGCACAGTTTTTCCATGATAATGTCAGTTTTTGGCGTCCAGTTTAAAAGAGCAACTCGTTGAGTTCTAAGACTCATGTTAGATTGGGGTATCTCGTTTATTTCAGCTTCAAAAACAGGTTGATTAAAGTAGAAAATTGTTGAATCATCTTCTGCAAATACAATGAGTTCATCTTCATCTGTTACAGGCATCTCAGGCGATGGATTTAATAAAATTTTTCCATCAGCCTTATGGATTCCCATGGGCGTACTACTCTTAAATCGGTTAGAACTTTCGCCAAAAGTCAAATGGCCACCCCAGCCATCTTCCGGTTGATAAAAATAAAATTCATTGCCATCAAACCCAACCATATCGCTATACACAACTGAAAGGCCATTTCTACTTAAGGCCAATTGAGCAATCATGCGAGATAGGACACTCACTTCATTGAGAGCTTTTACCGTACCATTGGAAATGTTTTCGGCAAGCTCTCTATCTCTATCAGAATGAATTTCACACACAATAGGCGGATGTTTTTCACCATCACAAACAGCAATAATAGACATGATGGATTTTAATACCAATGCATCTGCCAACTTCCTGTCTTCTTTAGGTCTCCAACTGGCTGCACTATTCATGATGATAATGGATTTAGCATTTTCGGCCTTCACCTTTTTCAAATTATTTATATTGGTTACCACACCGGAACGTGTGATGACACGTGTTGAAATAAAATCATCAATATTATCGCGGATAATATTATCCATTTCTTCTTTATCATCATCGGCTAAAATTACAATGGCAGCATCTGGCTCTGATTCATTTGCTTCAATAAGCTCACGAATAATTTCAATAATACGATCACCGAACCCTAGAATGAGTGTGTGATTTTCTTCTAGAACCAAACTTCTTCCACGCCGTAACTCGGCCAATTTTGCTTCAAAAACACTTGTGATAAATGCAACCATACTTGAAAAAAGGATGAGTCCAACAAGGACTCCAACAATGGATGTTACCTTTGCGAGCCAATTACTATCACCATCAGTTTCTGCCGCTGAACCCTCCATTACTGAAACATAAACACGCCATGGAATCTCCATCCAACTACTTAAAGTTTCATCTGGAAGAAAAAGATTTGCTATCATTCGAACCATAACCATGACGAGAAAACCACACATAAACAGTGCAAGTAAGGCTAGAAAAATGGAGGAGCTACCCTTTGCCATAAAATTATCAATGCGGTATCGCATTCGTATTCCAAAAGAATATTTGTGTTTATTTTCCATAAGATTTGATAAGTATTTTCGTTTAATTATGAGTGTAATCTTAAAATATTGTTGATAAAGAAAGAGAATTAATTTCTTTTTCACCTTTGTATCAACTTGGTAAATTCAAGTACTGATTTTACGAAATATTGAAAAACATTATAATCATTTTTACTAACCTGGAATTTTTTATTCTTCACCAAGATTAATAACTTTCCAATAAATACGAACTTACATGGGTAAAACATTCAAGACAATTGACGAAGCTGTCATTCGATTTGCCGGAGACTCCGGTGATGGGATGCAATTAACAGGTGGACGCTTTACAGAAACTACGGCCATCTTAGGTAACGACTTAAGTACGTTGCCCGACTTTCCTGCCGAGATTCGTGCACCCGCCGGATCATTAGCTGGAGTCAGTGCATTCCAAATTAAATTTTCATCAAAAGACATTCACACTCCCGGTGATAAACCCGATGTACTGGTTGCCATGAATCCTGCGGCACTAAAAGTCCATCGAAATGAATTAATTCCTGGTGGCACGATGATTATTAATACTGATGCTTTCACTAAAAAGAATTTGAAATTTGCTGGATATGAATCTAATCCACTTGAAGATGGATCATTAGATGATTATTTCACTATCATTCCAATTGAAATGAATAAAATGGTAACGGCAGCTTGTGAAGGTTTAGATATGCCACCCAAATTGGTTGGAAGAACTAAAAATCTTTTCGCCTTAGGTGTTTTATTCTATATGTATGACCGCCCTTTAAATTCCACAGAAGATTGGTTAAAGAAAAAATTCAAAGGAAAAGATTCCATAATTGACGCCAATACTAAAGCATTGAATGCTGGGTACAATTTTGGAGATACAACTGAATTATTCATGACAAGATTTAAAGTAGAAAAAGCCAACCTCCCTAAAGGTAACTATCGGAATATGAATGGAAACCTTGCAACATCTCTGGGTTTATTGGCCGCATCTGAAAAATCAGGGTTAGAATTGTTTTATGGAGGTTATCCCATTACGCCAGCAAGTGATATTCTTCATACCTTAGCAACTTGGAAACATTTTGGAGTTCAAACTTTCCAAGCTGAAGATGAGATTGCTGGTATGTCATCTGTGGTAGGTGCCGCTTTTGCCGGTAAACTTGCAATTACTGCAACATCTGGACCTGGTGTTGCCTTAAAAGGTGAAGCATTAGGATTGGGAATAATAACAGAATTACCAATGGTAATCATTAATGTTCAACGTGGAGGTCCTAGTACAGGATTACCTACTAAAACTGAACAATCAGATTTAAACCAAGCACTTTATGGCCGAAATGGTGAAGCGCCTATGCCAGTTATTGCAGCAGAAACACCAGGAGATTGTTTCTTTGCCGCATATGAAGCATGTCGAATTGCTTTAAAATATATGACACCAGTCATGTTACTTACTGATGGCTATTTGGCGAATGGTTCTGAGCCTTGGAAAATTCCAAATGTGGATGATTTAGAAGATATTGATGTAAAGTTTGCTCATGAAAAAAATAGTGAGACAGATTACTTACCCTATCTACGAGATGAAAAAACGCTTTCACGCCCATGGGCGATTCCTGGAACACCTGAATTAGAACATCGTTTAGGTGGTATAGAAAAAGCTGAAAATACGGGACATGTTTCCTATGATCCTGAGAATCATCATAAGATGGTTGAAATAAGACAAGAAAAAGTAAATCGTATTCAACAGGATATTGCACCTACAAAAGTTTATGGTGAAGATCATGGTGATATGCTTGTCCTTAGTTGGGGTGGAACCTATGGTTCTTGCCGATCTGCTGTAGAAACCTTACAAGAAGAAGGACTAAAAGTATCTCATGCTCATATTAGATGGATTAGTCCTCTACCAAAAGATTTAGGTGAAATTATTATTGGATTCAAAAATGTTTTGGTTCCAGAAATCAATCTAGGACAATTTCTTCGAATAATTCGAGCAGAATACCTTGTTGATGCACAAGGTTTAAATCTTGTCCGTGGTCGTCCGATTAGTGCATTAAGCATTATAGAAACTGTTAAAAACACACTGGGTTAAAATTATGACTGAAGTACAAACACCTCCATTAACTAAAAAAGACTTTGTATCAGATCAAGCGGTACGATGGTGCCCTGGATGTGGTGATTATGCTATCCTAGCACAAACTCAAAAGAAAATGCCAACGTTTGGTCGCAAACGTGAAGATTTTGTTTTCGTTTCAGGGATTGGATGTTCAAGTCGTTTCCCATATTACATGAATACTTACGGGTTTCATTCAATTCATGGTCGTGCACCTGCGATTGCCACAGGTGTTAAAATTGCAAACCCCGATCTTTCTGTTTGGGTAGTAACAGGAGACGGAGATGGACTTTCCATCGGTGGGAACCATTTTATGCATGCATTACGACGAAATATGGATCTCAATATTCTAATGTTCAATAATCGAATTTATGGATTAACAAAAGGGCAATATTCTCCTACATCCGAACAAGGGAAAAAAACTAAAGCATCACCATTTGGATCTATCGATTATCCTTTAAACCCTCCATCATTGGCATTGGGCGCACAAGCAACATTTGTAGCCCGAACAATTGATCGTTGGCAAAAACATCTCGCTGAAATGCTCGAACGTTCCTACCAACATGACGGTGGATCTTTAATTGAGATTTATCAAAATTGTAATATCTTCAATGACGGTGCATATGAAGAATATACTGGCACTGAAAAGTTAGATAATGTAATTGAACTAAAACATGGTGAACCTATGTTATTTGCTAAAGATACCAAAGGGATAAGACTAGATGGATCTAAAGCCATAGTTGTGGATATGGAAACACATAGTGTAAATGATATTTTAATTCATGATGAAACTAATTTGGATTTAGCACACATTATAGCAAACTGGACTTCGAGCCCTGTGTTGCCTGAACCAATTGGCGTTATTTATTGTATTGACAAACCAACATATAATCAGGAATTAGTAGACCAAATAGATGCAGCTAAAAAATCAAAAGGGTTAGCTAAAGTTCAAGATCTTTTAAATGCTGGTGATACCTGGATTGTAAACTAATATGAGTACGCGCACAGAACGAGATAGTATAGGCCCAATCGAAGTTCCATCTGATAAATACTATGGCGCGCAAACGCAGCGATCCTATGAAAATTTTAAAATCGGTGGAGAACGCTTCCCTCGTGAATTTATTCGTGCCTACGGAATCTTAAAAAAAGCGGCCGCCACAATCAATCATGAATTTGGCAATTTAGATGATTCAACTAAATCAATCATTCATTCAGCCATAAATGAAGTCATTGAAGGAAAATTAGATAACCATTTTCCATTGGTCGTTTGGCAAACAGGATCTGGTACGCAATCTAATATGAATTTCAATGAAGTCATTGCGAATCGTGCCATTGAAATGCTTGGGGGCGAAATGGGAAGTAAAAATCCAATTCATCCAAATGACCACGTTAACATGAGCCAATCCACCAATGATACATTTCCTTCAGCAATCAATATTGCTGCTGTAGAAAGTATTCATCAACAGTTGATTCCTGCCATGAAAAGATTGCGTGATGCATTGGATGAAAAAGCGAAAGCATTTTCTTCTGTTATCAAATTAGGGCGAACCCATTTACAGGATGCGACGCCTCTTAGTTTGGGACAAGAATTTTCCGGATATGTTTCTGCGGTAGACCACGGTTTAAACCGTATAGATAAGGCATTAGACAATTGTTATGAGTTGGCCATGGGTGGAACCGCTGTTGGAACTGGCATCAACTCTGTAGAAGGATTTGGTGAAGCAGCTGCCAACGAAATCGCTGAATTAACAGGCCTTCCATTTAGAACAGCAGATAATAAATTTGAAGCTTTAGGCGGACAAGATAGTATTGTTGAATTGTCGGGTGCATTAAAAGTAATCGCCACATCTTTATTTAAAATTGCCAATGATATTCGTTGGTTGGCAAGCGGTCCCAGATCAGGAATTGGTGAAATATCCATTCCTGCAAATGAGCCGGGTTCATCAATTATGCCTGGTAAAGTAAATCCAACCCAATGTGAAGCTCTTACAATGTTGTGTACCCAAGTTATGGGAAATGATACAACGATTACAATTGCTGGCGCTTCTGGAAATTTTGAATTAAATGTATATCGCCCTGTTTTAGCATACAATATTTTACAATCCATTCGTTTATTGGCTGATGGCTGTAAATCCTTTACTGAACATGCGATTGTGGGTATTGAGCCTAACCAGGAAAGAATTGATCATAATCTTTATAATTCATTAATGTTAGTCACAGCGCTTAACCCACATATTGGATACGATAAAGCTGCAGAAGTTGCAAAAACAGCATTTAAGAATAAATCAACACTTCGAAAAACGATTATCGAATTAGGGTATATGTCAGGTGAAGATTTTGATCGCTTGGTTCAACCTGAGAATATGATTCACCCCAGGAAGAAGAATTAATCCTATTAAACCATTCTTCCTTTTCTCTTTATTTTTTAAAAACCTTGTTCAGCTACCCCTGAGCAAGGTGTAAATTTTCTCATGTTTAATCTTTCCTCGCCCATTCATGTAGGCCGAATTATTCGGAATAGTCTCGGTATCATTTTACTTGGTATTCTCTTTATTTTAGGAATTTCTTATTTTTTAGCAAGAGATCTGCCTTCATTAGAACAATTAGAAAATTATGATCCAGATTTAGTTACACGGATATATTCTGCCGATGGAATAGTTTTGAATGAATTATTTGTTCAAAAACGTGTTTTTGTAGAATTGGACAAAATTCCTACCCATATGCAAAATGCGGTAATTGCTTCCGAAGATCGCCAATTTTATGATCATTGGGGATTATCCCTTCGAAGTGTGGCACGGGCAATCGTGATTAATACTTTATCTATGAGTTATCGACAAGGTTTCTCTACAATCACGCAACAGTTAGCTCGAAATCTTTATAAATCTGTGGGATTTGAAGATAGTATTATTCGGAAAATAAAAGAAGTCATCACTGCCATCCAAATTGAGCGGACTTATACCAAAGGTGAAATTCTTGAAATGTACTTAAATACTGTTCACTTCGGACATGGTACGTACGGTGTGGAAGCAGCTACAAAACGTTTTTTTGGAAAAGAATCAAAGGAACTCACCATAGATGAATCTGCGCTTTTGGTTGGGCTGCTCCCTTCTCCAGCTAGATATTCGCCTATTCATCATCCAGAACGAGCCATCCGCCGTCGAAATACAGTTCTCAGATTATTGCGAGATCAAGATTTTATACATGTAAGTGAATTTGAAGAATATCGCGCAAAATCATTAGAGTCTATTCAGGAATTTACCAAACGAGGGTCTGCACCCTATTTCACTGAACATGTAAGACGTATTCTAGAAAAAGAAGACGAAATTTTGGATATCAATATTTATCGGGATGGACTCAAAATATATACCACGCTTGATTCTCGACTACAAACAATTGCTGAAGATGCTATCATGCAGTCCATTCGAGCAGATCAAGACAGGTTAAATCGACGAATCTTCAATGATCGAGAAGAATTTGAAAATTTAGCTTATTTAACAATTTATCCTGAAGACACTGTGAAAATGATGATGAAAGGTGAAGGAAAATTGTACAAAGATTTGCGTGATAAATTGCTAGTACAATGTGCTTTTGTTGCCATAGATCCAAAAACGGGCGGAATCCTTGCCATGATTGGTGGACGGCCTGATTATCATGACCAATTTAACCGAGCTGTTCAAGCAAAACGACAGCCCGGATCTGTGTTTAAACCCTTTGTTTACACAACTGCATTAAATAATGGTTATCCTGTTACAGAGCAATTATTGAACCAACCTGTGGTTTTAAATGTACAAAATATGGATGGAACTTGGGTGAAATGGAAACCACAAAATTATGATGGTAGTACTGGTGGACTCACCACCCTGAGAGAAGGATTACGTAAATCAATGAATTTAATTTCGGTCCGAATGGTCCAAGAGGACTTTGCCCCTTCTGAGCAAGTAAAACGGACTGCACAAAGAATGGGAATAAGTACTGACATTCGCGCTGTAGATGCCTTGGCATTGGGAACTTCAGAAGTTTATCCCATTGAAATGGTATCAGCGTATGCTGCCTATGCAAATAAAGGCGTTTATTCACAACCGTTTGCCATCACGAGAATAGAAGATCGATATGGAAATGTGATAAAGGAATATTTTCCCCAGCAAAAAGAAGTCTTGAGTGAAGAAACAGCCTATTTGATGACAAGTTTAATGCAAACTGTCATGGACAGAGGTACCGGTGGAAGTGCTCGTTGGAAATATAAATTCAATCGACCTGCAGCAGGAAAAACAGGAACCACACAAGGATGGAGTGATGCATGGTTTGTAGGGTTTACACCACAAATTACTGCAGGGTGTTGGTTTGGAGTGGATGACTTCCGAGTTCCATTAGGTCCAGGACAAGATGGCTCAAAAGCAGCTCTTCCTACGTGGGCAAGATTTATGAGAGATGCCCATGATACATTAGATTTCCCCGTCAGTAAATTTGATATACCAGCAGGTATTGAGTATGTAGAAATTTGTTCTGTGACTAAAGATGCGCCTGTTCCAGCATGTCCAATTGAAAATGAAATATTTAAAATAGGAACAGAACCTATCCGAAAATGTAAGGTTCATCAAACCCGATAAATCAAATACTCTCAAAGAGTATTTTCAGTAATCACCTTTTTCCTTTTTTTTACAAATGACACTAACGAACCTGGGGCCCTTTCTCGCACTGTATGCAATGTCAAATAAAGAGAAATTATCATAAGAATAGCATTTGGTGTCCACATTCCCACAACTGCAGAAACTTGATTTCTATCTGCCATTTCTTCACCACCAATCAAAAAGACATAATAGAGCAAGAAGAACCCAAAACTCAAACTCGTACTAATTGCAAAACCTCCACGTTTTGCCATAACACCTAAAGGCGCTCCTAGTAAAACAAATAATATACAGGCAAAAGGAATTGAAAACTTTTTATGAATTTCTACTTTATATTTATTTCGGCCTTTTTCATAGCTAGTAATTAAGCCAAACTCATTTTTGACTTGACGTTCTAAACTTCGGAGTTGGCGATTTTTTTTATTCAGCTGCCCTTTGGTTAATGTGGTATCAGTTTTAATAGAATCACTTGCTATTTTTATTGCAAGCTTCCCTTCACCTACTGATTTCACCCACATACTATCTCCCAATGTTCTATAAAACGATCCGGCTAATCTTTTATTGACTACTTTGATTCGTTTTTCATAGCTCCGAACTTTATCCAGAATCATTGGAACCGTCATTTCTCGGTCGGTTCTGTTTGATGAATCACGGCGATTTAACAAGATATCATCTGCCGGGATCACTATATTATGGGTTTCAAAAATGATACGACGGTAATTTGAAAAATTTTTAGATTCTAATTCATGAATTTCACCATCATACAAAGTCAATAAAAACGCATCAGCTAAAGTTGAAAGGGTTCCTGTTTTTGCATGAATACTAGTTTGAGATTCCTTATTCCCTTTAGAAAATATCCGAACATCAGTCATAATTTCACCTGATTTTCCACCAACAATCATACTATAATCTGGTAGGTTATCTAAAAAAATTCCAGGTTCAATATTCATCCCTGGGCGTTTTCGGTAGATATCGCCAGAAAGTAGCCTTGCGCGAAAATTCATATCTGGGAGAATATAATTATTAAAATAGATTAGCATCAGTGCCACAGTGATTCCAAACATCAATGGTGCGCGAATAATTGATAAAAAGCCAACACCGGAAGCTCGCAATGCATTAATCTCATTATCTTCAGATAATCGGCCAAATGTCATCAGTGTTGCAAGCAAAATGGCCATGGGGACAGCCAGTGCAAGAATCCATGCTAGATTTAAAAACAAATACTCTAGGATGGTAAGCACATCTAAGCCTTTTCCTAAAAATCGATCAATCGCTCTCAGGAGAAAATTTATAAATAAAAGAAACGTTATCATTAATAGAGAATAAATAAATGGAAGTAACATTTCCTTGATAAAATATCTGGACAGAAGTCGCATAGGTGAAATTACTATTGATTGAGATTAAATAAATTATCAATCTGATAGATTCTTATTCAAATTGTTAGAATTCATAAATTGAATTCTAAATCACGCCAAAAAAATAAATTTAATAATAAGGTGTTATTTCTCTTCGTATCACATAATAATGATTATAATTTTCGCAGCTTAAAATCAATTCAATTTGATAATAAGGTGTATGGTGGGTGTAGCTCAACTGGTTAGAGCACCTGATTGTGGTTCAGGAGGCTGTGGGTTCAAGTCCCATCACTCACCCAAAGATTTTTCGGGGTATAGCGTAGTCCGGTTAACGCGCCTGCTTTGGGAGCAGGAGATCGGGAGTTCGAATCTCTCTACCCCGACACTGAGAAATACCAACTATCTCTGACGAAGAGCCTCGTTTTATAACGGGGCTCTTCTATTTTTAGCTTATAGGAAATAATCTGAAAGAGATAGGAATACTTTGTATCTCGTGACATTTCATAGCCTATTATATCCAAAAAGTGGACACACTTTTGGTGGACACACCCCCATCCCAAGGATGCATAGGGGTTTATAAAAGTATACCCATCAAGTTTTTTCAGTGAGTTTTTTTTGTGGGATGATGTGTAGATTTAGATATGATTAACCGCATCACATTATTACTATTTATTGGGTTGTCTTTTTGGGGGTGTGAAGATAAAGATGATGCTTGCCCTGCCATCGATGCACCAGTTTGCGGGTCTAATGGAGTGACTTATGGCAATGATTGTTATGCTGAAAATGCAGGTGTCACAGACTGGACTGAAGGTGTGTGTGACTGTATAGATGAAT